>JAXGPL010000026.1:0-26400 GCA_040766985.1 Bacillota bacterium
TCGCAGCCCCCGGCTTGAAGGTGCCGCACGTTGGATGGAACGCCGTCAGCGCGCCGGGCCCCGGCGTGTTGCCCCCGCCCCTGCTCACGGGTATCCCGGACTCCTACTTCTACTTCGTTCATTCTTACGCGGCCTTTCCCGAGGACCCCGCCGATTGGGCGGCCTCGACAACGTACGGCGAGAGGTTCGCATCGGTCATCGGGCGCGGTACGGTCTGGGGCACTCAGTTTCACCCGGAAAAGAGCGGCTCGGCCGGCCTTCACCTGCTCCGCAACTTCCTCTCGCTCGGCGAAGGGAGGCATTGAGGTGCTTGCCAAGCGGCTGATCCCGTGCCTTGACGTCAAAGACGGGCGTGTTGTCAAGGGCGTAAGTTTTGGAAACCTCATCGACGCAGGCGACGCAGTTGATCTGGCGGCCCGGTATGACGCCGGCGGAGCCGACGAACTCGCGTTCCTCGACATCACCGCATCACTCGAGGGTCGCCGCACGTTTCTCAACCTGCTGACGCGCGTCGCCGAGCGGGTCTTCATCCCCCTTGCGGCCGGTGGCGGCGTCAGGACGGCCGCAGACGTCGGGCGGCTGCTGCGGGCTGGAGCGGACAAGGTGACGATCAACACGGCGGCGGTCGAGCGTCCTGCCCTCCTCACGGAGGCCGCCGGCCGGTACGGCGCGCAGTGCATCGTCCTGGCGATCGACGCCGCCCGCGAGCGGCAGGGCTTCTGGAGGGTCTACACTCACGGCGGTACACGGCCCACGGAGTTCGATGCCGTGGCCTGGGCAGCCCAGGCCGTCGAGTTGGGCGCCGGCGAGATCCTCCTGACCAGCATCGACTCAGACGGCAGGCAGAAGGGGTACGACCTTGACCTGACCCGTGCCGTCAGCTCCGCGGTCGGCGTGCCGGTCATTGCCTCCGGCGGGGCCGGTAAAGCCCGGGACATCGTCGATGTGCTTACTCAGGGCGCGGCGGACGCCGCGCTGCTGGCTTCGCTACTCCATTTCGGACAGGTTTCCATCGCCGCAGTCAAGGCCGAGATGAAGGCAGCCGGGATCCCGGTGCGCCTGACCGGCTAGGGGCACAACACCGCTTGCCAGCCTTCGACTGCCCTCAGGGTAGGTCGGTGGTATAATCGGCTGGACGAAAGCGAGGCGAGGCGATGACCCTGAACGGCCGGCAGCAGTTGCCACCGCGTACGTCACGCCTCCGCGACCTGCAGAATCTGCTGCTCGTACTGCTCCTGGGGACCCTCGGTCTCCTGGCGGTGGTATGGGCGACGGGCGGCAGGCCCAACTTCGGGGCCATCAAGGTGATCAAGCTGCCCTACCTGCTGGCCTGCCTCGGCTTGGTCCTCCTCGACTGGCTGTCGGAGGGGCTCCGGCTCTGGCTTCTGAGCCGCGCCCTCGGCGAGACCGTCGGCTTCTGGTCGGTGATGCGGATTGTGCTGCTGGGAGCGTTTTTTGCCCGGATTACGCCGTTTGACTCAGGTGGGGAACCGTTTCAGGTTTACGCACTGCATCGCAACGGGGTGCCGCTGGGGCACGCAACCGCCGTCATCGCCATCAAAGCCCTGCTTCACGGTACGGCACGGGTCTGCCTCGGGATCCTCGTGCCGCTCTGGCTTCTGGTTACGGCCAAGGGGTGGAATCTCGGCCCCCGCGCCACAATCGCCCTCTACGTGGGCCTCGGCGTCTATCTTGGTATCACCCTTCTGCTGGGACTGCTGTTCTTCGGCAGGGCGCGCGCAAGGGCGTTCGCCGGGATGCTCATACGAAAACCCTTTGTCGCCAGGATCCTGGCCCGGCCGCGGATCGCGGCCGTGATGGTCAAGCTTGAGCAGCACGCGCAGTCCTTTGTCGCAGCTATCCGCCACTTCGGCCGCGAACGGCTCCGCACTGTCGCTCTGGTCGGCGCACTGTCGTTCGCAGGGTGGAGCGCGGTACTGTGCGTCCCTGTGGTCCTGGTCCGTTCACTCGGAGGGGCCTCGCCGATTGCGGAGATCGGTGCGACGGCGGTCATCTTCTACCTCGCTGTCGCATACGCCCCGACTCCCGGCTCGGCAGGGGCGTCGGAGGTCGGCTTCGCTGCTCTGTTTGCGCGGTTTGTCCCGCTTCCGCTGGTCGGGGTGTTGGTCTTGGTCTGGCGCCTCATGACCCACTATCTCAGCCTGGTCCTCGGATTTGTCGTTACGGCCTTTGGCGCCGGCGCAACCCGCAAGGGCTCCGCAGCGGCGGGGCATCCTGAGGAGGCCGGCGCGGATAACGGCGAACGCGCGTTGGGACCGCCGCAGGGGTTGCCACCAAGCTAGGACTGAGCCTATCGCGGGGTCTCGGCCGGACGCCGTCGTCCTCCGGCCTTGGGCTAGACCCCGCCGTGCTCCGTCTTGCCGGAAAACAAGGTGGCCGTCCGCTGAGGCGCGGGTTGCGGTCTTGCGGCGTCCGGGGACGAGGCCTGCTTGCGCCAGGCCGCAAAGCCCGAGTAAAGGGTCCGCGCAAGCAGACGGTCGTACTGCGACCAGCCGCCCTGGTTGCCACTCTGCATAACCTGCTCGAACTGCTTGATCTTTGCGCTGAATAGGTCCGCCACATGCAGCGCCATGGCCTCCGGCGTCTGCGGCAGCACGGCGGCTCCGGCCTCGAGTTCGCCGTGATGCGAAAGGATCAGGTGGGTCAGGTGCGCGGCGATCTCCTCCGGCACGCCCTTGGCCTGGGCGATTGCGTCGTCGAGCATCCGCAGGCCAAGCGCGGTATGGCCGGCGAGCCGCCCCTTGTCGGTCACGTCCACCGCGCCGGACATCGAGTACTCCTCGATCTTGCCGATATCGAGAAACAGGGCCCCGACAATCAAAAGGTCGCGGTCCAGGAAATCGTACATCTCCGCAGCCAGCCGGCAGAACTCGACGACTTCCAGGCTGTGCTCGAGCAGGCCCCCGACATAGGCATGGTGAACCAGCTTGGCCGCAGGGTACGAGGTGAAGGCCTCGTAGATGCGCGGCTCAAACAGGTAGCCGAGGATCCCGGCCAGGTGTTGGTCTTGCACGCTCAGGCGCACTTGCTGCAACTTGGCCTTTAGGCGGTTAAGGTCTGAACGTGTGACCGGCAGGAACTCCTGCGCCCGGTCCTCTGCGCCCTCGACCCTCTCAACCTCGCTGACCGTTAGCTGTACCTGGCCCCGGTACTCGTCCGCGGCCGCTACAACACGAACGATGCCCTTCTCAGGCAACCCGCCGGCAACCTCGCTGGCACGTTCCCAGACGCGCCCCTGGATCTGGCCGGTCTTGTCACTCAGCGTCAATGCCAGGTACATCCCCTTGCTGGCATCGCGGAACGGGACCAACGACCATGACTGCAGGTAGAAGGTAGCCCTGACCTCCGTACCGGCCTTGATATCGCGCACATACTGCTGGGCCATGCCGATCAACCTCCCGCGCCCCACTTCTGGCCCCTCCCGGGGGAAACCTGCACCATCCGGCAAGGGTCCGCTCCACCCTCAAAAAAGTCCTGTGGATAAAGCAGGAAATCCTGTCTCTAATATAGCATATCTTACCAACCAAGGACGAGGGCGGTGAGTCGGATTGGCTTCGCGACGCAGGATTGGGCCATTTAGGCTGGTTTTGACGGGACCCGGGCAGGAGGGATTCGCGCACGACTGTCTGGTCGCGGGGGACCGCAGGACGGTCGGCTTCACGTTCTACGAGATCTCGGACTTCGACACGGCGGCCAAGAAGGTGGAGGGGCGGGTGGCTGCGGTGGTGTGGATGCCCATGCCGGGGGCGCAGGAGCTATATCGCCAGCTGGGTAACGCTCGCCCCCAGCGGGCGACGGCGGGCGACGGCGAGATCGTGCGCGTGGACTACACCCCGCGGGAAGGCCCGGCCGGCGCAGCACCCCACTAGGGCCGGGAGGCGGCAAGCAACCGCGCGGCGAGTTCGAGCTGTTCCTCCACCTGCTCCGGGGCGGTGCCCATCGGCGAGACCCGGCGCTCGACTCCCGCCTGCGGCGTAAGCAGTGCATACACGTCACCCTCTATCAGGGGGCACACCGCTTTGAGCTCATCAAGCGACAGTTGCCGCAGTTCCACGCCCTTCTGCGCCGCGTATGCGACCGCCCTGCCGACGAGGGTGTGCGCATCCCTGAAGGGGATACCCCGGGAGGCAAGATAGTCTGCGAGGTCGGTGGCCGACATGAAGTCCTGGCCGGCAGCCTGCAGCATTCGCTCCTCGACGAACGTGCTCGTCGCGATGGCGGTGGCCGCAATACTGAGGCACGCGCTTGCGGTGTCGATGGCGTCGAACGTGCCTTCCTTGTCCTCCTGCAGATCCGTATTGTAGGTCAGCGGCAGGCCCTTGAGCACGGTGAGCAACCCGACGAGGGCGCCGTAGACCCGCCCTGTCTTGCCGCGGAGGAGTTCGCCGATCACCGGGTTCTTCTTCTGCGGCATGATGCTTGACCCCGTGGTGAAGGCGTCGGACATCCGCAGGTAGCCGAACTCCGAGCTCGACCAGAGGACCAGTTCTTCTCCGAGCCGCGACAGGTGGGCGGCGATCAGAGCGCAACAGGCGAGGGTTTCAACGACGTAGTCCCGGTCCGACACCGCGTCCATGCTGTTGGCATACCGGGAGGCAAAGCCGAGTTCAGCCGCCACCGAGTCCGGGTCGATCGGAAACGTGGTGCCAGCCAGGGCCCCGGCGCCGAGGGGCATCACGTTTGCGCGGCGCCGCGCGTCGGCAAGGCGCTCGGCGTCCCGCTGGAACATGAAGAAGTATGCCAATAGGTGGTGCGCCAGCAGTACAGGCTGCGCACGCTGAAGGTGGGTGTACCCGGGCAGTACCGCGCCTTTGTGGGCACGAGCCTTCTCAAGGATCGCCGCCTGCATGCCGCGCAGGGCGGCCAGCAACCCATCGATGGCGTCGCGCACGTAGAGGTGCATGTCCAGGGCGATCTGGTCATTGCGGCTGCGCGCGGTGTGGAGCTTGCCCCCGACCGGGCCGATCTTCTGGCGGAGCCGGGCTTCGATGTTCATATGTACGTCTTCGAGGCCGACCTGCCAGTCGAACGATCCTGACTCTATCTCGGCGAGGATCTCGCCCAAGCCCCCGATGATCCGCTCGGCCTCGTCACCGGCGATGATCCCCTGCCGGGAAAGCATCCGCGCATGGGCGATGCTACCGGCGATGTCCTGCCGGTAAAGGCGTTTGTCAAACGGCAACGAGGCAGTAAAGCGATCCACCTCCGGGGCTGTTTCCGCGGCGTAGGAGCCGCCCCACGGCTTGCTGCTGCCGCCTGCGGGCCCCGGCGGGCGGCTCATAGGGACTCGGCCCCGCCGTTGCCGGTCCCCGCTGCCTTCGGGCCGGCGATGGCGGCAGGAGTTGCGGTTTCGGACTTGGCCCGTTCAAGCTTCGCCGCAATGCGGGTCGGCAGTCCCCAGATCTCGATGAATCCGACGGCTGCGGCATGGTTGTAGGCGTCGTCCTTGTCGTACGTCGCGAGGGCGAAGTCGTACAGCGAATACGGCGACTTGCGGCCGACGACGATCACATGGCCGTGGTCGAGCTTCAGCCGGACGACACCGGTCACGTTCTCCTGGGTCTGGTCGATGAATGCGTCCATCGCCTTGCGCAGGGGCGAATACCACAGGCCAAAGTACAGCATTTCTGCGTACTTGTCTTCCATCGTGCGCTTGTAGTGGCCAACCTCTCGCGGCAGGGTCAGGTCCTCAAGGTCGCGGTGCGCCGCAAGCAGGACGGTTGCCGCGGGAGACTCGTAGATCTCGCGCGACTTGATTCCGACGAGCCGGTTTTCAATGTGGTCAACACGGCCGACTCCATGGTTGCCGGCGATGATGTTGAGCTCTGAAACCAGTTCAACAGGGTCGAGCGCCTTGCCGTCGAGCGACACGGGAACGCCCTTTTCGAAACCGATCTCCACATACGCCGGTTCCGCCGGGCAATCCTGGACCGACTTGGTCGTCAGGTAGATGTCCTCCGGGGGCTCGTTCCACGGTTGTTCGAGCACGCCGCACTCGATGCTGCGGCCCCACAGGTTGTAGTCGATGCTGTATGGGCTCCGTTTGGCGGTCGGTACCGGGATGCCGTGCTCGGCTGCGTAATCCATCTCCTCTTCGCGCGACATGGGCCAGTCGCGCACGGGAGCGATGACTTTGAGGTGTGGGGCGAGGGCGGCCGCCGACACATCGAACCGGACCTGGTCGTTGCCCTTGCCGGTGCACCCGTGGGCGATCGCATCGGCGCCCTCTTTCTCGGCGATGTCCACCAACAGCTTGGTGATCAGCGGCCGCGACAGCGCCGACGCCAGCGGGTACTGCCCCTCGTACACCGCGTTGGCCTTGAGCGCCCGGAAGGCGAACTCGCGGAGGAACTCCTCACGCGCGTCGATAGCATAAGCTGCGATTGCGCCGACCTTGAGTGCCTTTTCCCGGATGGTGCGCATCTCTGCGCCCTGCCCTACGTCGGCCGTCACGGCGATTACCTTGTAGCCGTATTTGTCCTCCAGCCACTTGATCGCCACCGACGTATCCAAACCGCCCGAGTACGCAAGCACCACTTTCTTCACTGCGGATTCCTCCTTCAGCCGCCTCTGCTTGGAAACCTCATTTTGTAGCAGCACCTGACTGGCGACCCATATGGATAACTATACACATCTGCGAATAGGTATGCAATATGGGCGCTCACAAATGCACAAAGAGCGCCCGCAAGAACCTGCAGCACGACAGCGCCTCAACGCTGAGATACCGCAGACCTACCGCCGCCGGCGGGAGGAGCCGGGCGGGTCCGGGCGGAACGAATGGTTTCCATCAGCACCTTTGGAGGGACTCTGAGATGACGCAGCAGATGCCCGAGAAGACCCGGCCAACCGTCGTCGGCGTGTCCGGCAGCCCGCGCGCCGGAGGCAACACCGAAGCATTGCTTCGCCACACGCTTTCGGCGCTGGAGACCGAGGGAGTGGCAACCGAATTCGTGGGCCTCCGCAACCGCCGCATCGAGCCGTGTCGGGCATGTGGCACATGCCGGAAGACCAAGAACTGCGCGATCGCGGACGATGTGCCGGAGCTGTTCGATAAGCTCGCAGCAGCGGATGGATTCATCCTCGCCGCCCCGGTCTATTTCTCAAGTACCGCCGGGCAGATGAAGTGCTTCATCGACCGCATCGGCTACCTCAGCGGCGCGCCGGCCAGAACTTCGCCCTGGCGGAGATGATGTTCGTGTTCCTTCACCAGGGCATGGTCGTGCCGGGCTCGACTTACTGGAACATGGCCTTCGGCATGCGCGAGGGAGACGTCGCTGGTGACGCCGAAGGGCTTCGTACGGCCGAGAACCTGGCCAAGAACATGGCGTGGCTGCTTGCGAAGATCAAGGGCTGATCGTGGCTCCTGAGGCACTTGCCACCCTGGAGTCTGTCCGGCACGTAACGGTATGCCGCCGGGAGCATCGTAGAATCATGCCCGCCGCAAACCACCAGAGCACCAGGGTCAGCGGCAGCCCGGCCGCGGTTGCCAGCTCCGGCCCAAGGCCGGCTGCGCGCGCAAGGCCCAACGGCAGGAACAGCGTCCAGCCAAGGACCGTCCCGGCCACGGGCGGCAGCCGTCCGCGGCCGCCGAATCCTTCGGGCATGTCGGCTTCAAGCAGCGCAATCACGGTCTCGTTCTCGCGGGGGCCCTGCCAATCGTCAAAGAATGCTTGGTTCCATTGTGCTTTGAACAGTAACAACCCGTCCGCGTCCCAGACTGTCACCCCGCGACGGGCAAGTCCGGAGAGGGTTTCCGGGGGCCACTCCATGCCGTAGGTTGCTTCGCGCTCGCTGAACAGGTAAACCGGGCCGGGAGACGACAGGCGCTCGCGCGCGAGAAACGGGCTGAGCACCGGGCGCCGCGCATAGTATTCGACCCAGTACCGCGCGTCCGACTGGTAGACCACGATCCGTGCGTCCTGGGGTAGTGCCGCGTCCATCGACTTCAGCGCCTCCACTTGGGGCGCGTGGAGCAACGGCTCGGCCCCGGCCAGTGCAGCTGCGGCCACAACCAGGCCAAATACCGGCGCCACAAGCAGGCCCGCCCTGCGGGCCAGGCGGCGCCGCAAGATCAGGGCCGGCATTTCCCCCCTCCATTGCGCCATCTCGGCGCCGGCGAGCGCCACCAGGGGGGCGAACATCTGGACCTCGAACCGCCGCGAAGTCAGCCCAGACACGCTGGCCATCGCCGCGAGGACGACGGCCCAGACAGAGCACACGACCAGCGAGGTCGTGGCGTGGCGCACCGTTGGCCCAGGCCCGTCCCTTCGAGAGACCGCCCTCGCCAGGCTCATGGCAGCGGGGATCCACAGCGGAAGATACCGAGCAATCAGGGCCACGGCGTCCCAGTTGAACACGGCGGCGCCTTCGGCGGTCGAGTCGGACCTGAGGTAGCTGGAGAGGTAGCGCACGACGGTAGGCGTTGCGACTGCCGCCACGGCGATTACCAGCAGGCCCAGCCCAAGCAAGAGAGGCCCCCTGCCCTTCGCAACGTCCCGGAGCCGCCCGGCCGCTCTGCAGACTCCGTGCCCGTTGCGGCTTGCCGCAAGGACCCGCCCCGCAAGGGTCAAGCCGGCGGTGGCCACGAGCGCGACCGCAAGCGTGAGCGCGACGCCCGGGTGGGCGGAGGCTGCGAGCAGAAGGAACAGGCCCGAGCGGAGGAGGTTTCCGGTTGTCAGGGCCAGCAGTACCCCGATCACCAAAACGTTGGCAACCTGATTCTTGAGGAGCCCGGTCATGAACCACGGATACATGTACCCCAGGCACAGCACCGCCCCGATCAGGGCGCCGAGAACTGCAGCGGGTTGCCGCCTGGATTGCGGCCCAGCCCAGGTCCGCACCGCAAGCCGCGCGCACAACTCACCCATCAGGTACACCGCGAGACCGCCGAACAACGCGCTGCACACGGTGAAGGCCTTCGGCCCGGACAGCACACGGGTGAACGGGTAGAGCACAAGGAACGCCAGCGGAGGCTCCCCTCCCCATACCCATTGACCAGCGGCCAGGTGCTCGCAGCCGAGCAGGTAATACGCAGCGTCAGGCCCGGGCTGCGTGGGCATGGGAAGCTGCACTGCCGCGTATACGAGTACGGCGAAGAGAGCGATCAGGATATGGGCTCGGACGCGGGGCCTACGGCCCTCCAGCGGGATCAACGGCCGTTGGCCCGCACAACGACCCCCACGGTCGCCAGAAGAACGCGAAAGTCGTACAGCAGGCTCGCCCTCTCCCGGTAGTCGAGGTCGTGGACGAGCTTTTCTGCAGCACTGGCGTGGTAGCTCTCCGCTACCTGCGCCGGGCCTGTGATCCCGGGCAGCAGAGCGTAACGGCCGATGTACCCCGGAATCTCCCGCATGAACTGCTTGACGAAGACCGGCCGCTCAGGCCGTGGCCCGACAAGGCTCATCTCGCCGCGAAAGACGTTCAGGAGTTGTGGTATCTCATCCACGCGGGTTCTGCGCAGCACGCGGCCGACCGGCGTCACACGTGGGTCGTTCTCCAACGCCAGTACCGGCCCGGTCACCAACTCCGCGTCGAGGCGCATCGTCCGCAGCTTGTAGACCCGGAACGGACGCAAGTGGCGCCCGAGGCGAACCTGGCTGTAGATGACCGGCCAGCCGGAGGACAACAGCACGGCCGCTGCAGCCAGCCCGAACACCGGCCACAGCACAAGCCCCAGGATTCCAGCACCGACCAGGTCGACCGCCCGCTTCAAACGGCTGAAGCACCAGCCGCTCGTGGGCAGGAGTTCGTCAACCACTCCCCCGGCTAACTCAGTGTCAAACAACATCGGCTCGGCAACGGCGGACAGAGCGATCACCCCTCGGAAATCAGCCGATGGCCACCGCGACCGGCTTGCGCTCCGTCACGGTGGCAACCATGTGGCGCCAGGTTCTGCGAAGGCCCACGTCGAGCGGCGTGAGGCTCTTCCAGCCCAGCGCCTTGCGCGCCAGAGCGGGCGATA
The DNA here is from genome assembly GCA_040766985.1 of Bacillota bacterium. Classification (GTDB taxonomy): domain Bacteria; phylum Bacillota; class Sulfobacillia; order JAUYEG01; family JAUYEG01; genus JAXGPL01. Next base: position 9,983 of record JAXGPL010000026.1, read on the forward strand.
GCACGCTCCGGTCGATGTCGCCACGCTGGGCGACGTGCTCGGTGTGGCGAATCCGCGCGCCGGTGACGCCCGCGATGCGATCGGCGAGTTCGGCGAGGGAGGTTTCCATGCCGCTTGAAATATTGAACGTCCCATCAACGTGCGAGCTCACGGCCATGGCAATAGCCTCGGCCACGTCCCCGACGTAGACGAAGTCGCGGGTGGGGCGCCCGCCGTCTCTGACTGCCAACGGCTCCTGCCTCAGCACCGCCGAAAACCAAAGGCTGATGACGCCCGGATCATCCTTGCGCTCCTGGCCGGGACCGTACACGTTGGCGAATCTCAGAATCGCATGCGAAGGCCCACCGGCCTCCGACCCCCTGGAAACCAACTGCTCTCCTGCCGCCTTCGTCCAGCCATATGTGGAGGCGGGGCGCACAGGAGCGTCTTCGCGCAGGGGCAGAGCGTCACAACAACCGTAGACTGCAGCGGAAGACGCGAATACAACGCGCCCGACTCCCGCGGCCCGGGCTGCTTCCACAACCGATGCCGTCGCCAGGACGTTGTCGCGAAGCCCGCCGTCGGGGTCGCGGTCAAGGGCGGCAAGGCTGCTCTGTGCTGCCAGATGGATTACAGCGTGAGGCCGGGCTGCAAGAAGCATCCTGGCGAAGGTCCGGCTGGCTACGTCACACCGTTCATGAATGATTCCGGGAGCGTGGAGCGGGCCTTCAGTTGGGAGGCGGTCGACCGCCAACACGGACCATCCAAGACGGGCGAGGCCACGAGTGACATGCGTTCCGATGAAACCTTCAGAGCCGGTGACGACGGCGAGGCAGCCGTTCATGTGTCAACCCCCCGGCACTACGCAGCAACCTGCGCGTGTTGGGCTATATCATCTAAGAAGTCGATGATTCGGGAGGTGTTCTGTAGGGAGAACAGCCGCTCCGCCCGCTGCCGCCCGGCCCTGCCCATTTCCGCCGCCATAGCCGGTGAATTGTGCAATCGCAGCAGTGCCTGCGCGAGCAGGGTCGAAGGCGGAGGCGAGGGCACCAGCAGCCCGGTGAAGCCATCGACCACCAACTCCGGGATTCCCCCGACAGTGGTCGCAATAACCGGCAGGCAGGCCGCCATCGCCTCGATGATTACGAGCGGCAAACCCTCGGCAGCGGATGGAAGGCACATCAGGTCCGAGGCCCGCAGGATGGCCCCGACATCAGTACGGAAACCCAGCAAATGGGCTCGTCCGCGTAGGAGCGGTGACGATGCAATCCGCTTCGCCAACGAGGGAATGAGCGGACCATCGCCGACAAAAAGGAGATGCATATCGCCGTCACCCGAGGCAGCGATGATCTCCAGGGCATCAAGTGCAGCGCCATGTCCCTTGCCGGGCACAGCACGGCCGATGTGCACAACGAGCGTTCCAGAGGAAGGCAGGCCGAGAGCGGCCCGGATAGCAGGCCCCGCCGTGAACGGGCCCTCCCCCGGGTGCTCAAGATCGATCCCGTTGTGAATCACGGCATGCCTGGCGCGCGGGTAGATGCCGTCGTGTATGACGAGATCCTGCACAGCCTGCGATACGCTTATCACTCCGCTGCAGAGGCCTCCTGTAAGCCTTTCGGCGAACCAGAAAGCCCGGCCGGCAACGCCACCCTGCCTACCCGTCCCCCATGCCAAGCCGTGACAATGGTGGACAACCGGGATTGAGCGGCCCAGACCCCGTGCGACGTAAGCGGCGGCTAAGCGGCCCAAGACCCCGGCCTTGGAACTGTGGGTGTGTACAATGTCAGGCCCATCCCGGCGGATCAGGGCAACTACCTCGGTCAGTGCGCGACCGTCGGCGAAGGGGCTTACACCTGAGGAAAGCCATTTGAGACAGTGGATGGGGACACCGGCGGCAGCAGCGTGGGACAGCAGTTCGCCCTTCTCACCGCACGCAATACTGACCTCGTGACCACGGGAAGCCAGTTCCCGGGCAATCAGCACCACCTGATGCTGCGCCCCGCCCCACTTGGCGCTGGTCACCACCTCAAGAACGCGCAAAGAACCGACCGCCTTACCTCTTGTGCTGAATCCGGAAACAGGCACGGCGTCGCCACGCCCGTACCACCTATATCGGGGTCGGCACCACCAGCGGGAAAGAGCAACTGCACAGGCTACAATGAAATGCGGAGGCCCGCACATAGTGCGCGGGCCTCGGTCCGGACCTGCCTCGGCAGGGGATCCGGAAGCGCATATCGACAGCTAATGAAAGAGCCGTCCTCTATTGCCGCTACTGCCGGTTTTCGATCTCATCGACTATCTTGCCCAGCATCGCGGCCATGTCGCCGGTGTGCAGCACCGGGTTCTCCGCAACCATGATCACCATGCCGTCAATCGGCGAGCGAACCTCTTCCACAATGGCGAAGTCACGGATGCTGTAGATCCGGCATATCAGGTCTCCTTGCTTGACGCGGTCGCCCCCTGTGACCTCAAACAGCGCGGCCCCGCCCTTGTCGACCTTGACCTGGGTCAGGTGGCCCTGAGCGACTACCGCCTGTTTGGGAGGCAGAATGGGCTTGCCTGGCAGCATACCGAGGTGCTTGGCGACGTTAAGAACGCCGCGCAGCCCCTGCTCTATCCGTACGGGTTCGAACTTGCTGTTGCCGCCCAACTCCGGACAGATGGCCGGAATCCCGGCCGAGTCGGCTGAGTTGCGGAGCTTGCCGCTGAACCTTGCTTTCTGCCAGTCGGTGTCCTTCTCTTCCTGGATCAGTACCTCAACGCCGAAAACGTGGGCCAGGTCACGGCTCTTCTTCTCACCGCCCATGAACACCACATGCGTGACCAGCGTCGAGTTGCCCGTGTGGAGGTCGATCAGGTAATCGGATCCCTTGATCGCGTTCTCCCAGATTGCATGCGCGATACGCTCGCTCATCCGCCCGTCGGCCTTGCCCGGCCAGACGCGGTTCATGTTTTCGTTGTCAAACGGCGTATGCCCCTGACGGTGGGTAAACGCCACTACGTTTGCAGCGGGAACGATGACGAATGCCCCGTTGAGTTGCTCGGGCTTGACTTCCTCGGTCACCAGCCGCCGGATGACCTCCAGCCCGTTGATCTCCGATCCGTGGCAGGCTGCTTCGATGTAGACGGTTGGGCCGTCGCCTGCCCCGTTGACAATGATGAACGGCACCTCCAGCGGCGTGCCATCGGCGAAATTGCCTACCGGCAGGACCCCGCGGGCAATCTCGCCGTCCTTTGCTGTGACTTCACCGACAGTAATGGAAGCCATTCCGCACCCCCGCTATCTCCGACCGGGCCCTCGCACACGGACCCATCCGGTCGTCTATTTCCCTCCGCCGACCGGCGGACAGATTGCCAGCAAGTGATCGGGCGACGGCAGGCGGAAGTCTGCCTGCGCCTCCGGATCGGAAAACGCCCTTGGGTCGAACAACCCCCACTCCGCCAAGGCGCTCATCATACCGGCCCGGTTGGCCGCGATGATGTCCCACGGGCTGTCGCCGACCGCCAGGCACACCTCAGGGGTTACCCCGAGCCTTGCGGCCGCCGCCAGGAACGGCTCCGGATCGGGCTTGTGGTTGATGGTGTCGTCGAGAGTGATTACCGCATCCAACAGCGTGTCCAGTGAATGTAGCGCCAGGTGCCGGTTGGCGGCCGCGGCTGCCTTTGACGTGACTATCCCCAGGAGATAGCCCCTGGACCGGAGTTCGGAAAGCACCTCAAGCCAACCCGGAAACACGGTGATCAAGTGGTCCAGTGTCGCAAGGTGCTCACGATATGATAACCAACCGCCCAGCGTGTTCGGCCCCTGCAAGCTCGGTCATCTGGGCCACGAGGGCCGTCCATAGATTCGCAGGACCTCCGATCGCGGCAGTTCACGGCCAAGCTCTACGCGAAACGTATTCTCAAACGATTGCAGTATGCTCTCCCGGCTGTCGATGAGTGTCTGGTCGAGGTCCATCAGTACTGCAGTGAATGCCGGCATGCTTGCCTCCGTTACCTTCTGTCTCACTTGCGGATCTTTCGCCCTCCGGACTACCTCACCTGCCAGACCGAAGCACCTCTTACCCTGCCACCGCTGCACAATCACCGCGGCACCGCCGACGCATCGGCGTGGCCGAACACTGAATAGGCCAGCCGGAGAGGGCCGAGGCGGAACTCGTGGCCCAGGTGACTCTCACACAGACCGTCGCGTACTCGTGCCTCTTCCCGGTCACCGAATCCCGCCTTGCAGTCTCATCAGGGTTGAAGACCTCGACTTCGATGTTGACCCCGCCCGGATGGTCTTCCCCTGGCCCAAGGTTGGCCTGCACGTACTGGCGTGCCGAAGACGCGGCCTGCCCCTCCGAGATCTGGATGACGCCCTGAGCCAGCCGCTCGTAGTCCAGGCACTGTATCGCGGCGAGCGCTCCGAAGTCGGCTGCCTGCCCGACCCTGTGACGCAACAGCAGCGCATCCCCAGACCGGCCAGGGAAGCCAAGGCGGCCAGCAGCACGGGCAAGAAGAGGATGGCGATGACGCCTGCCGCGCCCCTCTGAGACCAGGCCGCCCGCGTGGTAAACTCCATGCTACGTACCGGTGCGGACCTTCTCACTCCGGCTCACCGCCTCTCCTCGTATCGTGACTCCCTGGCCAAAGATCTGCCTGATCAGTGGCGACCGCCACGGTACTCAACCGCCACGCACACGGTAACCTGCGTGCCGTAGGACGCGGTACCTGGGCTGATACTGACCTCTGTCGACCCGGGATTGATGCCCCATAGGGCGAGATACCGTTCGATCGATTGCCGCGCCGAAGCTGTATCGCCGCCGTCGATGGCCGCCCGGCGCGCTCCCTCTGGCGGCGCCTGTGACCATGAGACGAACATGCATCGCCAGCCCAAGCTCAATCGTAAGCATCAGGATCAGCGTCAGGACCCCGATCACCGCAACGAACTCCGCTGCCGCGCTACCGCGCTCAGCCGCCGAGTTCGACCACGATCTCCTGAATCCGCTGGACGAGGACGGCCCCCAACTCCGTGAGGACGCCGATAAGGACCACGACGACCAAGGCGAGCAACAGGGCGTACTCCGCAGTCGCCGCCCCTCGACAGCGCTGGACGATCCAGGTCTTGATTGCCTGAAATGTAGCCAACATAGCTTTCACCCCCCTTCGGTGTGTCCGATTCGCTACCAGCTGGCACGCAGAAAGGCGATGACATTGGGAATCAGTACGATGACCAGCACAGCCGGTAGAAAGAAGACCATTGCCACGGTACTGAGCCTGCCCGGCAGACCGTTGAGCCAGGCAGTGTAGGCAAACCTGTGCCTTGACCTCGCGGACCGATGGTGCATCTCAATGGTCGCTGCCAAGGGCACGCCCGCCGACCTCGATCGTTCGACGGCGCCGGCCAGGGCAGCGACTTCGCCTGCGCCTGCAGCCTCCGCCCACTCGACGAGCGCCGCCTCACACGGCAGTCCCGCCTTGACCTTGCGGACCACCTTGACCAAGTCCGAATGGACCGGCGAGGACTGGTCGCGGTGCAGGGACAGGATCGCCTCCAGCGACGATGCCAGCGGCATACCTGCGAGGAGACACAAGCGTAGCCGGTACAGGAAGCCAGGCCAATCCCTCCGGAGCATTGCGCACCGACGCTGCGTACGACGATCAAGCCACCAGTCAACGCCGAGCATTCCGACAGCGGCGCCGATTGCGGCGAAGACGCCCGGCCTGGCCGCTCCAACTGCAGCGGCGCCGGCAGAGGTGAGAACCGATCCCGCAGCTCCGGCTGCCATTCTGTAGATCCACAGGGCCTCGCCGGGCATCTCGATGCCTGCCCGCAACAGCCGCAAGGCGTCCGCCTGGACGGCCGCCGGCGAGAGCAGGCGGCCGACCGTCGCCTGCAGCCGGTTGGTGACCGGTCTGCTCCCCCTCGCCTCACTCCCCCTAAGGTACCTGGTCAACGCCTGAGCCCTCTGCTGATCGAGCAAATGCCACCACGCGATCAACAGCAGTGATGCCAGGGATAGAAGCAGAGGCGGCAACTCGGGCCCGCTCATCATGTCTCGCCTGCCAGTTCAGAGGGTGGCACTTGGATCCGCCAGACCACTGCAACCCCAACCAACCACAAGACCAGACCGGCAGCCAGCGCGAGCTTACCCGCAGGATCCTTGACAAGTGGCATGATCGCCTCGCGGTTAAAGGCACAGAGATACGCTGCTACTGCTACGGGTACAAGTGCAAGGACGCGCGCCGTCGAGCGGGCCTCGGTAAGCTTGGCGTCCGTCTCGCTGCGCAAGAGCGCCGCTTCGTCCGCCCGCTCGGCGCTTTCGGCCAGCAAAGAAGACAGGCTCGCGCCGGTTTCAAGGTGAAGCCACAGCGCCTGGGCCAGATCCATGTACTCAGAGATTGGAGCCAGGGCCTTGATCCCCATGACCGCATCGCGAACCCCCTGCCCCGCTTGGATGCCGAGGAGAGCCGGACGGAGCAGACTCCGAAGTGGCTCCGCACACCGATCCGCCGCCAGGCGCAGACAACGGGCTGCCGTGTCGCCGGACGAAGCCAAGAGATAGAGGTCGCGGACCAACGACTGAACGGCGATCGCCAACTGCCGCTTTCTGCGCCTGCTGGCAACTGCCAGCCAGGTAGCATATCCGAAGACGGCTGAGGCAGCGATAGCGATGCCGATGTGTGGGCCACCCAAAAGGACGCCGCCGAGCCACGCCGGCCACAGCCCCAGCAGCCAGAGAGGCCAACCCCGTACGGCGGGCCGTTTTTCCTCGGCCGAACACCCTCGTGAGTCGGAAGGAATACCTTGTCCGCTGCCGATGATCCGTCTCCGTAGGGCCTCGACCCTGATCTGTGCTCCGGCCAGGAGCCAGAGCGCGAAGGCGGAGACCGAGAGCCCAAATAGGGCGCTCGTCAGTCCGGGGAGGAAGGCGCCGTTCATGCAGGCACCAGCCTCTCAGCAGCCCGGACGACTTCCGCTGCACAGCTCACATTTGCCCTGTTCCTGATACGTCTGCCGAGGGCTGCGACCGCCTCGCCAGCCTTCACACGGTCATCCCCAAGCAAGTCGATAACATGCGCCTGAGGCTCGTCGCGATCGCGGACCACCACTCCGATCTCAGTAACTCTCCGGTCACGATGCTCGTCCCGGGAAAGGTGGATGATCGCGTCGAGGGCGCTGGCGACATAGTCCCGGACTGCCGCAAGTATGATGTTCGCTCCGCTGGTCATAACCAGGTTTTCCAGGCGGTAGAGGGCGTCGTGGGCTGAATTAGCGTGAATTGAGCACATTGACCCGCTGTGTCCGGTGTTTATCGCCTGCATGAAGTCAAATGCGGCGGCATCCCTGATTTCGCCGATGATAATCCTGTCCGGCCGCATGCGCAACGCGTTGCGAACCAGTTGCCGGATCGTCACCTCTCCGAGGCCTTCGAGATTGGCGGGCCTGGCCTCCAGGGAGACGGCATGGATACCGTCCAGCCGGAGTTCCTGCGAGTCCTCGATCGCGATCACCCTCTCCTTTTCGGCGGAGATGCACGCGCACATTGCGTTGAGGAGGGTTGTCTTCCCGGATCCCGCCGCACCGGAAACCATCAGGTTGGCCCGGGCTGCGACCAGAGCGGAAAGCAGCTCGACACACCCCGGCGTCAGGGTGCCTGCAGCCCTGAGGTCCTCAAGGGACAGCGGCCGCCGCCGGAAGCATCTGATTGTCACGGTCCAGCCGTGCGTGGCGAGCGGTGGGATCACCACGTTGATCCGCGAACCGTCGGGAAGCCTCGCGTCGACATAAGGGCTTAGCGTATCCACCCGCTTGCCGAGGGGGGAGAGAACCCTGTTAACCGTATCCCGCAAGTGCGACTCGTCTCGGAACCGCAACGTGGTGCGCCTGAGCCTGCCGGCCTGCTCGACGTAGATGGTGCTGGGACCGTTGATCATGATATCAGTGACATCCGGTTCGGCCAGCATTATGTCGATTGGGCCGTAGCCGGCTATCTCGCGCATAACGGCCTCTGCAAGGGCCTCACGTGTGACCCCCGGGACGACAATGTTGTGTTGGCAGAGGATGGCGGTCACAGCCGACCGGAGCGCGCTCTTGCCGGCGTCGCCTGGTTGCTCTAGAAACCCCGGGTTCTCCTTGAGCACCACCCGCCGGACCGCCTCAATCGCCATCCATTCGTCAAGGTGCTCCTCCCTCGGCGGCGAGGCATCGGAAACCGCGGCGTCGGCCGTAGAAGCCCTTGGCGCCGCCTGACCCTGCTCGAACTTCTCGCCCTGCGCTCGCAGCCGTTGCAGGAGGGAGGACATCACATCCACCTCCGGCCCGTCGCCGCGTATTGGCTTGGCATGCGCCCGCGCCTGCCCAGAAGACGTAGCCCAGGACGCCTGTAGCTCCGCGTCGATGATGGCCACCGGCCAATAACCTGCCTCGCGAGGCAATGAACCGGGTCCGCGACCCGGCGGCGGTGGCGGCCGCCGATGGTGGGACACCCAAAGTATGCTTCGAGGTCCGCAACCACGCCGATGTCGTTGATGATCACCCGGGGATCCTGCCACACCAGTTCACGAAACGCCGCGGCGTCAACAGGAGCGCGCCTGGTATAGCGATTCACCACAATGAACAGGCGGTCGCGGACGGGGATATTGAGCCTCTTGAGGAGGTCCACGATGGTCTTGGCCTGGCGCACCGACCCTGGATTGAGAGTGCTAACGAGTACTATGGACGACGCGCGGTCCATTGCCGCATATACTGCCGGGCTGTCCGGGTCGCTCGGTGTATCAACGATGATGCACTGGCCATGTAAGGCTGCGTGATCCAGGAGCAGTCCAGTCACCGGCTCATCCAGCGCGTACGCGAATTCCGGCTTCGGAACTGCAGCCAGAAGGGTTATGGGGAGAGCCTGTTTGGAGGTCGCCCACGTATGCGGAACTGCCTCGAGTGTGCCGGTGCCGATGCCCGCGAGATCGATACCGGGCTTGAGACCGAGCCTGAGGCCAAGATCGCCGGTTTCCACGTCCAGATCGACTGCGGACACACTCAGTCCCGCTGTGGCAGCGGCGTAAGCTAGGTTGGCGGAAACAAAGGTCTTGCCGACCCCGCCCTTGGTGCCCAGGACCAGGACCAGGTCACACTTTCCAGTTGCCGTGCCTTCGACGGCCGGGCCGTGCTGCGGAGGTGCAACGCCGAGGACACGGGTGGCCACATGCTGCCAATTGGCCCTGCTGCGGCCCTCACCGTCTGGGACCACCCATACCTCGGCACCGGTTCTGGCTGCGATGCCCCTGACCGCGTCCCAGCCCTCCTCCGCGTCGACCAGCCGCTCCGACAGGACCAGGATGTCGGCGCCGGCACGTGCAGCGATAGGTACGCCAAGGTCGAACCGGTCAACCCTCCCAATCATCTTCAGCCCCGCTGGATCAGGGTGGCCGTCAGGCAGCACTGCAAATGCCCGCAGGCTGTCCACCTTGCTCCCGGACCGGTTCATTGGGGACCGGCCTCCGTCGCTTGCGCCGGGCGCGGGTCGCGGAGGACGAGGTAGACGTGCCCGTGAGAAATGGCCAGAGCCAGCGGTTCAATCAGAGGGTCCGGCGCAGCGACAAGGACCCCGCCGAGACCCGGCTCGGCCGAGGCGTTAGAGCATTCTCCTGCCCTGGTCGTCGCGGACCTCAAGCACCTCTAGGTCTGAGGCCAGGCGATACGCAGCAGGCTCGCCTTGTCCGGAAATGACGGCGATGGCGTCAACGCGGTCGCCTTCGGCTAAATTGCCACCGGCCGCTCGGGCGAACCCGCAAGGTATGAAGATGGCGCGGTACGCCAGCCCCAACCCGTACACGCTGGTCGATCCGAGGATGACATCCGTGCGGGCGTTAGTGATCTGCTCACCGGACATCACTTCGCGCAGCACCCACCGACCGAGGACCTGCGATGTGTCGCGCAGGGCGCCCTGCATGACAGCATCTGGATGCAGGTAAGCGACCTTAACGTCCTGGACCTGGATGCGTTCTCTGCGGGCCAGGTCCCGCGCCGCGACAACAACAGGCACCCGCTGGTCGATCCTCCGCAGGTACGAGTAGAGGCTCATTGAGCCGAGCAGTGCCAGAACGACGGCTGCAACCAGGAACCAGCGCCCCCTCATTGCGATCCCCTCCTGGCACCAGAGCCTATTGGAAATCCTTGGGGAAGGCAAGCCCGCAACTGACCCAACTCGTCGTCACGTCTCGACACAAAAGAATCAGTTAGCACCACGGACGCTCTCCACGGAGGGACTGGACAGAGGGCCACGGTCCTGTGGTAATCTCAGACCATTATCTGGAAGGGAGGGGTCGCGATGCGGTTTCGATGGGCACTATGTTGTGTTCTTCTGCTTCTCACGCTTGAGCCCGTGCATCAGGCCTCAGCTGCCTCGCCGATCGCCACGGCGTGCGAGATGGGGCTGTTGGGCACGGGAGCCTCGGCACTGGACCCCGACATGCCAATGTCTCGCGCCCTCTGGGGGCTGCTGCTCTATGAGGCCTTCGGGCACTCGATACGGTTGGAGGACACCGGGACGGACTTGCGGGACATGCCCAAGTGCCCGGAGGGAGAAAGGCTGGCTCGCGTGTGTAACGCGCAATGGCTTGTTCGGACACGGCGGGATGGCTTCCGGCCGACGTCCCCAGTCTCGGAGCCCGAGGCAGAAGCTTCGCTTGCCGCGGTAGCTCGACGTCTGGGAGTGACCGGCTTCACATGCGCTGCAGCGCCACGGCCCGAAGGGATGGGCGCCGGGACGGCAGCGGAGGGCGACCGGCGTTCGCTCGGGCTCGCGCAGGGACTTGAGATGCTCCTGGACGCTATACGAGAACTAGCGCCACAACCTGGCAGCCCTCCCGTACCGGACGCTGCAAGAGACTACTACCGGGCTCTGGGATTGGCGCTGAACGGGGCCACAGGCGCGCTGATGGAGCGCTGCTGCGGGACCGCCCTCCACCATCTTGCGGCAAACATCGCCCGTCTTGGCGGCGAGGCCGGCTTCCAGTTGATAGGTCTGAGCGTCACCGGGATCCAAACGCAGGGTCACCTTGCGGTCCTGCATCTTGACCGGGTCGCGGACTTCCGGCTGGGCAACGTCGTCACAAGAAGCGCGGCGCAAGACCTGCTGCATCTGCGCCTCCGCCCTAACGGATGGTCCGTCTACCGCTAGGGCCAGCCCTTTCGAATAAGGAGTGGTTCAGTTGACTCATCTGGCAGCGCGGACGGCTCTCGCGGCAATTGCCGTCTGCCTGATCGTGGTGGGCATGACCTGGCTGTCGGGGGCGATGGACGAGGTCAATCCCGCGATGGCTGCCGCGGCCGTGCCTCTGGATACGGCCCTGCGCACCGTTGACTCGGTGGAGGAGTTCAGCGACTATCTCTCGATCACCCGAAGTCGGTACGCATCGGATGTCCGGGAGGCGTTTGAGCTGGGTCTGGTCGTGGGCAAGTACGATGCGGACTCCAATTTCTACGACCCCGATGCACTGGTGACAACCGGCGAGATGGCCAACATCCTCGCCCGCAACCTCGGCGCGGACCGTTCCGTCCAGGGACAGGCGGCGCTCAGCTACCTGGGTTCGATGGGGGTTACCGTGGCGAGCTCACCGGACAGCGCACTCACGCTCGGCGAGCTTTCCGCCCTAACATCGCAGATTCAGGGTTTGGGAGTCCAGGCAAAGGCGGACCTCCTGGTGCTCCGGCAGGCAGCGGCGGGCACTCTCGCAAGCGACTCTGGCGGCGGCATTACGCGAGCGCATGCAGTAGCGATGTACCGTCCGGGGGACGATGGGTACATCCCTGGCTACGACGGCGGAACGGCGCCGGCCGAGGAGGAGTCCGGGCAGGGGTCGGATCAGCCCGCGCAGCCAACTATCCCGCCCCCGAATAGCGGCGGAGGGAAGTCGAACGGCCGAAAGCCCAAGAACAATAAAGAGCCCGAGCAGCCCGCGCACAACGCACCCGTTGAACCTCTCTTCATCTTGACCGGGTGATGGCAGCGGGGCGTACGAAACGCGGCGGCAAACACGGAGGCCGGCGAAGCCCGCCGGCCCCCGTGGAGCGGATGCTATTGCATCACACCAATATGTGGCAATCAAAATCAGCGTACGACCCGGGCCTAAAGGACGATCTCGCCGTCCTTGTCGAGAACCGGCAGATCCGGCTTGATGACGTCCGGATACTTAAGGCCGGTCCCGGTGTTGAGGATAACGACCTTGTCTTCCGGCTTGATGAAGCCGGTCTGGACGAGGTGCCTGGCCGCGGCCACGGTTGCGCCGCCCTCCGGGCAGATAAACATGCCCTCGGTTAGGGTCGCGAGCTTGACGCCGTCGATCAACTCCGCGTCGCTCACAGCTACCGCAGTGCCTCCGGTCTCGCGGATGGCCTGCAATACGAGGAAGTCGCCAAGGGCCTTCGGCACGCGAATGCCGCCGGCTACCGTCTGGGCGCCCTCGTGGAACTCGGAATGATCCTTGCCTTCGTTATAGGCTTTGACGATCGGCATGCAGCCCTCTGCCTGCACCGCGACGAGCTTGGGCATTTTGTCCTTGGCCCAGCCCATCTCGATGAGTTCCTGATAGGCTTTCCAGATGCCGATCAGGCCGACGCCACCGCCTGTTGGGTAGAGGACCACATCGGGGGCGCCCCAGTCAAAGTCCTCGGCGATCTCAAGGCCCATGGTTTTCTTGCCCTCGATGCGGTAGGGCTCCTTAAGCGTCGAGACGTCGAACCAGCCGTACTTGGCCGCTCCCTTGCCGATGATCCTGCCGGCGTCGCTGATCAGTCCCTTGACCAGCCAGGTCTTGGCTCCGCTGAGGGCGCACTCGAGCATCGGCACCTTCTCAGCGTCGACCGGCATGGCGATGTACGCTTCGATGCCGGCCTTGGCAGCGTAGCAGGACCATGCGCCACCCGCATTGCCCGCGGTGGGCATCGCGATCTTGTCGATGCCGAGTTCCTTGCACCGCGAGATCCCGCACGACGCACCACGGGCCTTGAAGCTGCCCGTAGCGTTGAGGCCTTCGTCTTTCATCCAAAGGTTGTCGATACCAAGGGCCTTGCCCAAGCTATTGGTCCGGATCATGGGGGTGCCGCCTTCACCGAGGCTGACGATGTTCTCTTCGTGGGCAACCGGAAGGAAATCGGCGTACTTCCACATGCCGGGTTTCCGGCGCTTCAACTCACGACGACTGATGCCACGAGCCATCTCGCTGAGGTTGTACCGGACCAATAGAGGTGCCCCGCACTGGCAGACGTTATTGGGCTGAAATGGAGCGTAGCTACGGCCGCACTTGGGGCACTCAAGGTGAGAGATGTAAGTCACGACTTCGACCTCCTGATACGGTTTCAACACGGCAAATCCGCGCCGGCGGCGGGACGGTCAACAGTGCTCTTTTTTCTCTGTAATGTGATAAATCCTGCATCTAAGCTGGGAGTAGAGACGCTGCTGAAGGACAAACTGCACCTTTGACCCATAACCGCAGGACCGAACCCATCTCCGCTCAGGCCCGCGGGAGGCCAACCGCCTATGTGCCGAACCGGATCCGTGTTCCGGGGCGAAGGCCAAGAGCGCATGCGGCTCCCGCCGCAAGCTCGAGGCACGAGTGTGCCCCGCGCACGGCGCCGGCGAACCGGTTGGGTTCGAGGCGGGACACCGTTTTGATCACATTTCCCTGCTCGTCCAGGAACAAGACGTCGATGGCGAACCGCATGCCAACAGAGTGAACACCGTTAACGCGCCAGAGGAGCAAACCCTCCTCGGCCGGCAACTCGTTGCGGCCGAGGAGACCCCCAGGCGCGCGCCAAAGGACCTGGCAATCGTAACCCGCTCAAGCACGGGTACGCCGCCGGGCTCGCGAGGCCCTACGCCACCGTCGCTAGAACACCTTGCAGCACGTCCATGAGGTGGACGGCGACCGGTGCAAAGAGGACGATGAACACGGTCGGCAAGATGAAGATGACTGGCAGGAACAGCATCTTAATGGGGACTTTCATGGCCCGCTCCTGGGCTCGCTGGCGGCGCCGGTAACGCATCTGGTCGAGCTGGCGCGCAGGACATGCGCCAGACTTACGCCAAGCTGCTCCGCCTGCACAAGCGCCGCCACGAACGACCTTGCCTCTTCAAGGTCAGCGCGCCTGGCCAGGCCGCGCAGAGACTCCACGCGCGAGCGGCCAAGCTTGACCTCCTTGATGTACTCCTGGAACTCCGCCCCGAGCGGCCCCTTGAACTTCTCGGCGACCTTCTGGATGGCTGCGTCGAACCCAAGGCCCGGCTTCGACGGAGATACACAGAAGGTCAGGACGTCGGGAAGGGCGCCGCGATCGCCGAACGACGTCGTGCGATCTGCCGTTGAGCCAAACCTCGGGCAAGAGGAGCCCGAGGAGCACGCCGCAGAACACGATCGAAGCCGCCTGCCAAGCGGCATCCCGGGCGACAGGATGCTGGCCAGGACACCGAACATGGTAGCTACTCCGGCGCTGAGAAAGCGGACGGTGAATAGGGCCCCGACCTCCAAGGGGCCTGCCGGCCTTGAGCAGCCGTTCTTCGGCGCGTCGCCTCATGCCTACCGGGGTGTACCGCATGACCTGGTTGCGCAGGGTATTGGCCAGCGGTCCAAGCACGCGCTGGCTGAAGGGCAAAGCTCCTCATCTTCCAACGCGAGGGCGTCCTGTTTGGTTGGGCGCACCGAATGGCCCGGCATGACCGCCCGCTCCTGCGGGGAGGGCCCGAGGAAGTAATAGGTCAAAGAGGCCACACTGGCGAAAATGGCCAGCAGCCAAAGCCTCTCCAAGTGCAAAACCTCCTTGCCGCCGCGGAGCGCGGACCTGATGCCGACCTTGATGATCCGGGAGATCAAAAAGACCCCGGTCAGCTGCATGAATGCTGCAATACCCAGCGCCGCCCACCCGATCGGGTGCGTCCAGAGCGGTTTCATGAAATCAGGGTTAATCAACGACACAACCACGACCAGTGCGGCCGGGACGGATGCGACCACCCACCCGGACATGCGGCCCGTCGCAGTGAGCGTCTGCACCTCACCGGCCAGCTTGGCGCGGTCACGAATGGTTGTGGCGATATTGTCCATGACCTCCGCCATGTTGCCGCCGACCTGCCGTTGGATGAGCATGGCCGTAACCGTCAGGTCCAGGTCCTCGCTGTTTGCCCGCGCGACCAGGTTTTGGAGCGCTTCTTCAATGGGGATGTTGACTCTGGTCTCACGGAGGACCATCTCGAATTCCTTGCTGATCGGTGGCGGTGACTCCTTTGCGACGACATCCATCGCCTGGAGAAAGGAGTATCCGGAACGAAGGGAGTTGCCGATCAGTGACAGGGCCTCCGCCAACTGGTCCTCCAGCAGGCGCTTGCGCTTGTTGACTCTCCGGTTGAGGAGGACGAACGGTGCCGCTGCGCCGATGATGCCCATCAGTATCCCGAACAACGCGCGGTCGATTAACCAACCGAGTACGACGCCCCCGATCGCCATCCCCAGCACGATCAGCAGAAACTCCGCCACCTGGAGCTTAAGGTCGGCACGTCTCAGTTTCTGGGCGATGGCGTTGCCGATGCCCTCGCCGGCCATGCGCTCGCTGACCATCTTCATCAGCCGGTCGCGCTGCCTGGCCAGGCGCTTCAGGTCGCCGGGGCTCTGCGGTTCGTCGCTGTGCTCTACTTCAGCCAGGATGTCGTCGACGGTGTCTCCGGCCCGCGTACGGCGGATCAGCCGGTGCATGCGGGTTTCGACTTTAACGTACGGCCTTTCCGCCCTGACCACCGCCAAGAGCGTGAGAAGGAAGACCACCACGAAAGCGAACGCGGCAAGCCCTGTGCTCATCCCGGTCACCCCCTGTCGCTGATGAAGATATCCGGCGGCAGGTGCACGCCGCTGATCTCAAGCCGATCGATGAACTTGGGCACGACCCCTGTCGGCATGTGATACCCGTTCACTTTGCCTTCCTGGCTGGTACCGGTTTGCTTGAAGATGAACAGGTCCTGCAGGAGGATGACTTCGTCCTCCATGCCTTGTACCTCGGTGATGTGCGTGACCTTGCGGGTTCCGTCGCGCTGCCTGGACTGGTGGACGATCACGTCGACGGCGGATGCCACCTGCTCGCGGATCGCCTGGACCGGCAGCTCCATTCCGGCCATCAGGACCATCGTCTCAAGACGCGAGAGCATGTCCCGCGGCGAGTTGGCGTGCCCGGTGGTCAGGCTCCCGTCGTGGCCGGTGTTCATGGCCTGCAGCATGTCGAGCGCTTCGCCCGACCTGACCTCGCCGACCACGATGCGGTCGGGACGCATACGAAGGGCGTTGCGGACCAGCTGCCTGACGCTGATTTCGCCGCGGCCCTCGATGTTGGGCGGACGGGTTTCCAGGGAAACCACGTGCTCCTGGTGTAGCTGAAGCTCAGCGGCGTCCTCGATGGTCACGATCCGCTCGTCGGGCGG
>JAXGPL010000027.1:0-22214 GCA_040766985.1 Bacillota bacterium
GGCTGTATGCGACTTCGGCCCCGGTCGCGAGCGCAGCACCGCGTGCGCAGTCCACGATCCGTTTTACCACCCACTTCACGGTCTCCATCCTTGGCGCCCTGACGTAGAGCCGCGCTGAGGAATCCACTGGGATGATGTTGGGATTCTCGCCGCCCTTCTCGACAGTCCACTGGATGACGACTTCCGGTGGCACATGCTGCCGGAGGATGTTGATTGCCGCGTGGGTCAGCATCACCGCATCCTGAGAATCCACGGCATCCCAGCGGGCCTGGCCGACTCCGGGTCTCCTGCCGCGGAAACCAAGCCGGAAGTTGTCCCGCGCAAGCGATGTCCCGCCGGCCGTGAACGGCTCCCCCGGGTGTACGATCAACACGGCGTCCAGCCCGTCGAAGGCTCCGGCCGCGTGCATTACCACCTTGCCGCCGGCGTTCGGCCGGTAGCCCTCCTCCGCCGGCGTCCCGAATACGCTTACCGACCCCGGCAGGCGGTCTTTGACGGCGGCCAGCCCCATTGCTGCGCCCAATGCCGCCGCCCCGATCAGGTTGTGGCCGCAGGCGTGCCCTAAGCCGGGCAGGGCGTCGTACTCCGCAAGGAAACCAATTGCGGGCCCCGGCCGGCCGCCGCGCATGGTGGCTTTGAAGGCCGTCGCCAGCCCGGCGATGCCGGTTTCCACAACCATGCCGTGTGCCGCCGACTCGGAAGCCAGCAAAGCGCTTGAGCGGTGCTCCTCGTATCCCATCTCCGACCACCCGTGAATCTGGTCGGCCATTGCCGCGAGCCGGTCCGCGTTTTCGTCGATGCGTTGGAGGATCGCGAGTTCGTCCCTGGAAAGCGTCAAAACCAATACCCCCTCGGGAGGCGTCGTGAGCCGGCGGGCAGAAGACTTGCCGCGGCTTACCGGTGCGTCTTCGACAGGCGCAAGGTATTAACCTGGCCTCATGCGGGTTGTCCGCCGCGTTCCCGCAGCGGCCGGCACTAAGGAGATGGCGAAAGTGCAGGACGAGAGCAAGCTGGCTGGTTTCAACCTCAGGCTGAGCTTTACCCGCGACGCGGCGACCAAGCTGCTCTCCGACCTGATAGCTATCGACTCGGTGAACCCCTCGCTCGTGCCCGGTGGCGCAGGTGAGCGGGAGATTGCCGAGCACGTCGGCGGGGTCTTGGCGGCGGCGGGCTTTGCGGTCAAAGTCGAGGAGATCTCGCCGATGCGCTGTAACGTGGTCGGCGTGCTAAGGGGTACGGGTGAGGGGAAGTCGTTGATGCTCGTCGGGCATCTGGACACCGTAAGCAAAGATGGTATGGCAATCCCGCCCCTTGAGCCTCGCGTCGACGGTGACCGGATCTACGGTCGCGGCGCGGCGGATATGAAGGGCGGGCTCGCCTCAATTCTCCTGGCCGTCCAAGCCCTTTCCGCAGAAGGCACACGCCTTGCGGGCGACCTGATCGTGGCCGGGGTGGCGGATGAGGAATATGCCAGCATCGGTGTCGAGGCGTTGGTCCGGCGCTGGACCGCAGATGCGGCGCTGATCACCGAGCCGACGGCGGCAGCATGGTCGTCGCGCCAGTACGCGGTTTTGCGCATCAACCTCGAGGTCAGCAAGCGCGCCGCGCACGGCACAGCCTGTTTGACGGTGGTGTCGACGCTATTACCAACGCAGGCCATTTCCTTGTCGCGTATGACAGGTACCATCGCGACGTGCTCGCGAGAGTCCAGCCGAGGCTGCTGAGCAGGCCGTCGGTGCACGCTTCCCTGGTGTCGGGCGGACGCGAATTGAGCACGTACCCGGATAGCTGCACGGTCTCCTTTGAGCGCCGGACGGTTCCCGGCGAGACCAGGCAGTCTATCCAAGCCGAGCTAGACAGTATTCTCGCGGGACTGCGGCGGGATGTGCCCGGCTTCGAGGCGACGGCCGAGATCTTCTTTTGGCGGGATCCGTACGAGATCGGGCTTGATGAGCCCGTTGTGCAGGCGCTCATGCACGCAGCCGGCGCCGTGTTCCGCGGTCCTCCCGAAATTGGCGGCTCAAGCGGTTGGATGGATTCGGCCGTATTGGGCGCGGCGGGCATCCCCACGGTGATCCTTGGTCCTTCGGGTGAGGGTGGCCACGCGCCTGTGGAATGGGTCAACCTGCCAAGCGTCATCGCGGTGGCCGATATCATCGCCAGGCTGGCTCAGGATTTCTGTGGAGGCAGAACCGTCGATACGGAGGGGTAACGTAACAGCAACGGCAGGAGACCGGTTTGCCGCTGCTCCCGGCTATTCCGTTCCGCCAACGCCGGTATCAAAACCGGCGCCGGCGCCGAAGTCAGTCCCCACGCCGAGCCCGCCGCCCAGGCCTGCCGCGCCGGACGCCGGGGGTTCCTCCTGAATCTCGCCGACGATCTCTTCAAGCAGGTCCTGAATCGTGACCAGCCCGATGGTCCGGCCGCCGGCGTCTTCGATGGCTGCGATGTGTTGCCGTTTAGAGCGCATCTCCCTTAGCAGGTCGGCGGCCTTCCTGCCCGGTGGAGTGCGGAGGATGGGGCGCATGATGTCGGCGGCCGTTCCGCCGCTACCGCGGCAGAGGCGCGCAAAAACGTCCTTGACGTGCACGACGCCCGTGGTGGTCGCCCGGCTGCCGCGGTGGATCGGTATCCGCGAGAAGCCCGTCCGCTCCATCAGCGTGGCGAGGGACGAGAGTGATGCGCCGACCGGTGCCGTGGCCGCGTCGCGGATCGGTATCATCACGTCCGAGACCGTCTTGTCCTGGGACGCAAGAATTCCGGAAACGACCTCACCTGTGTCAGGGGCCAACTCGCCCTGCTCCTCGCCGATCCGCAGCATTTCCGTAAGCGACTCCTCGGTCACACTGAGGTCGTCCTGACGTTCGCCGACCCGCCCCGACAGCCAGCGGGGGATCAACCCCAGAACCGCCGACACCGGACGCAACAACACGCTCGCAACCGTCACCGCCGGGGCAAGGCGCATGGCCGTGGCCGTCGCGTCCGCGTAGGCCAGAGCCTTGGGAATCATCTCGGCGAAGATGAGCACCAGCAGGACCAGCACCGCTGCCGTGAGACCGAGGTATGCGGCGCCGGCGTATTCCTCGGTCAAGGACGCAGCCAGGACGCTTCCCACGACGGTGAAGGTGTTGATGCCGACGAGTAGGTCGGAAACCAGCCGGTCCCGCGACGAGATCAACTTATCTGCCTGCAGGGCCCGCCGGTCGCCGGCCGCAGCTAGCGTCCTGATGGCCATGTGGTTGACCCCGACGAACGCGGCCTCCGCGGTGGTAAAGAAGACAATCAGCCCAAACGAGACCAGGAACGCTGCGATCTGGAATAGGTGCTCGGGGTTCATCGGAGCGGTTCCCCCTCCGCTGAACCCCGGCTGCCGGTGGTCTCCGCTGCTTCGGTCGGGTCCCCGGCCAAGTCTGGCTCACCCGCGAGTTTGACCCGCACCTTGACGATCCGGGACCCCTTGAGTTCCTCAACGGTCAGAAGCCAGCCATCGGCAAGGACCGTGTCGCCGAGCCTGGGCACCCGGCCTGCCACGGCATAGACGAGGCCGGCAATGGTATCGACGTCCTCGGGCGTGGGCAACGTCAGCCCGTACTCCTCATTTACTTCTTCAATCAGAAGACGGCCCGAGAAGATGTACCCGCCGTCGACCTGCGACGCCTCGAACGAGAGCCGGTCGAACTCGTCGGCGATATCCCCCACGATCTCCTCGATGGCGTCCTCCAACGTCACAATCCCGGCCGTGCCCCCGTACTCGTCAAGCACGACCGCAAGTGCTTCGCCATGATCTTTCATCTCGCGGAGCAGGTCCGATACGAGTTTGGTTTCCGGGACGAAATAGGGCGGCCGCGCCAACCCGTCAACGCGCCGGGCCTGCTGGTCCGCCTGAATCGCCGGCAATAGGTCCTTTACGTAGACGATGCCCACGATGTTGTCGACCGTGTCCCGGTAGACCGGCAGGCGAGAGAACCCCGTGTTGAGGATCATGTCCGCCGCCTCAGCCACCGTAGCCGCAGCCGCGATGCGTGCCATGTCGGGCCGAGGGGTCATGATTTCGCGGATTTTTGTGTCGCCTGTGTCGAGGACCGCGCGGATCATCGTGCGTTCCTCATCCTCGAGCGCTCCCTGCTCGCGCCCGAGGTCGATCGCGAGTTCCATGGTTTCCGGGGTTACCCGGAAGGGGACCTTGACCGGATCCTTGCCCATCGCATGCAGAAGGCCGGTGCTGACGGCCTCCAACACGGTGGTGACCGGCCGGAACAAGCGGATCATCCATGCGACAATCCTGGAAACCCGCAGCGCCAACCACGCCGGGCTCCGCGATGCGAAGGTCTTGGGCATGATCTCGCCAAAGAACAGGATGAGCAGGGTCGACGTGACCGTCGCCGCGATCTCCACCCGGTAGCGGGACCACTGCAACTCGTAGACGCTCAAGAGCAGGGCCGTGAAGACGGTGGCGATCGCGACGTTGACCGCCGTGTTGCATAGGAGCAGAGTAGACAGGACTTTGGCAGGATGCTCAAGCAGCGCCGAAACAGTACGAACCCTGCGGTCCTCGCTTTGGGACATGCGGCGCAGCCGGAGCGGATCGAGCCGGAAGATCGAAGTCTCCGCAGCAGAAAACAAAGCGGACATCGCAAGCAATATCGGGATGAATAACCAACTACTCGAACTAGCAGGGTCGTCCAACTAGAGACCCGTCCCCCTCGTTGCCAATACGCGTTTTACTTCTGACTATATCTATATAATACTTCGGGTTTGCCAGCATCTCCTCTATAGCTATCGATTCCGTTCACGACGGGCTCAGCCTGCGCGGGGGGTCATTAATACGCCTGTCCCCGACGTATTGCTCAGGCATCTCTGCCTCCCCAATGGTCGTCGTCGGCCGTTTGCTCAGCCCCGTCGAAACCCAAAAGGTCGTAGATCGGACAGTACCCCGCTGCGGCCGTCAACAGCAGCGCGCCCCCGCCGACCCAGGCAAGCGTGGCCCAGGGTGCAGCCGCAGCCGTAATCGTTCCCAGAAACACCGCGAACAAGCCGGCAACGCCGCGGACCCATCGTTCGCTGGTGGACAGATTCACATGCACGCCAGCACCTCCATCCAAGCTAGGTGAGGTTTTGCTTTGGCTAGTGTTCGGTTTGCGGCGAACTAATATGAGGTGGCAGGTTGGCGGGCCCAGGACAAAGCGCGACGAGCCTGGCCAGCATATCAACCGTTGACTGCCGCGCTCGATTGCCCGCCGCCGCCTTTCACCTTTTGCCGCAGAGTACGCCGTCACAACATCCCAGAGCATCTGCACTGCAAACCGAACGGTCGCAAGCGAGAGCCGCTCGTTGTGACTGTGGCGGCGTTGTACTTCGGACGGCAGCATAGGCGAAAACCCGTACGTTGGAATGCCCTTGGGCCGCAGATGGCGCCCGTCCGTCGCTCCCGAAATCAACAGCGGCACCACGGGTGAACTGGGAGTGATTGGTACCGATGGCCGCCTGGATATGGGCGATGAGCGGGTGGTCGAACGCGGACTCGGCTGACGGCGCGGCGACGGGCGATGCCTCGAGCTCAACCGCGCCTCGCAGGCCTGCTCGGCACCTACCGCATTCAGCTCGGCAAGGATCTCGGTGTGCCCGAATCCGGGGAGCAATCTGCAGTCGATCCGAGCGGTCGCCTCGCCTGGAATCACGTTGATCTTGTACCCCGCTTGGACGACCGTGGGTGTGGCTGTGTTGCGGATCATCGCGCGCATCGCCCCTGCCTTGATCGGGTCGCCGGCCACCTTGTCGATGACCGTGTCGGCCAGCTTGCTGCGAGGTCTCGGCCATCGCGCCGACAACCCCGCCGATGGATTGCGCCATGGAGGTGACGAGTTGGCGATAAGTGTCGGTGATGTGGACGGGCAGCCGCCGCGAACCGATGGCCACCAGCGCCCGGCTGAGTTGGACGACCGCGTTGTCGTCGGTCGGCACCGACGCATGGCCCGGCCGCCCCTTGGCCCTGATCGTCACAGGGCAGGGGGCCTTCTCGGCGGTCTGGATCGTGTACACGAGCCGCCCGGCCAGATTAAGCGCAACACCGCCGCCCTCGTTGATGGCTGCGTCGGCAGCGATGAGGTCGAGCCGGTTCTGGGCGAGCCAGTGCGCACCCCAGCCGCCGCCGGATTCTTCGTTGGCGGTGGCGGCAAAGACGATGTCGCGGGCCAGTGGGACCCCCTTGCGCTTCGCCCAGATCAACACCGCAGCCTCGAATGCCGTCAACCCCTTGGTGTCGAGGGTGCCGCGCCCCCATACGTATCCGTCCTTGATCTCTGCGGAAAACGGCGGGACCTGCCAGTGCTCCGGCTCGGCCGGGACGACGTCAAGGTGTGACAACAGAAGCAGACCTGGAGGCAGGCCTTCCGCCCCCGCCTCCTCAGCCGGTTTGCCATCCGCCTTGAGGCGCACAACCACGTTGCCGCGGCCGGGCGCGGGCTCGACGACCTCGGGCTTCAGGCCCTCCGCCTGAAACCGTTCGGCCAGATACTGCGCTGCGATGATCTCGTTGCCTGGAGGGTTGGTCGTATCCAGCCGTACCAGATCGCAGAGCAACTCCAGCGCCAACTGGTACAGCTGTTCGGCTTCATCGGGCGGCAAGGGTGTCGGGGCTCCAGGTTGCATGGCCATCTTCCTTTCAGGCTCGACCTCCGCTTCGCCTCCGCGGGTCTTGAGCCAGCTTCTGCCGGAAGGACTACGGTGGGCACGCCGGAATAACCTCTTGCACATCCATGAACCGACGGGCAAAGGGGGCAGTTCGGTGTTGCGCGGCTTGCGTTTCTGGCTCAGAGCTGCCCGTGCCCCGTTTCTGAGCGCGTCCCTGATGTCCGTCGCAATTGGAGTTCTCGCAGCGTGGCGGAGCGGGGCGGCCCTCAACCCGGTGTCCGTCGGCGTTACCGCGGCGGGCATCGCGCTCGCCCATCTGGGGGTCAACCTGGTCAACGACTATTACGATGCCGCCGGCAGCGACCCCCTCAACCGCCACCGGAGCCCATACAACGGTGGCTCGGGAGCCATCCAATCCGGTGAAACCACACCCTCCGCCGTCGCAGCCGCCGGTGCGGCCTGCCTGGGCGGGGCTATCGCCGCGGGCGTCCTTCTCGCCCTTGGCCGGCGGCCGGCGATCTGGTTTCTGATGGCGGCGGGCGGCATCCTCGGTGTGGGCTATTCGGCGCCGCCGCTCGGCCTGATGGGCACGGGCTGGGGGGAAATCGTTGCCGGCATGTGCTGTGGACCGCTGGTCGCAGCGGGAGCAGGTTACGTACAGACCGGGGTTCTGGACCCTGCGGTGCTGTGGCCGTCCGTACCTGTGGGCCTCCTTGTCAGCGCGATTTTGGTGATCAACGAAGTTCCCGACTTCGCTGCCGACGCCAAGGCCGGCAAAGCCAATCTGGTCGTGCGGCTTGGGACACGCGCGGGGACCCGGCTGCACGCGGTACTAGTCGGACTTGCCTACCTGTGGATCGTCGTGATGGCCGCCTTAGGGATCTTGCCACGATCGGCACTTGTGGTGCTGGCCACGGTTCCGCTTGCTCTCGGGGCGGTACGGACCGGGCTCCGCAACCCCGACCGGCCGGCGGGGATAGTCCCTGCCAGCGCGCGTACGGTGGCGGCTCACGTGTTGGTTTCCGTGCTCCTGGCGACCGCCTACTTCCTTTAGCCGGCCTTACCGCGGGCCCGCGCCAGTTGCAGTCTGACGACCGCCGCGACGATCAGCCCGCCGCCCGCCACCTGGACCAGCCCGAGGGACTCGCGCAGCAGCAGCCATGAACCGAACGTGGCGAGGACCGGCTCGAGCATTGCTGTCAACGTCGCCTGGACGGGAGTCACATATCGGAGCCCGGAGAGAAACAGCGAGAAGGGGATCAGGGTCCCAAAAACCGCCATGTACAGGACAGACAGCCAATCCGCCGCCGTCCAGCCGAGGCTCAGCGCGCGCCAAGGCGCGAAGAAGGGGCATAGCGTCAGGGTGCCGACGGCCAAAGCGTATAGGAGCACTGTGAACGGGTGGCAGAGACCTACTCCCCTTGCGCCGTAGACCGCATAGAAGCTCATAAACCCAGCCGAGGAGAGACCCGCGGCTACGCCGAGCGGCGTAGTCGAGAGCCCGTCCTTGCCGCCGGCCAACAACAGGGCCGAGCCGGCCACAGCCAGCGCGAGGTTGCCGGCGAGCCCCGCGGGAGGGCGGATCTTCAGGCAGGCCACCGTGTATACCGCAGTCAACACCGGGGCCAGGTATTGGAGGAAGATCGCAGTCGAAACGCTGCCCTCGCGGATCGCCGTAAAGTACGAGAGCTGTACCATCGCCATACCCGCCGACCCGTATACCAGGAAGAAGCTGGGCGTGGCGCGGGTTGATCCGTAAAGCGGAGAGCGCGCGGATCGCGAGCAAGACAGCAGGACCACGAAGCTGCGCAGCATCCGCAGTTCAACCAGAACCAGTGGGTCGAAAGTGCGGGTGGCGAACAGGAACTGGCCACGATCCCGAGGAGGCGCCCAGAACAGGGTCGCGGCAGCGATCAGCATGCAGCCGCGTAGCTGCAGGGGTTGGCGGAGGCGTCCAGACGTGGCTCACACCTGGGACGGCGGCCGCGCGATTTGCGTCCATAGACCCAGCTGATTCGGCAGGCCTTGAACCTGTCCTGCACACCGCGCCTTTGGAACGGGGGATGAGGTGAGAACGGGCGCCCGTCGCCAGGCGCCCATCCGCATCCCCACGACGGAAGCGGGTGTGCCGTCTCCGCCGCCTTGTTCGCCTACCTCTGGATGAAGTGCTGGGTCAGCATCTTCCCGTAAGGGCCGCCGCTGACCACCCCGATGCCGATGTGCGTGTACTCGGCCTTGAGGATGTTCGCACGGTGCCCCGACGACTGCATCCACATCTGCATAGCCTGAGCGGCCGTGCGGGTGCCGGCGATGTTCTCGCCCGCGTAGCGGAACGAGATACCTGCGGCGCGCATCTGGTCGATCGGGCTGCCGAGCTTCGGCGAAATGTGTCCGAAGTAGTTGTTGTTGATCATGTCCCGCGACTTGACCCTGGCGGTGCTCACGAGACGCATGTCGATCTGCAGTGGACGCAGGCCTGCCTTGGCGCGTTCGACGTTCACCTGCTCCAAGATGTACTGCTCATCGGCGCTCAGGCCCTGAACCGGGGTCGGCGCCGGTGCAGGTGTGGGGGCCGGCGCAGGCGCGGGTTGCGGCTGCGGCTGCGGCTGCGGCGCAGGGCTCGGGGTCGGAGCCGGCGCAGGAGCCGGCTGGATTACCGTGCAGCTTCCTGGCCAACGCGTGTTGTAGTACTGACACAGCAGCCGGCTATATGTCGACTGCCAATTGCGAAGCGGAGTGTGGCCGTAGGTCGCAGCCGAGGCTGGCGCAGCGATCAGCGTTACGAGCACTGCAGCCATAGTTATGGTGAGTAGCTTCTTACGCAATATATCGCCTCCCAGTTAAAATGGTCATCTTGTTACAGCTTCGTTACGGAATTATGTATACCTTCCGTAGCTGGGAATGTCAAATCAAACGATCGAGGGCTTCGGCATGAAGGTTCCGGCGGCAGAGCCGCGAAAGCCTCGGAATTCAAGGGGCAATAACAAGGAGGGACCGTTTTTGGACTTGGCCAAATTCCCACGAATTGGCGCATTCCCGCGGCCGACGCCGCTTGAGGAGATGACAAGGCTGCGGCAGACTGTCGGATGCAAGCCGCGGCTGTTCATCAAGCGCGACGACACCACGGTAGTCGGCCTCGGCGGCAACAAGACGCGCAAGCTCGACTTCGTCATGGCGGACGCCGTGAGCAAAGGGATCGACGTCGTGGTCACCTGGGCCGGTGTGCAGTCCAACCACTGCCGGCAGACGCTCGCGTTCGCACGCAAGCTCGGCATGGACTGCCATCTCGTTTTGACCGGCGACGAGCCCCCGGTGCGGCAGGGAAACCTCTTACTCTTCACGCTGCTCGGCGCCGAACTGCATTTCATTGGCGAGGACGGCGACGCCAAGACCTATTCCGAGCAACTCGTCTCCAAGCTCGCCGCCGAAGGCCGGCGGCCCTACCTCGTACCGATCGGCGCGTCGGTCCCGCTTGGCGCTCTCGGGTACGTCGAGAGCGTCCTCGAGGTCGCCGAGCAGGCCAAACAACTCGGCGTGGACTTCGGCCACGCATTCCTGGCCAGCGGCTCGGCGGGTACGCAGGCCGGCGCAATAGTAGGCGCGATGTCGGCCTGCCCGGCCATGAAGGTCCATGGGGTTTCCGTGAGCCGAGATGCCGCATCGCAGAGTGCGGGCGTTGCAGACCTTGTCAACGAGACCTTCGCCTTTCTCGGCTCGCCGCGGAGGGTGACCGCAGCCGACATCATCGTCCACGACCAGTACTACGGCGGCAAGTACGGCGTCGCGACGGCCGACGGCCTGGAGGCGATCAGGCTGCTGGGGCGGACCGAGGGGCTGGTCGTCGACCCGGTGTACACCGGCAAGGCGATGGCGGGCATGCTCGACCAGCTGAGGCGCGGCAACCTCGACGATGCCGAAGCCGTGCTGTTCTTTCACACCGGCGGCTTCCCGGCGCTGTTCGCACAGGCGCAACACTTCCAGAAGTAGGCGACCAAAGCCGGGGCAACATCGCCCATTTATTGACATCCGGCCGGAGTCCGGGTACGTCCGGGCTCCGGCCGTTCTGTCGCCAGACTGGGTTTCCCAATTAGAGGCAGGAGACTTGCCCCGGGGGGCGAACTGAGCCGGGCGTAACCCAATCGGCCCCGAGGGGCAGAGGAGGTCCACCTGTGAGTAATGCGCCCCCCGAGGCCGGCGGCGCCGGCCGGTCCAGCGCCTGGCAGAGATATGGCCGCGTGCTGCGCCACCGCAACTTCGCCCTGTTGTGGGCCGGCCAGACAGTCAGTTGGCTCGGCGACAGCCTCTACTTCGTCGCCCTGCTGTGGTTGGTACAGGACCTCACAGGCTCGCGCGCCCTGATGGGCGCGGTTGCCGCCTGCCGCACGATTCCCGCTCTGTTCGGCGTCTTGGCAGGCGTTCTGGTCGACCGGATGGATCGCAGGCGGATCATGCTCG
The DNA here is from genome assembly GCA_040766985.1 of Bacillota bacterium. Taxonomy (GTDB): domain Bacteria; phylum Bacillota; class Sulfobacillia; order JAUYEG01; family JAUYEG01; genus JAXGPL01. The sequence continues at coordinate 11,086 of JAXGPL010000027.1, forward strand.
CGGCGGACATTCTGCGGACGATGATCATCGGCTCGGTGCCGGTCCTGATGGCGGGCGGCATGCTCCAGGCCTGGCACATCCCCGTGATCGCGTTTCTGCTTGCTGCGGCGGGGGTGCCGTTTAGCCCGTCGCAGCAGGCCCTGCTGCCCGTCCTCGTCGACCGCGAGGACCTTGCCCAGGCCAACTCCCTGCTGACGCTGTCACAGCAGTTCGTCAACGTGATCGGTTACGCCGTAGGCGGCGTCGCGATCGCGATCATCGGCGTGGGGCCGCTGTTTGCGGTGGATGCAGTTACGTTTGTGGTGTCGGTCGGCGCGATTTGGATGATGCGGGTCGACCCGGCATTGTCCAATCCCGCGATTGCGAGGGCGGCTGCGCCTGCTTCCGGAGCCGGTGCCACGGCCAGAGCCGGGGGCTCAGGGGCCCGCAAGTGGGTGGGCGACCTGGGCGACGGGCTCCGGTTCATCCGCCTCCAGCGGGCCATGCTGATCGTCATTCCGCTGGTCATGCTTCTTAGCTTCTTGGTCGCTCCCTTTGCCGTGCTGCTGCCGGCCTGGGTTCAGGATGTGCTCGATGAGGGGCCAGGCACGTTCGGGCTTCTTGAGACCGCCATTACCTCAGGCATGATCGCCGGCTCACTGGTCGTGGGGCTTGCCGCGGCCCGCGCCAAGCGGTCCACGCTGGCATTGTCCGCGCTCGGAGCATTCGGCGTCGGAGCGGTTGCGTTCGCCCTCTCGCGTTCGGTCGCCCTGACGGTCGTCGTGATGGCAGTGATGGGTTGCGCCAATACCATAGCCAACATCGTTTTCGTGACCTGGGCGCAGACCATCGTCCCGCGTGAGATGATGGGTCGGGTATTCGGGGCGCTAGGCACCTTGAGCCAAGCGATATCGCCTCTGGGCCAGGCCATGGCAGGCATCGCGGGCCAGGTGATCGCCCTCCCGCTGATCTTCGGTGGGGTCGGTGTCGTCCTGGTGGGTGTAGCCGCGGTGTACGCGGTCGTGCCGGCCCTGCGCGGAGCTTTCAACATGATCGAGGCGGACTTGCGGGGCGTGGGCACACGCGCCGCAAGTCCCGCCCAATAGTGGCGGCGCGCGGATAGCACGGCTGGGGAGGCTATCTCACCACCGGCAGTAACACCGCCGACGGCGCGTCCGGTCCGTAGTGGACTGTGTTGGTGACAACCTCGCACCGCCGATGCCGGCCGAGCGGCTCGCCGGTGTTGGGGTTGACGTCAAACCGCGGGAAATCGCTTGACGAGATGTCAACCCGGATCCGGTGGCCTGCCATGAAGAGGTTGCTTGTCGGCGGGAGCAGCAGCGTGAGCTCGTAGACTTCGCCCGGCGTCATTAGCTCGGCGTGTTCGCGGGAAGCCCGGTACCGTGCCCGTTGGATGGTCTGGCATAGCTCAAGTCCATATCCTTCGGGATAGTCGGGGTTGGGAGGGTACCAGTCGACCAGCCGCGCTGTGAAGTCGGTATCGACTCCGGTTGAGCTTACCCAGAGAGTGACCTTTGCGCGGCCGGTGACCTCGACCGGCTCGTTCAGGATCCCGGTGGCGTAGACAAGTACGTCGTGCCTGGCTGCGAGGGGCCGCCCGTCGCGGCAGAAGGGCGCCGCCGCGTGCCCACGAAGATCAAAGCCTCCCCGCGCAAACAAATCCTTAGGGTTCCGCGGGTCGGGCGCGGAGGGTTGCGGGTCTAGCGGGTCGTACCGGTACGATGTAGCGCAGGCCGTCGTGGGCGGCCTTTCGGATAGACCGCCGTCGGAGGTCAAGAACAGGCGCGACGGTACGGTGCGCTCGATCGGCCATCCGTGCTCCCCCCGCCATCTTCCGCCATGGTGGATTCGCCCATCCGGGGTCTTGCGCCCGGTCCCTCCACCCATCACGAAGATCCGGACGGGATGGTTGGCGTCGAGGTCGTAAGGGTCGTCCACGTCCTTCAGCCACCGGTCGAACCAGGCCAGGCGCAGCTGATCATACGCCAGCCGCGCCTCGTCGCCGAACTCGACATCTCCGGCGTGGCCGGCGGCCAACGCCTCGACACCGTGGACCCACGGGCCCATGAGCAGCCGGACCGGGCCTTTCCCGCGCCCCGCCAGAGCGACGTAATTGTCCGTTACCGCAACGGCATATGGGTCGTACCAGCTGCCCAAAAAGTAGACGGGGATGTCGGGGTAGGTTTCATAATACGGCTCCAGGCTGAGCGCAGGGTTGTGCCACCATGTGTCGTAGTCGCCTCTGGTCATGAAATCAAACAGCGCCCGTTCGTAGGTCGGCAGGGCGGACAGGGGATTGAGTCCTTCGCGCATCGGCCAAGGCGAGATCCACTGGTCAAGGTGCTCCCAGGCCTGGTCGGCCGCAGCTCGTAGCGCCGGGTCCGCTGCCGCTTCCTTGCTGTCTCTGGCCATCCGGAACAGCCAGTGGGTACGGTGGTTCTCGTAAGCTCCGCCCCGCCTGCTCCGTGTTGTGTGGTAATTTGCGAATCCCTGGCTCACAAACTGCGCTGCCAGTCCCGGCGGATTAAGTGTCCCAAGGGCGGCCTGCGTGCAGGCCAAATACGACGTGCCCATCGTGCCGACGCGGCCGTTGCACCAGGGCTGCTCCAGAAGCCACGCCACAGTGTCAAAGCCGTCCTCTGCCTCGTGCAGGAAGGGCTCGAACAGCCCCTCCGACGCGAACCTGCCGCGCACATCCTGCAGCACGACAGCGTATCCCCGCTCTGCGTACCAAAGGCCCTCTCGGGCAAGGCCGAGCTTGTTGTACGGAGTACGCTGGAGGAGCACGGGATAGCTGGCTCGCCGGGCCGCTCCGTCCCCGCCCTGCGCGCCACCGCCCGAGCACTCCGGCAGGTATACATCCGCGGCCAGCCGCACGCCGTCCCGGCAGGTGCACAGTTGGTCAGACAGCACCTCGACCTCATAGGCCTTGCGGCCGCGCAGCCCTTCGCTGCAGGCGCTGGTTCGTTCCATCGCCGTCATCCCGCCTGTGGCGAGGCGAGCCGGGCCAGTTCGCCGACGCTTGCCAGGTTCTCGAAGGACCTCACCGTGGCGATCAGCTCGCCAAGTTGTCCGGGTCCGCGGACCACGGCGCCGGCGACATCAACGAATTTGTGCTCGAGCTGGGCGTCAGACATCGGGTTGAGCCTGCTGCCGAGACAGTGCTCAACAAAGACCTCAACGCGCCCCCGCCCGCCGGTGAGGTTGGCCGTGATGCGGACCTGGTCCTCGGCAAGCGAGGGATCCGCGACCGCGCTTACCCTCCGCCGTAGGTCGAGCACGTCGGGAGCGTTGACCCGCTCGTCCGCGAACTGTGCCAGGCCCACCCAGCCATCCAGTAATGCCGCCGCAGCGCAGTGAAAGACGCTGAACTTGGCCTCCAACCCGTCCCGTGGCGTTGTCTTGCCGGTCAACTCGAGGACCAGCGGGTGTACGTGCAACTCAAGCGACACGACATCGTCCGCTGAAACTCCCTGCTGCTCGCGCAAACGCACCACCCCGTCGATCGCTGGGTGGATCACGATGCCGCACGGAAAGGGCTTATAGCTGTTCGATCTGATCTGCCAATCCTCGCCCCAACCCTCGGTCAGCCGCGCGAGTTTGGGTTTCTCCGAGGTCACGTGCGCAAACCCGCGGGGAGCCTCAATCGCACGGGTTGAACTACTGACGCCCCGTGCGGCGAGAAGTGCGGCCTGTAGACCGTTTGCCGCCGCTTTGCCGGGATGCAAGGGTTTGGTATGCGTACCGAACATCTCCCGCAACCCAACCGGCTGCGTCGCGGCCATCCCCAAGGCCATCGCGGTCGCATGGCTGCCCAGGCCCTGCAGCCAGCAGCAAGCGGCAGCCGCCCCGAACGCTCCGACGCTTCCTGTGATGTGCCAGCCACGGTCGTAGTGCGATGGATACACGACTTGCGCTATGCGCTGTTCTGTCTCAACTCCGATGACAAACGCCTCCAGAGCCGCGCGGCCGTTGCCTCCGCGCCACTCCGCCAGGCTGAGCACTGCTGGGGCAACGGGTGCGCTGGGGTGGAGGATCGTATCGAGGAAGGTGTCGTCATAGTCAAAGATGTGCGATGAAACCCCGTTGACCAAAGCCGCGTTTAAAGCATCGACCTTGAGGCCGCGCCCGAATACGGTGGCCTGTCGGTTGCCGCCGATCTCAGAGGCGAGGTCCAGAACTATGTCAATCAGCGGATGCCGCGCCGCCCCGATTGCCACCCCCAGCCAGTTGAGCAGGCTGCGCTTGGCCTCCGCCAGTGCGGTTTCGGGAATCGACCCCGGCCTTGTGCCGGCGATCAGTTCGGCCAGCCGTGCAGTTGTCGTCATAATGTCATGCCACCCCTCTGGCCGGGGCTGGCGCCCCCGGACCGGTTCTTCCCGCCCCGCACCACGGGCCACAGGGCTCCACGGGCAAGGGTTTTCCCGCTATTTCCCGCATATCTCCGCCCGCATCTTCCGCGCAGCCCGTTTCCTGTACCTTCGCCGCCGGGCGGCACGGGGCCTACCTTTTCCATCCTCGCAGCCCCGGTGGTACGCTATTTGCTGTCGACCGGTTGCGGCCAGGCGGTGAAGGTTTCCTCCCCCAAAGGGCGAACAAGTATTCGCCATAGCCGCACCGGGCATACCAGGGGAGCGGGGGCGATGGGAGTGAGTCACGAGCCATTGAGCGACGACTTCTGGGCGAGCCTGAGCGGCGGCGTACACCCCGCGGTCAGGGCGTGGTTTGAGAGCAAATTGGGCGGGCCGACCGAGCCTCAGCGCCTGGGCTGGCCGGCTATCGCACGCGGGGATAACGCCCTGATCCTTGCCCCGACCGGTTCGGGCAAGACCCTGGCAGCGTTCCTGATGGCCATCAACGATCTCTGTCTGCGCGCTTCGCTCGGCGAGGACCTCCAGCGCGTCGAGGGGCCGCAAGTGCTGTACATATCGCCGCTCAAGGCGCTCAACAACGATATCCACCGCAACCTCGAGCTTCCGCTGGCGGGGATTGCCGATGCCGCCTCCCGCATGGGCGTCGTGCTTCCGGCGTTCCGGTCAGCCGTGCGGACCGGTGATACGCCATCCGACGAGCGCAGGCGGATCTTCCGGGAGCCCCCGCATATCCTGATCACCACACCGGAGTCGCTGTTCCTGATGCTCTGCTCCAAAGGACGGGTTCTTCTCAGGCATGTCCGCACGGTCATCGTCGACGAGATTCACGCTCTGTTTCCCAACAAGCGTGGCACGCAACTGGCCCTGGCTCTTGAGTACCTGCAGGAGTTGGTCCCGTTCGCCCAGCAGCGTATCGGTCTTTCGGCAACGCAGCGGCCTTTGGAGGATATCGCAGCCTACCTTGGCGGAGGATCGGCGGCCGCGGATGGATCGGGCTGGCGGCAACGGCCGGTCGAGATTATCCAGACCCCCGGTCGCAAGGCCCTCGATGTGCAGATCTCGCTTCCCGTGACTGACTTCGCCGACTTGCCGGAGCACACGATCTGGCCCGAGATCTACCGGGAGGTCTACGAGCTGGCAGCCACGCACCGGACGACGCTGGTATTCGTCAACAACCGGCAGGTCGGCGAGCGCATCGCGGTCGCCCTTAACGACCTCGCCGGCGAGGACTTCTGCCGGGTCCACCACGGGAGTGTTTCGCGCGAGGTTCGCCTGGACACGGAGCAGGCCCTCAAAGCCGGCCAGTTGCGGTGCCTCGTCGCCACGTCGACCCTTGAGTTGGGTATCGACGTTGGGCAGATCGATCTCGTCGTCCAGGTCGAGTCCCCGCGAGAGGTTTCCCGGGGGCTGCAGCGGGTCGGGCGCGCCGGACACGTCCCCGGCAAGCCCAGCAAGGGGCGGATCATCCCCAAAACCCGGCACGACCTGCTTGAGGCGGCAGTAATCGCAGAGCGGATGCGCTCGGGTTGGATTGAGCCGCAATCAGCCCAGAGCAACGCCCTTGATGTGTTGGCGCAGTTCGTGACCGGATTGGCTATCGAGCGCCCCCGGCGCGCCGACGAGATCTACGGCATCATTCGCCGCACCTACAACTACCGGGCGCTGGGCGCGCGGGAGTTCGAGAGCGTCCTTGGCATGGCGAGCGGCCATTTCGACACCGGGGAGTACCTCGAGCTTCGGCCGTTGGTCTACTGGGACCGCGTCAACGGAGTGGTCTCCGCGTCGGAGCGCGGCAAGCGGCTTGTCTACACCAGCGGCGGCACCATCCCGGACCGCGGCGACTATTCCGTATACCTGCAGGGCGAGGGGGTTCGCCTTGGGACGCTCGACGAGGAGTTCGTCTACGAGCGGCGCATCGGCGACCGGTTCAGCCTCGGGACCTCAGCGTGGCGGATCACCCAGATCCAGCACGACCGGGTGATTGTCGCGCCAGCGACGGGAGGACCCCGCGTTCCCTTTTGGAAGGGCGAGATGTTCGGCCGGCCCTATCTGCTCGGCAAGGCTATGGCGGAGTTCATGGCCGAGGCAGACGCCGCCCTCCGGCGCGAGGAAGCGGCCGGCGAGCGCGGGCAGGATCCGTTCTGGGCAACCTGGTCGGAGCAGGCCGGGATCGATGAGGCAACGCGAGATGCCTTGCGTGCGTACCTTAGTGACCAGTACCGCGCGACGGGGGCGCTCCCGTCCAAGCGGGCTCTGGTCGTCGAGGAGTTTCGGGATGAACTGGGCCAGTGGCGAGTCGTCCTCCACTCCCCGTACGGGCGGAGGGTCAACGACCCCCTGGCGCTGCTGCTTGAGCAGAGCCTTGCCGTGCACGGGCACCCGGGCCTCGACCTCGTCGTCACCGATGACGCGATCCTCCTCGGTGGCACGACCTCCGAGTTGCCGCCACCCGTCGACCCCACAGCGATCGACGGCGCCAGGCTTGCCTCCTGGCTGGCCGTTCTGGTCCGCAAGACGGTCATGTTCGGCCGGCTGTTCCGCGAAGCGGCGGGGCGGGCCCTGATCCTTCCCCGGCTGCCGTACGGGCGCAAGCGCACGCCCCTCTGGTTATCACGGCGCAAGTCGGCGGCCCTACTGCAGGTCGTTGAGCGGTTGCCGGGTTTCCCATTGGTCCAGGAGGCGCTGCGCGAGGCCCTTGCCTCGGTGTACGACCTGAACGGACTCGCAGAGGTGGTTGGCGGACTCCATACCGGACTGATCGAGGTCATCCGGGTACGCCGCCAGGGGGCTTCGCCATTCGCCAGGCCGGTCCTGTTCGCGGCCATGGGGGCTTTCCTTTACGGTGACGACCTGCCGCCTGCCGAGCGGCGTCTGCGCTACCTTGGCCTTGACCACGAGGCTTTGGACGACCTGCTTGGGCGAGCCCATTTGCGGGAGTTGCTTGACCCGGCGGCGATCGAAGCCGCCACACGGCGTGCGCGCCCGGAGAGCCTTGCCGCAAGCCCCCCGACAAAGGCCGACGAGATGCACGACTGGCTTTTGCGCCACGGCGAGCTCGCTGCCGGCGACGTTCCCCCTGCAATCCGGCCCATGCTCGCAGAGCTCGAGGCCGCAGGGCGCACTGTCCTACTGAACTGGCCGGGTGCCTCAGCCCCGGGCCCCTGCTGGGTGGCGGCCGAGCACCTGCCTGATTACGAGGCGCTGCTGGCCGAACACCGTGCCGGGCCCCAAGCGGGGGAGGTTCTGCCAGTATCGTCCCTGGAGCCGCTGGTTCGCCGGTACGCCCGCCGGGAGAGCCCGTTTACGGCCGATGCGATCGCGGGGTATTTTGGTGTAGACCGATCCCGGATGCAGCAGCTACTCGGCACCCTGGCGGGCCAGGGATCGCTTCGGCGGGGTGAGTTCCGTCCCGGTGGGGTGGGGGACGAGTGGGTTGATCCCTCCCTTCTGGCCGAGATGCACAGGCGTAGCCTTGCCCTTGCCCGGCGCTCGGTAGAGCCGGTTTCCCCGGAGGGGTATGCGGTCTTCCTGCAGCAATGGCAGGGCCTCGGACCGGCCAACCGCCGCCGGGGACCTGACGGCCTTTATCAGACCCTCGAGCAACTGCAGGGCGCTGTGCTGCCGGCCGCGGACTGGGAGTCGACGGTTCTTCCGCTCCGGGTGGAGGACTACTCACCCGGTCTTCTCGATGCCGCATTGGCAGGCGGCCTGTGGCGGTGGGTCGCATCGGGCAGGCCTGAGCGGCTCAAGGTCGCGATCTGGCCGGCGGACGCCCTCGGTTCCGCGCCACCTTTGTCGGTCTGCCCTATGCCATCCTCATGCACGGGCACCGCTACGCCTGATGCCACGGCAGCCGTCGCCGGCGAGATGTCCGGTCAGGCCCGCCGCGTTCTGGAGATGCTGGATGCGCATGGGGCGCAGTTCATCGCCGGTTTGTGGCGGCAATCGGGCCTTGCTCCCGGCGAGGTCTTGGTTGCTCTGGAGCAGCTTCTGGCACAGGGGTTGGTTACCAACGACACCTTTGGACCGATCCGGTACCTGCTGTCCCTTGGCCCTGAGCATCGTTCGCTGCCGCGCACCCTCACCAGCCAGGTCCTCTCCCGCATGGCGCGCTGGTCGACGGTGCCTGTTCCTGCCGCGGACGACGAGGCTGCGGCAGGACAGCTACTTAAACGTTACGGGCTGGTCTGCCGGGAGGTAGCTTCGGCGGAGCAGATGCCCTGGCCCGGCCTCCTCGCTACACTGAGCCGCATGGAAGCGCTGGGCACTGTTCGCCGTGGTTACTTCGTCCGCGGGCTCAGCGGCATGCAGTTCGCGCTGCCCGAGGCAGTCGAGAGGCTGAGGGCAGCGGCGGGCGAGGGGCCGGCCGCCGCCGAGCCCGTCGCCGTCGTCGATGGTGATCCAGCTTGGGCATGGGGCAGGATTCTACCCTGGCCGGCGGACCTGCCGGAGCGACCCCGTCCCCCGGCCGCGCTTGTCACCATCGCGGGGCGGCCCCTGCTGGCCTGCGAGGGCAGGCCCCTCCGGCTGACGAGGCTGACCGAGGCGCCCATCGAGGACCTCTTGCCAGCCCTTCGCCGTCTCACTGATGTAGCGCAGCTGTCCGCAGGGGGCCGCCTTGAGGTCGCAGCGTTCGAGGGACAGCCGGTTCGCGAGACCCCGGTGGCAGGCATGCTCGCTGACCTCGGTTTTACCGCCGCGCCGCTGTCGATGGTCCGTTACAGCCGGCTCCCATAGCCATAGACATTTCTGCCGAGACGGTATCGCTGGCCTCATGGCGCCTCACATTGTAGCAATTGTAGGAAACGGCTGACGCGGCCGGAATTAGTCTTCCAGTCATAAGTCCGCGGGGGGTGGCCGGTATGGATCAACGTCCACAGGATGCCTTTCTTTGCGCCCGTCCGGGCATCAACCCCAACTCCAGCGGCCATGGTATCTACATGGTCGGGTTCGCTCTTCTGACTTTCGGCGGTTTTGCCTTGGTTGTGTACCTTGCATCACAGATGGTGCCCAGCTCCGGCACGACCGTGGAGGGCGGCATCGCCCAGGCGCCGGGGGACGACATCCGGGTCAAGACCGCGGTGCGGCTGGCTCTCCGGCACAACGATCGTACCGGCGAGCTGTTGCCCAAGATCGACGTCCAGGTCGACGGGGCATGGGTGATTCTGACCGGCTCCGTGCCGTCTGCCGGCGAATCCGCTCTGGTTGCAGAGGTTGCGCGGTCTGCGGCGGGTGGCAGGGCGCTGGCCAACCGGCTGGTCATTTCGGAAGCTCCGGCGGAAGGCGGTCAGAACCGGTAGTGCGCATCCACCGACTGAGGTTTGAAGCGTTCGGCGCCATCGCCGCTACCGTGGATCCCGTGTCGCTGTTCTGGCTTTCGCGGAGTCAAACGCGCCAATTGGGATATGATGACGGCGAAGCGTGGAATGTGCCGGACCCCTGCGACCCAGGGAGCCCTGGCGGAGTTCACGCGGCCGCTTCGCTGCCCGGCGCTCGTGCTCCAGTCTGGCAGATGGCCCGCCGGCCGGTCGAGGCGGAGATCGTGATCACAACCCGCTGCGACCGCGCTTGCCCCTGCTGCTATGTCGGCGCGTCCCCCTCCGGCACCGATATCACCTACGACACACTGGTCCAAAGACTCGACTACCTGGCCAGCCTGGAGCCGTTTCACGTTGCACTCGGCGGAGGCGAGCCGCTCCTGCATCCAGATCTCTTTCGCGTGGCCGAACACGCGGCGGGGATGGGCATGCTGCTCAGCACGACGACGAGCGGGCGGTTGGTGACGCCCGCGTGGGCCGAGCGGGCAGCGGCCTTGTTCAGCAGGGTCAATGTCAGCATAGACCTGCCGGGGGGACCAAAGGCGTACTCCGGTGAAGACGTTGACCAGTCCTGGCGGGCGATCCGGGTGTTGCGCGAAGCAGGCGTGGCTTCGGGCGCCAATTTCATAGTCACTCAGGGCAACCTTGAGCGGCTGCCCGAGGCCTTTGACCGTGCGGCCGGCGCCGGAGCCGACAGTATCCTGCTTCTCCGGCTAAAGCCCGGTGCGCGCGGCGTCTTCGCACATGAGAGCGCATACGCAGGCTCGGGTATGCTGCCCGGTCTCCTTCCCCTGGCCGAGCGTCTGTATCGCGAGACAGGCCTTGACTTTCATCTCGATTGCGCACTTGCCCCTCTGATCCTCAGTTCGGATATCCCCGACCAGCATCTCGCTCGCTGGGCAGTGGCCGGGTGTATCGCGGGCAGCCTTCTGGCGACGGTCGACGCCCAAGGCATGGTGCGCCCATGCAGCCACATGGCCACAGTCGTGTGTGACATCCGCGACCTCCCGGCCGGGTGGCTCGAGTCACCTCTGGCCGCCGGAGTCCGCCGCCGTTGGCAGCGCCAGACTGGCAATTGTGCTGCATGTCCGCGCCTTCCTCTCTGTGGCGGGGGGTGTGCCGCGGTTGCGCAGCGGCTACATCTGGGCCTCCACGCGCCTGACCCCGGTCTACCGTGCACGAGGTCCGGTGGGGGGACGGCGCTGACCCGGACAGCAGGTCCGAGCACGATTTCCGGACAAGACCACCTGGCAGGGCACCAAGGCCAGACGGGGAAGGTGTGAGCATCTTCGAGATACCCGAGATCTTGACAAAGAAGGTTTACCGCGCTTTCGGCGAGGACGGCCTGCGGTGGTTGGACCGCCTCCCTGCGCTGCATGCAGCGTGCGCTAGACGATGGCGCCTGCGGGATTGCCGGGTTTCCGGCGTGATCTCGTTC
>JAXGPL010000028.1:0-22091 GCA_040766985.1 Bacillota bacterium
CACGTACATCGTGCGCGCGATATCCAGGCAGTCCTCGTCGATGTCGAACTGCGGGTGATGGTTGGGATAGACGAGGCCTTTCTGCGTGTTCCCTGCCCCGACGGCGACAAACAGCCCGGGGACCTTTTGCGAGAAGAAGGAGAAATCCTCGCTGCCCATCACCGGCTCGAACGGCATCAGGGCATCGGGTCCCAGGGTGCGCCGCGCCACGTCGAGACCCAACTGGGCGAGCTCGGGGTCGTTGACGGTCGGCGGGCACATGACGATGTATTCCAGTTCCATCGTCGTCCGGTAAGCTTCGGCAGCGGATTGCGCGAAGCGCCGCATTTTCTCCTCGACCTGAGCGGCGAATTCCGGCCGGTAATAGCGGACCGTCCCGTCCAGCCACGCCTCGTCCGCGACCACGTTAAACCGCGTGCCACCGTGGACCTGCCCAACGGTCAGCACCAATGGATCCTTGGCGTCAAACTCCTTGGTTACGATGCTCTGCAGGCCCAGGGCAGTTGTGCAGGCCGGGGCCAGGGCATCAATGGTCACGTGCGGCATCGCGCCGTGGCCGCCGCGGCCCCGGAACGTCATCTTCCACCTGTCTCCACCTGCCAGGATCGGGCCGGGGCGGACCCCAACGTACCCGACCGGCGCCTGCCCAAAGACGTGCAACCCGAATACGGCATCGACGGCATCCAGGGCCCCTTCAGCAATCATCGCCTGGGCGCCGGTGGCCAGTTCCTCCGCCGGCTGGAACAGGAACACCACCGTCCCGGCCAGCTCCACCTCGTCGGCAAGGGTGCGTGCTGCGCCGAGCAGGGCGGATGTGTGCGCGTCGTGCCCGCATGCGTGCATGACGCCGGGGTTCTCGGAGGCGAATTCGAGTCCCGTACGTTCGTTTTGCGCCAGCGCGTCCATGTCCGCCCGGAGCGCAATCGTCGGCCCGGGCCTGTTGCCCTTGAGCGTGCCGATCACGCCGGTCTTGGCGACGCGTCTGGTGGCGATGCGCAGCGAGCCGAGCACTTCCTCGACCCGGGCCGCGGTCCGGACTTCGTGGCCGCTCGGTTCGGCCCAGCGGTGAAACTCCCGTCGCAGGCCGATTACCCAAGATCTGATATCCATTCGGAGCCCTCCCATGTCAAGCAGGTATGAGATGCAGACAACACGCCTGAGCAGGTCAGGAGTAGACACTGTCAGAGCAGCGGATAGTGCCTACGGCAAGTGCCCTCTGGCAGCGAAAGGAGTTCGCCGGCCATGTCACATGACCTGTCGTCGATCGGGCAAGCGGGGCAGTGGGGGAGCCTTGCGTGAGGCCCGCTCGAGCACCGGGCACGGCAGCCATGGGCAATCCGCATAGGGAAACCCCTCGCGGACGGCGAAGGCCGATTACCGGTATCATCGTCCTCAGCACCCGCAAGAGCAACCCTCGAAGGCAAGGAGGCGTTTACTCAAAGGATGAGCCAAACCAACAAGCGCAAGATCACCGCAGAGGACCTGTGGGAGCTAGAGTTTGTGGGCGACCCGCAGGTCTCGCCGGACGGCAAGCGCGTGGCGTTCGTCGTCACAGTCCCCAGCAAGGAGAAGAACGGCTACACTTCCGCCGTCTGGACCGTCCCTGTGGGGCAGGGCGGCCTGCCGGCGGGTGAGGCCAGGCAGTTCACACTCGGGCGCGGCAAGGACGGGCCATGCCGGGACAACTCCCCGCGGTGGTCGCCGGATGGTTCAAAGCTGGCGTTTCTGTCGGACCGCGCGGGCAAGCCCGCCATCTGGGTGATGGACATGACCGGCGGCGAGGCCCGCCAGCTGACCAACCATGGAGAAGGAGTTGGCGAGCCGGTCTGGTCGCCGGACGGCAGGCACATCGCATTCGTTTCGCGGGTGCCCAAGACGGCCGAGGAGAAGGATGCCGACGCCAAGCGGCCCAAGGACGTCGTGGTCGTCAAGACCCTGCGCTACAAGTTCAACGGTGTAGGGTTCGTCGACCCACGGCCGCGCCAGATCTGGACTGTCGACGTCCAAACCGAAAAGATCACCCAGGTCACCCGCGGCGAGTATAACGTCATGGGCCCGGCGTGGTCGCCGTGCGGCAGGCGGATCGCCTTCGCGTCGGCACGTTTCCCGGATTGGGAGCTCCGCGCCGTGTCCGATATCTGGGCCGTTGACGTCGCGAGCGGCGAGATGACGCAATTGACCCGCACCAAGGGGCCGGCGTCCAACCCGGCGTGGTCGCCCTGCGGCAAGTGGGTGGCGTACTACGGCAACGAGAAGGGCGACATTTCCAGCCTCAACAACGAGGTCATGGTCGCGGCGGCCGACGGCTCCGGCGAGGTGCGCAGTGTCAGCGGCAAGTGGGATCGCAACGTCCCGGGCGGGCTCGGCAGCGACACACGTATGGACGGCGGCGGGGCCACTCCGGCGTGGTCGGCGGACGGTGCGCACATCTACTTCGTTACTGCGGACGGCGGCCAGAGCTTCGTGTTCAGGGTCGGCCTGGCGGACGGCAAAGTCGAACGCGTAACCGAGCCCGTGGCCTGCGCCAACTCCTACGACCTGCAACCAAAGGCCTGTGACGGCGGCCCGATGATCGCCTTCCACGGCGCCGGGATGCTCGAGATCGGCGAGATCTACGCGGTGTGCCCCGGCACGGGCAAGCCGCCGGTGCGGCTGACCGGTTTCAACGATGACTTGCTCGGCCGGCTGGAGCTATCGGTCCCGGAACGTGTCACCTTCCCGGGGACGGGCGGCGTTGAGATCGAGGGCTGGCTGATGAAGCCCCTGGGATTCGAGGAAGGCAAGAAATACCCGGTCGTCCTCGAGATGCACGGGGGCCCGGCCGCGACCTACGGGAACAGCTTCTTTCACGAGTTCCAGCTGCTCTGCGCGGCGGGCATCGGGGTGCTGTTCACCAACCCCCAGGGCAGCCAGGGATACGGCGAGCGGTTCTGCAACATCCTCGACGGCGACTGGGGCGGGATCGACTACAGCGATTTCATGTTGGCCTGCGACTATGCCGTAGCTAATCACCCCTGGGTTGACGCAAACCGCCTCGGACTCGCCGGCGGTTCTTACGGCGGCTTCACGACCAACTGGATCGTCAGCCAGACGACGCGCTTCGCCGCCGCCGTCACGATGCGGTCGATCAGCAGTAGTACACTAAGATCGCAGGATCGGACATCGGTATCTGAGCAACCGCCAGCGCATGGGCGGGGCGGACCTGTGGACGGACGAGGATTTTCTGATGTCGCGGTCGCCCATCCGGTACGCGCGCAACGTGCGCACGCCCATCCTCATCATCCACTCCGAGCAGGACCTCCGCTGCCCGATGGAGCAGGCCGAGCAGTGGTATACCTCGCTCAAGCGGCTCGGCAACTGCCCGGTGGAGTTCGTCCGCTACGCCGGCGAGAACCACGAGCTTTCGCGTGCCGGTAAGCCGCTCAACCGGATTGACCGCCTGCAGCGGATCGTCGACTGGTTCGTGCAGTACCTGCGGCCGTAAGACGAAGACGCAAAGCAGTGCCGAGCTGTTAGGGCACTCTTAGGTTGGTGTCGTGGGCCGTAGAGCACAGGTCGCTCCCCTGACCTGTGCTCTGTGGCTCAGGTCTTCCGACCACACGGGAAGGAGTGTTCATCTCAACGATGGCTGATACCGACTGGCGCAACGCGCTCCGGTGGGGCCTTTCGGGGATGAGTTCCCACATCGAGCCGCTGCGAGCGCTGGCTGGTCTGACGCCGGAGGCTGCGGCCGAGACGCCCGCCGGCGGCCTGCACAGCGCCCACCGCCTGCTGCACCACATCGTCTACTGGCAAGAGCTGATGCTCGCGCCGGTAACCGGTGAACAGGCCGCATGGCCCAGCGGCCCGGAGGGCTGGGATTCGCAGATGCCTCCCTGGACCGAGTTGGTTGACCGGTTTGCAGCAGGACTGGCAAAGGCCGATCAACTGGCGGGAGAGGCCGACCTGCGGTCGCGCATCCCGGAGTGGGGCCAGGAGATGACAAAGGGCGGGGCCTTGACCGTCCTCATCACGCACAACTCCTACCACATCGCGCAACTAGTTGACGCGCGCCGTGCGACGGGGCACTGGCCGCCACAAAAACCGGGGTAGCAGTTCCGCTGGGTCAGGGACTGTCTATCGCGGCCCTCCCTTTATTGCCTGGCCATTTTACGGGCGTACTCCAGCAAGCGACCAAGAGCATCGCGGTCAAGCTTGCCTGCGGTTTCGAGAAGTAGCTGGCCGTCCGGGTCGGCGATCAGCCGTCGCACAGGGGCGCCCAGAACCGCCAGGATGCGTTCAACCTCGGGATCGTCGACGAGCAGGTGACACGGCGTCACCCCGAGGGCAACCGATAGATGTTCGATGGTTGCGAGCGACGGCCGGGTCGATCCGGCCTCGATCTGCCCGATCAGACCTGTGGAAACCCCTGCCGCCTCAGCCAGGCCCTCCTGCGTCATGCCGGCGCGCTCACGGGCCGAACGGATCCTCTCCGGCAGGCCTTTGGCTTCAAGGCTGGCCCCCATCGGTGGCACGAGGGCGTCACGAGGCACGCCGAGTACGCTGGCGATTGCATCGAGGGAGGCGAGGGAAGGCGATTTTTTGCCTTGTTCTATCTCGCTCAGGAAGGACGTCGATAATCTCGCCTTGCGGGCAAGTTCCGTCAACGTCAGGCCACGGTTGCCACGAATCCGCCGCAACTCACATCCCAGCAGGCGGGCACGGAAACTCGGTGACCCCGTTTGGCTGCCCTGCCCCGGCATTCTCCTCACCCTCCCGCGACCAGTGTAGCACGCGGCCTGGGCCCAGTTAAACCAGTCCCGCCAGGCGCGTCTACCGGCTCGGCAGTACCCCGACCACGGCACCGTAGATGCACATCGGGACGGTTGCGGGCAGGCCGGCCGCAAATCTGGCAATACCCTGGGGGTTGTCGATGTACCCAAAGTAGCCCTGCCAGTAAGCCTTGACCGACCGGAGCAGGATCGGCAGGTCGACTCCCGCCCGCCGGCCTGGCGCCTCCATCGTTGTGATGCGGTCGAATGCCTCGCGGATTGGATCGAGCTGTACCGCATTCAGGTCTCGGCGGTAATTGAGGGCGTAGGTGCCGCCCGGCCCGGGCGCCGTGATCATCTCGACCGGCGCGTCAGCGGGGGGCTCGGCCGGTATCCCGCGCCAGTGGTACGTCACCCAGGCCTGCGGGCTCTCCCCGGCTGGTCCTATTGAGTACGAAACATACCCGTAGCCGGTGCGGGCCGACGAGAGCGGCTGTTGGAGCGGCATCAATTGCGAGGAGATGGCGTTGGCGGGGCCACTGCCGTGGACCCGGTAATCCCACGCGTGGGAGACGTATTGCCCCCACAGCGGTTGCGTGTACCAAGCCCAGCCTGCGAGTATCGCCAGGCCGGTGACGATGATCAGCAGGCCTGCGGCGGGGTTTCCAGGCTGCGCCAGCGGGATGCCGCGCGGGCGGTCCAGGCGTCGCGGCCGAAAGCGGCGCACGCCCGCCCGGAACAAAGTGAACAGCAGGACCCAGGGCACCAGCGCCCCGATACCCGCCACGATGGCCAATAACACACCAAGCACTCTGCATCCCTCGCTCTTCCAGCATTTCGCCATCGCTACCACAATATCCGCCCTGCCGTTATCGGACCGGTCCGGAGGAATTCGCGATTACCGGTTGACATCTTGACCCGCCAGCGCTTATGGTAAACGCAATACCCGTAGCGCTGGAGCAGCTTGGCGAGATTTGCCCGCAAGACGACTCAGATGGGGCGGGTGGGTAAGGTAAGGTCGGCCACAACCGCATAGCCCAACGCGGGGCCCCGGCCCCGGCAACGCAAGAGGAAGGGCACCTAGGGTTCCGGCGCCGACAGCGACCCGAGCGGCGCGTCAGGTCCGAGCGGTGCCGGACGCCGATAGTGGCGCCACACCGTGGGTAGAAAAGACCCCAGCGGCAAGTTCCATTGGTTTGGAGCTTGCCGTTTTTGTTTAGCCTGACTGGACAACCGAGTAATGCGAGTCGCGATGAAGGAGCCAAACCCGGGAAGGTCACGCCAAGAGAGAGCCGGATAAGGTGAGAGCCGGTGCGCGGATGCCCGGGGTGTCAATCCCGAGCCGGCCTTGTGAGCAGCGCGTAGCGCGCTGTTAGCCAGGCCCGCCACCCGCCCGTTACCGCGGGAGACCCCGATCGCAGCATTCTTGCGGGCGGGGCCACAGAGAGCTCCGCCGCGAGGCGGGGCCAAAACCGGGGTGGTACCGCGCACCCGTGCCTCCGGAGCAGCCGGAGAGACGGGTGCGTTTTCTTTTGCCCTTACCCGTGCTGGTACCTGGAGCAAGCGTAGGGGCCGCATATGCCAAGAGAGGGGGGCTGGCCGGTGAGGCACACGCTTTCTGTCCTTGTCGAGAACAAACCAGGCGTGCTTACCCGGATCGCGGGCCTGTTCGGCCGGCGCGCCTACAATCTCGACAGCCTATCGGTGGCTGAGACGGAGCGGTCGGCCTATTCCCGGATGACGATCATTACCCGCGGCGACCGGCAGGTGGTCGAGCAGATCGAAAAGCAACTCTACAAGCTGGATTAACGTCCTTAAGGTCAGCAACCTATCAGGCCGTTCCGTCGAACGGGAGCATGCCCGATCAGGTCGCCTTGCGGACGCCGGACACGCGCTGCCGTCACCCAGATCGTGGACATCTTCCGTGCGCGGATTATCGATATCGCCCCCCGCACCTTGGTGGTGGAGGCGACGGGTGACCGCGAGAAGCTTGACGCCATCATCGGGATGCTCCGCCCACACGGAATCAAAGAAATCGCCCCGCTCCGTCCGGTGGCCATGGCGCGCGGCCAGGGAGTGTTGGCCAATATCGACGATGCCGCAGCCGACCGGCGAGAAGACGACGACGCGGATAGCACGAAGGCAACTAACGCACGCACACAACTCGGGAGGGGAAACCAATGACCACTGCCAACCAAAGCTCTTGTTCCGGCGCAGGGCAGGCCAGGATGTACTATTGCGCCGACGCCGAACCCAAACTCCTCGCCGGCAAGACAGTCGCCGTGATCGGCTACGGCAGCCAGGGCCATGCCCAGGCCCAGAACCTGCGGGATAGCGGCGTCGCCGTCGTCATCGGTCTCTACGAAGGCAGCAAGTCGTGGGCCCAGGCCGAGGCCGACGGTTTTCGGGTGACCACCGCCGCCGAGGCCGCCGAATCAGGGGACGTCATCAACATGCTCATCCCCGATGAGAGGCAACCGCAGGTATTCTACAGTGACATCCTGCCGGCCCTTGAGCGCAAGGCCGCGGCGGCCCAAAAGACCGGGGATCCCGCCGGCGTCCCCGCCTACGCGTGCTCGCACGGTTTCAACATCCATTACGGCCAAATCCGCGTGCCCGCCGGCGTCGATGTGTTCATGGTCGCGCCAAAAAGCCCCGGACACCTCGAACGGCGCGTCTACCAGCAAGGCGGCGGCGTACCTGGCCTCCTGGCCGTCGACCAGGACGCTTCCGGCCGGGCCTGGCAGGTCGGCCTTGCCTACGCCTGGGGCATCGGCTGCACGCGTGCGGGGGTGATCCGGACCACATTCAAGGAGGAAACCGAGACCGACCTCTTCGGCGAGCAGGCTGTGCTGTGCGGCGGCGTGTCCTCGTTGATCAAGATGGGTTTCGAAACCCTGGTCAGAGCCGGGTACCAGCCAGAAATCGCCTACTTCGAGTGCCTGCACGAACTCAAGCTGATTGTTGACCTGATCTACGAAGGCGGCCTGGCCAAGATGCGCTGGTCGGTGAGCGATACGGCCACGTTCGGGGACATTACCGTAGGGCCCAAGGTCGTTGGGGCGCCGGTTCGTGCAGCGATGGCCGAGTGCCTGGAGAATGTCCAGAACGGCCGCTTTGCGCGCGACTGGATCCTCGAAAACCAGGCCGGCAGGCCTGTGTACCGCGCCCTTGAGCGCCGCGAAGCCGAGCACCAGATCGAGGCAGTGGGTGAGCGCCTGCGTGGCATGATGAGCTGGCTGGGAAAGGGGAAGTAACATGGCGCATACCGAGGCCGGGCGCCGCGGTCTTGATCCTTGATGAGCACCCTCCGGGACGGAGAGCAGGGCCCCGGCGCGTCGCTCAGCCAAAGCGAGAAGCTGGAGCTTGCCACGCAGATCGCCCGCCTCGGTGTCGATATCATCGAAGCGGGGTTTCCGATCTTCCTCGCCCGGCGACTTCGCTGCCGTCGGCGCCATCGCCCGCCTCGTCGCGCACCTGGGACCGATCCCGGTGGCGCCGGCCTGCGCGCCATCCTCGCCGACATCGACGCCTGCTGGCGGCGGTGCAGGCCGCACGCAAACCCTGATCCGCTGTTCATTGCCACGTCGCCCATCCAGATGGCCTACCAGATGCGCAAGGAGCCGGCAGATGTCCTCAAGCAGGCGGTGGCAGCGGTGCGGCATGCCAGGGAATACCGCCGGGATGTCGAGTTCTCGGCGATGGACGCGACGCGCAGCGACCTCGGGTTCCTTAAGGAGGTGGTCGCTGCAGTGGTCGACGCCGGCGCCTGCACAATCAACATCCCTGATACCGCGGGTTACGCCCTTCCCAGCGAGCATGATCTGGTCGCAGCCATCGCCGCCGCGTTGCCACCGGAGGTTGTGATCAGCGCCCATACCCATGATGACCTCGGCCTTGCCACAGCGTCGGCCCTGGCTGCCATCGAAGCCGGGGCGACGCAGGTGGAATGCACGGTCAATGGGATCGGAAAGCGAGCAGGTAACGCCCGCTAGAGAAGTGGCAATGATACCCACACCCGGCGCAGGGCCCGGCACTACTACCGCTGCGGCGTCAACCTGGCCGGCACTACCGACGTCGCGCCGGGTGTCGGCGCTCACCGGGATGGTCGTACCGCCCGGCAAGGCCGTCACCGGAGCCAATGCCCTCTCCTCCGAATCCGGCATCCACCAGGACGCAATGCTCGACGGCCGCAGCAGTTTCGGGATTATGGACCCGGCGGCCATCGGCCGCCCCGGGAGCCGCCCCGTGCCGGGCGGGCTGTCGGACTGCCAGTCATTCCGCAAGCGCCTTGAGGAACTCGGCATCCGCCTTGACGAAGCACGGCTCAAGGTCGCCTTCGCCCAGTTCGAGGAACTTGCCGGCCGTAAGGCCGACGTGACCGACGAGGACCTTGAGGCCATCGCGGGCGGCGCTATCGTCAGCGTCCCCGTCACATTCGCTCTGGAGAATTTCCAGATCAGCACCGGCAACAAGACCGTTCCGACAGCGAGGGTCCGCATGAAGACCGCAGCAGGCGAAGAACGCGAGGAGGCTGCGACCGGCGACGGCCCCGTCGATGCAATGTACCATGCCGTCGACCGCATTACGGCGGTGCCGGTGACTCTGGTCGACTACGCCCTGAACGCCGCAACGAGCGGCAAGGATGCGCTCGGCCAGGTCGCCGTTAAGCTCGAATACAAAGGGCATATCTACTCCGGCCGCGGGGTCAGCACCGACGTCCTTGAGGCTAGTCTAAGGGCATACATTCACGCCCTCAACAAGATCATGGCCGACGGCGGGCGCCCTACGCCCGTGGTGGACACGCCGGGCGGCGAGGGCGAGGAGGCGGTTTCCGGCCCGGAAACCACTCGCCGTCCGGCGTCGGGCTTCAGCGCAGTGCAGCTTTAAACATTGTTGGGGCTGCGGAGATGGGTCCAAATGTAAGGAAACGGCTGGCGGAAGCGTGGGCGAAGACAGCATAATGGATGCGTAACTAATGTCGGGTCAGGCCCGGCCCGTCACTATGGGGGAGGTTTCCTAAAATGACTAAGGGAGCATGGACCCAGAAGCAACCCAAACCGGCCGAGGGACGCGTCATTTACCTCGATGGCGAGTGGGTGCCGGCCGCGCAGGCCGTGGTTTCCGTATTCGATCACGGGTACCTCTACGGCGACGGCGTGTTTGAGGGCATCCGCGCCTACAACGGCAGGGTGTGGAAGCTCACGGAGCACGTCCTTCGTCTCTATGACTCAGCCAGAGCGATCAGTATGGACATCCCGATCGCCCCCGCCGAGATGGAGCAGGTGGTGATCGAGTCGGTCCGCCGCAACGGCCTCTGGGATGCCTATATCCGCCTGGTTGTCTCGCGCGGAGTCGGTGACCTTGGCCTCGATCCGCGCAAGTGCCCGGCGCCGACCATCGTCTGCATCGCGGACGCGATCAAGTTGTTCCCGCCGGAGCTGTACGACAACGGCCTGACCATCATCACGGCCTCCACGAGGCGCAACCTTCCCGAGGCCCTCAACCCGCGGATCAAGGGGCTCAACTATCTCAACATCCTGGCCAAGCTTGAGGCAAACGAGGCTGGCGTCATGGAGGCCCTGATGCTGACCTGGGAGGGTTACGTATCCGAGGGTACCGGCGACAACGTGTTCATCGTCAAGGATGGCGTGGTCACACCCCGGCGCCGTACCATGGCATCTTCCCGCGCTGATCGCCGCGACCTGACCAGCGCAAGATGCCGCCGAAGCAGGGGCATGGAAAGTGGCCGAAGGCGCTTCATCCGAAGAAGGACGTCTACACCGCCGACGAGTGTTTCCTTACCGGGACCGCGGCTGAGGTGATTCCGGTCGTCAAGGTCGACGGCAGGCCGATCATAAGCGGCAAGCCCGGCCCGATCACCAGAGCTCTGATCAAGGAGTTCCGGGCTCAAGCGGCCGCCCAGGGCGCTGAGACATCTACGGCCCCGAGGAGCGGGCAAAACGGGAAAAAGGCGGGTCCAGTGACTAGTCCCCGTCCCAGCTACACTGTGACCAAGGGCCCGGAGCGCGCGCCACACCGGTCGCTGTTCCGGCCCTGGCCCTGACGAGTCCGGATCTCCAAAAGCCGCTCATCGGCGTGGTCAACACGCAGAACACCCTCATCCCCGGCCATATGCACCTGGACGCCCTGGCTCAGGCGGTGCGCGAAGGATTTCCCGCGGCAGGCGGTACTCCCGTGGAATTCGGCACAATCGGCATCTGCGACGGGATCGCAATGGGCCACGCAGGCATGAGGTACTCGCTGGCAAGCCGCGAACTGATCGCCGATTCGGTCGAGACCATGGCGCGGCGCACGCGCTGGATGGGCTTGTGCTGATCGCCAGTTGCGACAAGATCGTCCCCGGCATGCTCATGGCGGCGGCAAGGTCGACCTTCCCTTCGGTGTTGGTCAGGCGGCGGCCCGATGATGTGCGGTACCCACGCGGGGACGGGCTCGACCTCTCCGACATGTTCGAGGCGGTCGGGGCGCACAGCTCGGGCAGGATCAGCGCGGAGGACCTCCCGGAGATGGAATGCGCCGGCAGATGCCCAGGCGCGGGGTCCTCGGCGCGGGGATGCTCACTGCCGGGTTCCATGAACTGCCTTGCCGAAGCGTTGGGCATGGCCTCCTCGGCAACGGCACGGTTCCCGCCGTCGAAGGCAGGCGTATCACCCTTGCGCGTCGAGCGGGCGAGGCCGCAGTCAAGCTGGTCCTGGCAGACGGGCCGTCGCCGCGGCGGATCATCACCCCTGCCGCAGTGCGTAACGCCCTCGCCCTGGACATGGCCCTCGGTTGCTCCAGCAACACGGTGCTGCACCTGGCGGCTATCGCGACCGAAGCAGGCGTCGATTTCGACCTCGACCTGGTGGACAGGCTGAGCCGGCGGGTCCCGCAGCCGTGTCTTCTGGAGCCCTTCAGGCGAAGACCATCTCGGTATCGGGACCGCGCGGGCGGTGCGCCCGAGGTGCTGGCGGCTGCTGGCGGCCGGCTGTTCGCGGATGGCAGCGCTCTTGACCATCACCGGCCGGACGATGGCCGAGAATCTCGCCGGGCGGCGGGTCGCGGGCAGGCTGCCGGATGCCCGCGCGAAGTCGCGCAACGGCCCACACCCCGTGGTCCGCCCGGTCGATTCGCCGGTTGCGCCTGAGGGCGGCCTCGCCGTCCTGCGCGGCAACCTTGCGCCCGACGGCGCGCTGGTCAAGGTGGGCGCGGTGCCGGCCGCGATGCGGGTTTTCAGTGGGCCCGCCCGGGTGTTCGAGGGCGAGGAAGAGGCGAGCGAGGCCATCCTCTGCGGCAAGGTCCGGCCCGGCGATGTTCTGGTCATCCGCGGCGAGGGCCCCGCCGGCGGGCCCGGGATGCGTGAGATGCTCGCGCCGACGGCCGCTCTCGTCGGCGCGGGGCTTGGTGACAGCGTCGCCCTGTTGACCGACGGGCGGTTCTCCGGCGCGACGCGCGGACCCTGTATCGGCCACGTCTGTCCGGAGGCGGCCCGTGGCGGACCCATCGGGCTGGTGCGCGACGGTGACCTCATCTCCTTCAACATCTCCGAGCGGAGCGTCGCCTTCGCTGTCGACACGGCTGAGCTTGAACGCCGCCGTGCCACCTGGCGGCCGCCGGCTCCCCGTGTTGCCGACGGGTACCTGGCTCGCTACGCCCGCCTCGTTGGGCCCGCTGACAAGGGAGCTGTTTTGTCTTGAACCTCACCGGAGCCGAGTACCTGATGTCCGCCCTGGCGGAGGAAGGGGTCGAAATCGTCTTCGGCTACCCCGGCGCTGCGGTTCTCGAAATCTGCGACGCCTTCGCCAAGAGCCCGGTGCGTTTCGTCCTATCACGGCACGAACAAGGGGCGATCATGGCGGCGGACGGGTACGCGCGCGCTACCGGTAAGGTGGGCGTATGCCTGGCCACATCCGGCCCCGGCGCGACCAACCTGATCACCGGCCTGGCCAACGCGCACATGGACAGCGTGCCGTTGGTGGCGATCACCGGGCAGGTGTCGACCCCTCTGCTCGGCAGCGATGCGTTCCAGGAGGCGGACATGTTCGGCATCACCCTCCCGGTGACCAAGCACAACTTCCTGGTCCACTCGGCAGGAGAGCTGCCGCTGGCGCTCCGGCAGGCGTTTCACATCGCGGGCACGGGCCGGCGCGGCCCTGTACTTCTGGATATCCCGCGGGACGTGGCCCAGGCGGAGGTTGTGGGAGGCAGGCCGCAGGACCTGGGGCTTCCGGGATACCGGCCCACGGAAACCGGCCATCCTCTGATGCTCAGGCGGGCCGCCCAAGCGCTGCTTGCAGCCAGTAGACCCGTGATCTGGGCAGGCGGCGGCGTGGTGGCCGGCGGGGCAGCCGAGTGGGTGGTGCGGCTCGCGGAAGCCACTGGCACGCCCGTGACCATGAGCCTGATGGGCCTCGGGGCGGTGCCCCACGACCATCCCCTGGGGCTCGGCATGCTGGGCATGCACGGCACACCGTGGGCCAATTACGCCCTCCGCGAGTGCGACCTGCTGTTCGCCCTCGGGGTCAGGTTTGACGACAGGGCGACGGGCAGGCTGGCGAGCTTCGCCCCGGATGCCAGGGTGGTCCACATCGACATCGATCCGGCAGAGATCGGCAAGCTGCGCAAACCCGTAGTGCCGGTGGTATCCGATCTGGCGACGGCGCTGCCTGAGATCTGCGGCCTGGTGAACGAGTCGCTGACCGAGGCGGGACGGGACGCCCAGCCGGCCCGGACGCAGGCGTGGCGTGACCGGCTGCAGGCGTACCGGAATGGATGCGTCTGGCCGCCGCTGCATGCCGGCTCGGGCGGGCTGCACCCCGGCGAGGTGATTATGCAACTTGGGCGCGTGACGAACGGCGATGCGATCGTCGTTGCCGACGTCGGCCAGAATCAGATGTGGGCTGCGCAGCTGTTTCCGGTCCGGCGGCCACGCGAATTCCTGACCTCGGGCGGCCTCGGCAGCATGGGCTATGCGTTGCCGGCGGCGATTGGGGCGCAGATGGGCTCGCCGGGGCGGACCGTGGTCGCTGTCGTGGGAGACGGCGGGTTGCAGATGAGCTCCAACGAACTCGCGACGATTGCCGACCAAGGCCTGCCGGTCAAGGTCCTGCTGCTCAACAACGGCTACCTGGGCATGGTCCGGCAGCTGCAAGAGATGTTTTTCGAGCGCCGCTACTCGGCCGTCAAACTTGGCGGGCCGGACTTCGCCAAGCTGGCGGAGGCGTACGGCATCCGCGGGATGCGCGTGCAGGGGCGTGAGCAGCTGCCCGCTGCCGTGCGCGAAATGCTGCAACACCCAGGCGCGGTCCTGCTTGAGTGCGCCGTCGACCCGGAAGCCAACGTCTTTCCGATCGTGCCGCCCGGCAAGGGTTCCGAGGCGGCCATCGAGGCACCGGTTAACGCGTGATATCCGGGCACGGGCAGACGTCGTCCGTGCCCGATTGTGGCGCGACCCGGCTCTGGGCACACTACATGCTCAGAGAAAAGGGGGCGATGACTAAGTGGATCGAGTGGGCGATTTTTCTGACCGGCGCGGATTGGAGAGCTTTGGCGAGCAACTGCGGTCGATCGGGCACCGGCGGCACGAGTTGGCCAACCGGGTGTTCGAGCATATCGAGAGGGGCGGCAATGAGGACACGCAGGCGCTGTACCGCGAATTGGCAGACGTGACCGGCCGGGCCGTCTCCTTGATGCAACAGCAACTGGACATTTTCGGCGAGCACCTCAGGTCGGGGGAGCGTGGGCATGCAGAACATACCGGCCGCGCCGTCGCGGCGGCGGTGCAGATGGGGCAGTTTGAGCAGGCTCAAGAGATTACTCCCCAGTTGACGGACATGACGGGGCAGGGAACCGACCCGGTACCGAGGCCGCGGGCTTAGCCTAAGCCCCGCCACAGCCCCGGCACAGCCCCGCGCATCTCCGGTTATCCCAACGGCGCGTGGAAACCACGGCCCATCACGGCCGGAGGCCGCCCAGTCACGACCTACGGATATGCCATCGACAAGCACCCGCAGGAAGCCCTTGACCGATAGCCAATTGCCCTGTTGTCAGGCCGTTTCAGGTCGCGTAAGGCGCCAGGCGACCCGGTAAGGCGGCTCCCATCTCGTAAGAGGAGTGGTTTCCTTGAACATCCCCCCGTTCGGAGTGGAGCGGTGGTTTGTCAAATACGAATTCAAGGTGTCGCTTAACATCGCGGAGTCCTGCATACAGCCGTTTACGGTCCGGGAGTTGTGTGAGCTTTGCGAAGAGGACCCGGCGGACCTGATCGACCTCCGCGTGGGCTATGCCGACGGCCTCGGCAGCGAAGACCTGCGCGAGGCGATTGCGGCGATGTACCCGGAAACCAGTCCCGCCAACGTGCTGGTCACAACGGGGGCGATCGAGGCCAACTTCCTGGTCGCGCAGGCCCTGCTCGGCTCCAACTCGCGAGCGGTCGTCGAGTTCCCGGCCTACCAGCAGCTCTACTCGGTGCCGGCGTCGACAGGCGCGGAGGTCCGGCTCTGGGAGCTTCGTGAGGACAACCTGTACCATCCGGACCTGGATGACCTCGAGCGGCTTGATCCAGCCGGCGAACCCCTGGCGATGCTCACCGTCAACCACCCGCACAACCCCAGCGGCGCACGCGTCAACGCCGAGGTCTTGGGCAGCATCCACGAATTCGTCGCGTCACGTGGCGGGGTGCTGCACAGTGACGAGGTCTACCGGGGCCTCACCCTCGGCGATCAATATCAGGCGAGCCCATCGGCCCGCGACATCAGCCCTGACGCGGCGGTCGTCGGCAGCATGTCCAAGGCCTACGGTTTGTCCGGGGCCCGCATCGGGTGGATTGCCGGCCCCGAGGCGCTCGTCCGGCGCTGTGGCGAGATCCGGGACTACGTCTCGATTTGCCCACCTGCGCAGAGCGAGCGCCTTGCCCTGATGGCCCTGCGCAACCGCGAAAAGGTTCTGGACCGCAACAAGGCCATCGCCCGCCGCAACCTGCGCATTCTGCAGGGTTTCCTCGGCCGAAACAGCGACGTCGTCAGCGGTCCCGTACCACACGAGGGCGTTATCTGCTTCCCGCGCTATCATCGCCCGCCGGGCGACAGGCGGCCACTACCGCCCTCGCGTGAATTCTGCGGGCGCCTGGCGGAAGAACGGGGGGTCTTGTTGATTCCCGGTGAGTGTTTTGAGCGGGAGCACCACTTCCGCCTGGGGTTCGGATACGATACCGAGAAGCTCGATGCCGGCCTGGCCGTCCTTGAGCAATACGTGGACGAGGTCCTGCGCAGCTAAGCCTGCGCCGGCGGGGGCAAGAGGCAGATTTCGGAAAGACTGAACCCAAAGGGAGGTGGCCGCCGTGAGCAAGGTCCGTATCCTGGTCGTTGACGACGAACCCTCCCTGGTCAAGGGCATCAAGCTCAGCCTTGAGCTGGAGGGTTACGAGGTCATGTCGGCGGCCGACGGCCACCAGGCTCTTGAAGGCTTCGCCAACGGCAACCCCGACCTCGTTATCCTTGACCTGATGCTGCCTGGGCTTGACGGGCTGACCGTTTGCCGGCGGATGCGCGAGACGGCGGCGACGCCAATCCTGATGTTGACCGCCAAGGCCGACGACGTCGACAAGGTCGTCGGCCTCGAGTTGGGCGCGGACGACTACATGACCAAACCCTTCAACACCCGGGAGCTCGTTGCCCGCGTCCGCGCGCTGCTCCGGCGCGTTCAACTGGACCGCCAGGCGCTCTCGTCGGGACAGGAGCGGGTCCTGCGCATCGGTGACCTGGAGATCGACGTCCCGCGGCGGCGGGTGCGCCGTGGTTCCGAGGTCGTGGACCTGACGCCGACCGAGTTCGATCTGCTCACCAGGCTCGCGGCACAGCCCGGAAGGGTGTTCAGCCGCGACGACCTGTTGCGCAGTGTATGGGGATACGAGTACATCGGGGACGACCGCACGGTGGACGTCCACATCCGCCGCCTGCGCGAGAAGATCGAACCCGACGCCTCCAACCCCGCCTACGTGCTGACAAGCTGGGGTAGGGGATACTATGCCGCCGAACTCGGCCCGGGGACGAGGGACGCCCCGGGGCGGTAGGCAGGCGGGTCTTGACCGGGAGCAGTGTGATCAGATGAGCCTCCACTTCCGCATGTTGGCCTTGATGATCGGCGTGGTGCTTCTGGCCCTCGCGTTGGTTGCTGTTCAGGTCTTGACCTCACTTCAGGACTACTACCTCCGCGAGCGCGAAGTCTCCCACCTCACGCAGGGGTCGATCATCGGCGGCCAGGCAGTGCGGATTCTAAACGAGGGCCCGCCCGACGGCAGCACAACCGTCCGGCTCGCCCAACTGGCAAGCGACTGGGGAGGGCAGCTGAACGTCCGCGTTCTGATCCTGGACCCCGCGGGCAGAGTGCTTGCGGATACATTCGCCGACCCAAGGATGCTCGGGTCAACCCTCCAGCAGACCGAAGTGCTCCGGGCCGCGGCGGGCGAGGCCACTGCCGCGCCGCATTACCTCTCTGACGCGGGCTGGGTCATGTACGCGGCGACTCCGATGTTCGTGGGAAAACAAGTTGTAGGTATCGTGATGCTGTCCGCTCCGCTCAACGACGTCGCGAATGCGCTCCAGGAGATCGGCCGGAGGCTACTTTACGTCGCCGGAGCCGGCCTCGGCGTAGCCGCGGTCGTCAGCTACGCAGTCGCACACGGGTTGACGCGGCCGTTGGCGAGACTGGGAGATGCCGCACGTCGGATGGCTAAGGGAGACTTCGGGGTACGGGTCCCCGTCCGGGGGGCGAGCGAGATGGCAAGGGTCGGCAGGGACTTCAACACCATGGCCGAGCGGCTGGACGAGCTTGAGGAGGCCCGGCGGACCTTCGTCGCCGACGCCTCGCACGAGCTACGCACGCCGCTATCAGCGATTAAGGCCTTGCTGGATCCGATTACAGGCGACCATGCCAACCGGATTTCTCCCGAACAGCGCGATGAGCTGATGAGGGACATCGCCGGCGAAGTCGACCGCATGGACCGGCTGGCCGGAGACCTCCTGGATCTAGCCCGGCTCGGCGATGCCGACCGGCTGGTCCGGGTCACCGTCTCGCTTGCGGACGTGGTCCGGGAAGTTGTCGAGCGGCGAATTCCGCAGGCTGCGAGGTCGGGGATCGATCTGCAGTTCGAGGACCGCGGTGCTCCGCAGGTTAGAGGCGACGAGATGCGCCTCAGTCAGGCCGTCCATAACCTTGTGGACAACGCGCTCAAGTTCACGCCGGCAGGAGGGTCGGTGAGTGTCGTGGTCCGTTCGGACCGTGGGGCTGCCGTTGTTGAAGTGACCGATACCGGCCCTGGAATCCCGAAGGACCACTTGCAGCACCTGTTCGAACGCTTCTACCGGGTCGATCCGGCCCGCACGCGCGACACCGGGGGTACAGGTCTGGGGCTGGCCATTGTGCACCGGATCGTCAGCCTGCACGGCGGACAGGTCGAGGTCGACAGCGAGCCGGGTGAGGGTGCCACGTTTCGGATCAGGATTCCGGCGTAGGGCGTCACCATTACCAGAGAAACCAAAAGGCCCGCCTTTCGGCGGGCCTTTACTGGTTGTCAGTCCTCTTGACCCGTCCCGGATTACCCAAGCGCGAGATCCTCCAACTACTCCGCGACGTTGGTGCTGAGTGCCACGCTTTGCTTTGCGGCGCGGACCCAGATGTGCCTGACGCCGGGGATCAACCTCGCGGCCCCGACCACGGCCGGGACGTCGCGCCTCGGCGCTGCTGTGAGGACCACTAACGGCTTGGTCTGCTCAACGAGAACTCCTAGATCCTTCGTCAGATAGTCCAGGACGTCATTGCTGAGGTGGCCGTCGTAGACTACCTCGATTGAACGCATCATGCTTATCGCCCTCCTCTTGCGGCAGACCTCTGCCGCCGAGATGATTCTAAATCCAGAGGTCTGAGAAGTCAATATGGACTCTTAATTTCTATAAGGATACACATTAACTCTGTTGACCACAGCCAGCAGGCTCTGGGTTCAGTGCTCTGAGACACAGGTGGTTAAGACGTTGCCGGGGTGGGCAAAGTTTCGTCTCGCGGCCAAAAAGGACAAGGTAACCCGAGGCGTGTTGCGCAGACGACCACAGTCACACAAGTCCCTGCGCAAGACACGCACGGCAGAGGTATATTCCGAGCTACCCCCCTGTTCCCAGACGATACCACGAATTATCTAGACAGATGCTTTCTGGGGACCAGAGGTAGACAGCGAGGGTGGGCGGACCATGGCACGGTCGAGCGCTGATGTGTTCGGCGTCTGGATTTCCCTGCTCATCCTCTTTCCTACGGCAGCGTTGTCGATCTATGCCTGGCGCAGGCGCCATCTGCCGGGTGCGATGCAGTTCGTTGTCGCAAGCGCCTTCGCTGCGCTGTGGGTAGCATGCTCGGCAGCTGAGTATGCCGCGGGGGATCTATCGGCGAAGGTTTTCTGGTACAAGCTCCAGGTCCTGTGGCAGATGCCGACTATCACTGCCATAGCCTGGTTCACGCTCGAGTACTCGTGGCCAGGCCGTTGGTTGACGCGGCGCAACATGGTGCTCCTGTCCGTCGCCCCGTTGCTGATGTCGGTATTGATTCTGACGAACGACTTTCACCACCTGATGTGGTTGAGCCTAACCACGGACGGGGCAATCGTACCCATTCGCGGTCCGGCGAACTGGTCATTGGTCCTCTATGCCGGGATATTGGGGCTGCTCCAGATAATTCCGCTAGTCTCGCTGTTGATCCGCTCGCCCTCGCACCGTTGGCCGGCGGCGATCATGATTGCCACCCTGGTTGTCAACCGCGTCGGGTATGCTATCAAGGCGACGCATCTCCCGCTGGCCGACCGCGTTCCTTATGAGGTGCTGCTGGTGGGGCTGGCTTGTGTGACATTCGCCATCGCGCTGTTCGGTTTCCGCATCCTCAACCCGATCCCCCAGGCGCGGTTTGCGGCAATCGAGCAGATGCGTGACGGCATGGTCGTGGCCGACTTCGACGGCAGGGTCGCCAGCATTAACCCGGCCGCGCAGGCGATGCTGGGGGTTTCATGCGCAGTGCTCTGGGCAGGCCTGGGGGAGGATTGCCCGCGGAGTGCGATGTTGGAGGGGCGCTCGCCAACGGTGCGGTGACCGTAGATTGTGCCATCGGTGCAGGCGCCACGACACGCCAGATGCTCGTGGTGGCCTCCGACCTCAGGGATTGGCGCGGGCTGGTCAGCGGGCGGCTGGTGCTT
This sequence comes from Bacillota bacterium, assembly GCA_040766985.1. Classification (GTDB taxonomy): domain Bacteria; phylum Bacillota; class Sulfobacillia; order JAUYEG01; family JAUYEG01; genus JAXGPL01. The sequence goes on from JAXGPL010000028.1 coordinate 19,984, forward strand.
CTTCGCGACATGACAGAGGAAAGGCGGGCGCAGGTGCAGATCCTCGAACAGCAGCGGTCGTCGCGATCCTCACCGAACACGGAACGGCTGGCACGCGAGATGCACGACAGCCTCGGGCAGACGCTCGCAGCCGCCCCACCTCCAGGCCTGCACTGCCCAGAGTGCTGCTCGACAGGGGCGATACGGCAAAGACTGACGAGCACCTGGCCAGCCTGGACGACATGATGCTTGAGGCGGAGGACGATGTCCGGGAGTACATTCTCGGGGCGAAGATCTTTCATGTCCCAGGCGTGCCGTTCTTCGAGGCGCTACGCCGGTATGTCGAGCGTTTCGGGCAGCAATACGCCGTGCGGTCGGTGCTTGAGGTACCGGGCGAACTGGAGCGGCAAGGCCTGGATCGGGCGACGGAAACCCAACTCCTACGCATCGTCCAGGAGGCCCTGTCGAACACCCGCAAGCACGCCCGGGCGCGGAGTTGCCGGGTGGAGTTCTCGGTCTGCGGGCGGCAACTGCAGGTTGCAGTCGCGGACGATGGGCAGGGGTTTGACCTGGAGGCCGCAGCGGGGCGATACGGAGAACGGTTTGGGCTGTACGCCATGCGCGAACGGGCCGAATCCCTGGGGGGAGTCCTCACAGTAGCATCGCAGCCTGGCAAGGGGACACTCGTGGTGGTCCGGATGCCGTTCCGGCAGGAGGAGGAGGTTGAGGCCGATGTCTGACGGTCAACAGCGCTCCGGCTCCGCCCCCGCGCTGCGTGTGCTGCTCGTCGACGATCACTCGCTCTTCCTTGCGTCACTCAAGGGACTGCTCGAGGCCCACGGCTATGTGGTGGCCGGCACGGCCGGCAACGGAAACGAGGCACTGGCCAAGGCCCGTAGCCTGCGTCCCGACCTGATCCTGATGGACATCGACATGCCGGTATGCGACGGCCTGACAGCCACCCGACTGCTCAAGGCGGAGTTGCCGGAGGTCACGATCGTGATGCTTACGGTTTCAGCGAGCGACGAGCACCTGTTTGAGGCGATCAAGAGCGGTGCCAGCGGCTATTTGCTGAAGAGCCAGAGCGCCGGCCGGTTTCTGGAGTCGATTGAGCAGGTCCGGGAGGGTGGTGCAGCGCTGTCACCTGAACTGGCTGCCAGGGTGCTTGCCGAGTTCGCACGCCGGACCCTGCCTGCCGCCCGGCCCTCGCAGTCCCATCAAGAGGAGCTGACTGACCGGCAGTCTCAGGTCCTAACCCTCGTCGCCCAGGGCAAGACCTATTCCGAAATCAGCAAACTACTCCACCTCAGCGAACCGACGATCCGTTACCACATGGGCCAGATCCTTGAGCGGCTGCACCTCAAGAACCGCGCTCAGGTGATCGCGTACGCCGCACGCCACGGGCTGGTCCCTCCGGGCCCCGGGTAGGGTCGGCCATCGCATCGCCGCAGTTGGATCGGTTTGGCGTTGGATCTGTTCGGCGACGCATCACAGCGCTCGTTCTGAGACAATCCACGGCAAATCAACCGCGCTGTAACCGTTGCGTAACAGCCTGCAACGGCCCGGCAAGATGCGGGTGGTAGGCTTTTAGTGTGAACACTGGTAATCAGCACTTACGAGGTGTGCCGTCCATGCTAAAAGCGATTCGCAGAGTCAGTACGCCGCTACTCGGCCTTCTTGCGCTTGCGCTGACAGTGTCAATGCTCAGCGGTTGCGGCGTGGTCCAGGGCATGTTCATGGTCTTCCGCCGGCCCGGCCCGACTCCCGGGGACGGCCTCAACCCGATCAGCCCCAACCCCGACGGTACGCCTGTTCAGGTCACGCTGTACTTCGCCGACGCAATGGCGGAGTTCTTGGTGCCCGAAGAGCGCACCGTCATCCAGCGTGGCGAATCCACCGGCGAACTGGCGGTCTGGGAGCTCATCAAGGGGCCCGCCCGAGAGGGCCACTTCCGGACGGTGCCCAAGGAAACCCGTCTCCTTTCGCTCCAGGTCGTCGATGAGGTGGCTTACGTAAACTTCTCGCGGGAAGTCCAAACGAAGCACTCGGGCGGCACCACGGGCGAGATGTTCACTGTGCAATCGGTGACCAATACTCTTGCCGCAAACAACAAGGACCTCAAGAGCGTG
>JAXGPL010000029.1:0-19532 GCA_040766985.1 Bacillota bacterium
GGGCGGGCCGGACTGGGGTTACTTCAGCATCAGTGTGCCGGAGCCGGACCCGATGCCTCGCTACTTTCGCGTCTACAGCACCAGCGCCGAGGACGGGCGGATGCAGGACCTGGTGATGATCGACCTGGCGGCGCCGAGGTAGCGGCCCTCACTTCTGACGCCGGCATCCCGCATTCGAGCATACAAGCATACCAGCTGGTTTACTCCGGCAGGAGCCGGTGCACACTGGCCTGCACCGGCGTGGTCCTGCTTCCTGAAGCCGCGGCACAGCCGGCGGGCGTCATCACTTCAACCCGGGCGTATCTGCCGTCCTTAGCCGCCCCGCAGCAGACGACCAGGCATTCGCCAATCCGCCCGGTGCCCTGGCCCTCGTGGATGTGGCCGCAGATCACCGCATCAAACGGCAGCCGCTCCACGGCTTCGCGCACGGGCCGGCTGCCGGGCAGGCGGATGGTCTGGCCGGAGGCGGTTTCAACGGAAGCACCCTCCGGCGGCGCGTGGGCAATCAGGATCTTGACCCCGGCATCCGCGATCGCCGCGTAACCCTTCTCGATCCACCCGGCCGCGACGTCGTCCGCCACGAACCAACTGGTCATCACCCACGGCGGCGCGCTCGCGACCCCGCAGAAACCGACCCCTTCAACCGTTCGCCCTTCCGCCCGGACGTTGTAGCCGACCTTGGTGAGTAGCGCGTCAACCTGCGCCCCGTCGCAGTTGCCCGCGACGGCCAGCACCGGCAGGTGCGTCGCAGCCAGACGGCGGACCACGCTGGACAGGCCATCCGCGTCCAGAAACCGAACCATATCGCCCGCCACGATCAGGAGATCCGACGCACCGGCCCCCGTGGTGAGGATCTCGTCCAACCGGTCAGTGCGGCCGTGGATGTCCGATACCGCGAGGATGTGCATCAATGACGAATCCCCCAGCGCAGGAGGCGAAGGACGACTGCGATCGGAATGACCAGGAACAGCACCCCAAGGACTATCAGGATGAACGTTGGTATCACAACCGCCAGAATCGTCGCCACCAGGAAGATGCCCCCCGCCGCTGCGAGCAGCACCAACAGCCCTACGATCAATCCACCCACGCCACACCGCTCCCTTCCCGTCGCGTCCCGCCGGCCTCTGGCCGCACCCCGGCCGCGCAGGCCCACCTTCAGTAGTCCATGTACCGCCAAGTCTGATGATACACGATGATACACTGCCTTGGCCGGTCCGGAGGGTATGCCCGGCTCAAGGTCGAATCTCGTCCCCCGCGCCGCGCACACATCGTAGGAGGGGGCCCGTTATGGACATAGCAGGTATCGCCATAGCTTGCTTTTCGCCGACTGGTACGACTAGGCGAGTTGTGGACGCCATTGCCGCGGGAACCGGCCTGCCGTTGATCGGCCGGTTCGATGTCACCCGCCCGGGGCACGCGGTGCCGGGGGCGGTCTCCGCGCAGACCCTTCTCCTCATCGGCGCTCCCGTCTATGGTGGCCGCGTCGCCGGGGAGGCGCTGCGTCGCTTCGCCGGGCTCAGGGGCAAGGGCGGCCCTGCGGTCCCGGTCGTCGTCTACGGCAACAGGCACTACGGCGATGCCCTCGTGGAGTTGGCGGATGTTGCGGCGGCTGCCGGATTCAGCTTGGCCGGTGGGGCGGCATTTGTCGGGGAGCATTCGTTTTCGAGCGCTGCGACTCCCATCGCCGCAGGCAGGCCGGACGGCAATGACCTTGAGGCCGCAGCCGGCTTCGGCCGCCGCATCCGCGACAAACTCGCCGGGCCGCCGGCCCAACAGGCCCCGCCGGCCCTTCCGGGCACCCGCCCCTTGGAACCTGTCCGCCCGCGCACGACCCACCTGCCCCTCGTCGTCGACGCGGCGCTGTGCCGTGGCTGTGGTACCTGCGTCTCGGTCTGCCCGGTCGGGGGGATCAGCGAGGGGGGCAGGGTTTCCAACCGCCAAACCTGCCTCCACTGCTCTGCCTGCGTCAAGGCATGTCCGGCCGGCGCGCGTTCGATCCCTGGTCTGGCCGAATTCACAAGCCGCCTCGCCGAGCGCTGCCGGGAGCGGCGCGAGCCGGAGCTGTTTTTGGGGTGAGGTAGGTTCGCCGCCGGCGTCCAGCCCGCTGCTGGCTGCTGTCCGCCTAGATCACTTGCCCCCGGCCAGCCTGCCACCCCATGCCGTGGCGCGCTCGATCTCACCGTCCTTGAGCGGCCCTTGCTTGCCCATGACGATGAAACCCTCCGGACCGGCCGCCAGCGTGCCGCCCTTAGCCTGCAGGGCATCGGCAATGCGCGGCGCAGCGAAACCAAATATCCCGACCCAGCGCATCCCCAGTCGCGTGTCGAAAGCCGCTGCCCGCGTGCCGCGCCGCAACTCGCGGAGCCGGCCCAGAAAGTCCTGCACCGGGTTGGTCGGGCGTCCGCCCTGCACCGGTGCGCCAACCACAAGTAAGTCGACCGCTTCCAGATCGGTCGCCGTGACCGCATCGGCTCTGGCCACCTTGACCTCGCCGGCCGGCTCAAGCCCCGCGGCGACAGCCCCCGCAATCAACTCGGTGTTACCCCATGTGGAGTCATAGACAATAAGTGCCTTCATCTTCCCAACACCCCCAACCCGGGGCTTACCTTAGTTCGGAAGTTCGGAGCGGTCGTCAGAGGCCCTGCGTAGAGTTGACATTTGGAAGCGCGGGCATGGTATGCACCTTCAGGGGGCGGCTATGAGCATGATCACAGGCCCACCGCCTGCCGCGCAGAACCATAGCGCCATGTGGTCCGACCGTGGTAATATGCTCGTAGAAACTTCACTAAGGAGGAGTCCCCATGACCAAGTTCGCCGCACCGCTGGTCAGCGGCCCCAGGAGGTCGTCGTCTGCATCACTGCGGCAATCTGGCGATGTCCGCACTTCTTTGCCTACCAGGCTGCGCCAAGCCCCCTGGGAGGTTCCGATAAACGGCCCGCGCTACGACGTAGCCCGGGCGCTTTAAGATAGTCGGCCGTATGCACTCCGGAGACGAGACCTCGGCGTTATTCCGGTCGGAAAACCGGGCGGTGTTCGAGCGAGGCCTGCAGAGGCCTAACAACCGAAGGACTTGACCAGGTCGCCGCAGCCTTCGCGGACCTGAAGATCGAGGAAGTCTTCGGTTTACTCGCCACCTTCGATCCCCGCAACGACAAGTGGCTTGAGCCAGGCGGAGGCGCCGACTCCGATTCCGGGCACGTCACGCTGATGCGCCTGGCGTGGGAGAGGTTTCTGAAGGACTGGGACACTCAGCTGGCGGGCTCAGCCGGGAGTCGCAACTGACGGGTTTCGACGCGGGCTCTCCGTTCACTGACAAGCCGTTTGTGCTCGTGCCGCTGGTTCGATGCCCCGCTTCCGGAGCCGCATGTGCTCTTCTACATGCCGGCCGCCCTCGGCACGGCACCTACCTGCTTCACTCGACTCCGGATACGCCATGATCGGCGGTGTGGGGGCGCAGCATGCGGACGCCCGAGATCGCCGGGCACGTGATCCAGACCAACTGGCTGCGTGACCTCACCCAAGAGGAGGAAGACGTATTGCTGGCCCTGGCGGCGCGCTGATTCCTGGAAACCGTCGCCAACACCCCGCGAAGGTGCATCATCCGCATCCTCTACAACGCCGCCAGGGACGGCACCGAGCACATGGACGGGATGATGCAGCATGCCGAGGAGATGTGGGCGGAGAACGGCTGGCCGGGCCTGGTAGCTGCTCTGGGCGAGCGTATCAACGCCACGTGGTCGGCGGGCAAGAAGCTCACTGAGCAAGACGTGTGGTCGGTACTCAACACATGGCTGGCGGAGGCGGGCGACTAGCCCGCTTCCGACCCAATAGCACCCAAATACCGCTTATCGGAGGCTTGACTCTCCACCTACTGGAGGGTCTATCGTCATCGTTGCGGTTGGCCGCGCATGCGCGCGCTGCGGGTCGGCCGGTTTTCAGAGACGAAAGCCTCGGAGGTGGTCACTGTTCAAGATCGGCAAACTGAGCCACGGTATCAGTCAGACCACGCGGTACTACGACAGGCTCGGCCTGCTCAAGCCGGCGCGGGTGGACGAATTCACGGGTTACCGCTACTACTCCGCCTCGCAGATGTCCCGCCTCAACCGCATCCTTGCCCTCAAGAGGACCTCGGCCTGTCGCTCGAGCAAGTCGGCAATCCGGCCGGCTACGTCACAGAGATCCAGGTGCCGGTTGCGAAGGCCTGACTGACTGTGGAAGGAGAGGAGCCGCCGGTCGCCCCATCGGCTTTCCGCGGTGCCCACCGCGGTGTTGCCTATGATGCAACTTCACCCCTAGGCAATGCCTCAAATGGTGCCGAGAGCATCGGAGGGGCGGCGGTGCGGTGCGGTCTGCACCCTCGACCACTCCCCAGGGGTGGCTATGGTGCGGTGTGCCACATAGGACGTCGGCGTTGCGATGGCAATTCCACCGTTGCCTCACCCACCTATGGCGCAAGATGCACCATACCACTCCGCAACACGCCCCGGCGCCGGTCGCAAAGTCGTAACTGGCTGGTGGCTGCCAGGCCTGCCAACTGCCATGAAAGGGAACGCCAGTCATCCGGCAGCGCCTCAGGTTCTCCCGTCCTCCGACGATGCATCCACGTTGTTGCCATAGTCGGTACCGCTCGTCCCTCAAGGAACGTCCTCTCCGCCGCAAAATTCGTCGGTGTATGTGGGTAAGCCCACAATCTCCATGCCAGAGCTGCCCTGGGAATAGAACTCAACATCATGGCAAGCACGACAAACACAACTACCACCGTCCAGCTCATTCCCACGCTCTGCACAAAGTCAGATACCCCTCTCTCCGTCTGCACTGGTATCGCGAGACGCAGGCGCTTTGCCATATGAACTCAACCAGATCTGTGACGCTTGAGACCGCCCTGGACCGGCAGGTCGGGACGAGCATCTCCTCGCTCGACGGGTCGACGCCGATGACCACCAGGTCCGGGTGTGTACGCAGCAGCGCGACGGCAGAATCCACGGCGATGTCGCCGCCAGGTCGAACAGCGGTATGCGAGGCCCCCGCTCTCCATTGCGTGCGGCAAGCACGCACAGCCGGCCTCCATGCGGACCAGCTCAAACAGCCGGTTGGCATCAGCGTGAGCCTCGAGATGAGCCCCAATCCCGGCCAGCAGTAGGGAGTCTCCGTAGAGCAAAACCTGTGTACCTGCCGCCAATCCTCGCCGCTTGCTTGCTGTCCAGTGCCCAGAAGCCCCGATGCCGCGGCGCCTCGCCGCCGTGACGCATCGCCGCCCCGGCGGCGTTGGGCCTGTGGTGCATCTTGACCCCTGGACACTGCCGCGTGTGATGGCAAGAGCATCATAGGGTGGCGGAGATGCGATGCAATCTGCAACAATGGACCCCCGCTAGGGGTGTCTATGATGCAGTTCGCCACGGAGGACGCCTGCGGCGCGATGGCAATTCCACCATTGGCTCACCTACCTGTGGGGCAAGATGCACCGCACCGCGCTGCACCGCGCCACACCTTGACCGCACCGCACCGCGCTGCACCGCGCCACACCTTGACCGCACCGCACCGCGCCGCACCCGCGCCCACGGCACCACCCCGCCGCCAGGCCCCGGTCAGCCCCACCATCCCTCATCGCCAAGGTAGTTGGCGGCAAGACAGACCAACACTGGCAAGAGCGCTAATCAAGAAGCCGCGGAAGCGATAGTCCTTGTGCGGCAAGCCTTTTCCAGGAAACCCTTCCTACCGCACCGAGCCTCCCCACCACGACCGTGGTCACACTTTACCGGCCTTAGCTGCACTTGCGCTTTCCGCCAATAGCCGACGCAAACCGACCCGCCGCCCCGAACTCTGCCGGACGAACAGGCCCGCCCCAACCCTCGCAACTACCCCTACGGACCCGAAGACTGTGGCGGTTGACACCGACAAAAGGTAAACCAGCCTAAAGACTGGGACGCAAAGGCGCGGGCCTAAAGTCCTCGCCGAAACCATGGCTGCCGGGCTACCGGGTATATGCCCCGTAGCCTGGCCTTTTTCATCACAAGACAGCCATGGGAGCGCTCTCCGCGCCAGTGCCACGGGGCTTGGGCCTGCGTCTTCAGCCGGACCAGACGGGGTGGGGTAGAGGTGGCGGTTTCTGAGTAATGTCGGTCTCCGACCCAGGATCAGCTGGGCCACAAACCCACGTGTCACCTCGCCACGAGGAGAAGAAATATGGCAGGACACTATTGGCGAGGAGCTATGAAGAGAGCAGCCATTTGCATGCTGGCTGCATTCCTGCTGTGATGACGGGAAACGTCCTGGCCGCAACCGCCACCCTAAAGGGCGTATACCCGGATCTGCTGACGGATGTCACGGCCGATCCATCGCTTCCCTACCTCAGGACCAACTACGGGCCCGGAACGGATGTCTGCGAGTACCTGTACTCGTTCAAGGTTGACCTGGCTGAGGGCGCGTTCACGGAAGGCGTGCCCGTAACGTATACGGCTGGCAGCGGCGACGTGGAGACGGTCAAGGAACCGGGGTCTCCGGACGCCCCGTTCTCGGTGACTATCGTCAAAACGGGCGACAATAACTTCAACTTCTACAGCGCAAGCCAGCCCGTCTTTCATGTGTGGGTCAAAGGCGGGCCGAACGGGTATCTCTTCCCCTACTGGAACCCGGCCGGCACCCCTCACTTCCCGGCAGGCGCTGTATATGACAGCGGGCTCTACTCGCCGATGCCGGGCTGGAGCCACATCACGTTCTACTACTGCGGCGGCCGCGAGGAGTTGACGGTTTCCAAGACCGCTGTGACCTCGTACACCCGGACGCACCTGTGGGACATCGACAAGCGCGTTGAGACTGAGAACCACGACACGGAGCAGGGCCACCCTAAGATTTGGCTGTACGAGGGCGCCGCCGGCGAGAGTGCGACGTGGTATGTTGACGTCGCCTACGATGGTTACGAGGACGACGGATATGCGGTATCCGGGACGATTACAGTCGCCAACACCGGTGGGCGCAGTGCGGTGATCACGGGCGTTTCCGATGTGTTGGGTGGTGTTTCGATCAGCCCGGCCTTCCCGGAAACCTTCCCGTACACCCTCGCGCCTGGCGAGACGCTGGTAGGCACCTACAGCGAGATCGGCTACTTCTCGGGGGATAACGTGGTCACTGTGACCACCGCGGTAGACACATACTCGGGTACCAAAGCCATTGTGTGGGGAGCGCCGGCGAGCGTGGTTAATGAGACGGTGCATGTCAACGACTCCGTCAAAGGCACTCTGGGCACCCTGACTGCGCCCAACGGCGACACGTTCACCTACTCGGAGGACTTTGAGTGGGCGATGTACGGCGAGGCCGGCGGGGGCCACCATGAGTACGACAACACCGCGACCATCTCCGAGACCGGGCAGTCGGCCTCGGCCAAGCTGCTGGTCAACGTGCTGTATGAGGATCTGAACGTCACCAAGACCGTGGAAACCTCGTATACGCGGACGCACTCCTGGGACATCGACAAGCGTGTCGACACCGAAAACGGACACACGGTTGACGAAGACACCCCTAAGATCTGGCTCTACACCGACGGCAGCGGCGACGAGACCGCGACATGGTATGTGGACGTGACCTACGAAGGATATGAGGACAGCGATTTCGCCATCGGTGGCACTGTGACAGTCGAAAACACCGGGTCGCAGGATGCCGTCATCTCCAGCGTCGCCGATCTGCTTGCGGGAACGCCGGTCGACGTGACCTGGAGCGTCCCGGTGACCATCCCGTACACCCTGGCCGTCGGGGACACGCTTGAGGGCACCTATGGCGGTGTGACTGGCTGCAGAATCGAGGGCAGCAACACAGTGACGGTAAGCACATTGCTGGATGCCTACCTGGCTACCGAACCCATCGTGTGGGGCGAGCCTGAAGACTCGACCAACGAGACAGTGCACATCAAGGACCTCAGCGACCTCTTCGGCGAGGTCGACCTCGGCGCCGTCACGGCGCCTCACGGCGACACGTTCACGTATGACGAGTACTTTGACTATGCCGGTTACTCCGACAGGGGCGAACACCAGGCATACGACAACACGGCGAGTATCGTTGAGACTGGCCAGTACGCCACCGCACTGCTCAGAGTCAACGCCCAGCAACTGCGCTACGAGACGGCCTATGCCAAGGGCGACGAAGAGGCGGAAGATGTGGTCTGCTTCGCCCCGACCTTCAAGAAATGGGGCTGGACCAACCAGATCCTGCCGGGCACGTACACGTGGGACCTCTGGGCTGGCGCGGCGCAGTGCGATACGGCCAAGGGCACAATCGTCGGCACGGTAGCTGTCGTGTATGACCCAACCACTTACGATGTCGCGGTGACTTTCAACATGCTCCCCGGATGCGTTCTCGAAGAAGAGCATGTTCATGCCGGGTCCACCCAGTATCCGCAGGTGCGCCAGGGGAAGAAGTACGTCAGCTCGGTTGCGCCTGGTCAGTACACCAACAACGGCCCGTTCGACGGCAATCCGGTCTGGGTCATTGTGCACGGCGTAGTCGGCCTGCCGGACCCGACCTTTGGACCTTCAGAGTAAGCGTCCATCGGGCCACGGCTAGAACGCCAAACGTGCAGTAACAAGAAGCAGCCTCCGGGTTCGCAACGTCGGGGGCTGCTTTTTGTTGTTTTTGGCAGCCCACAATTGATAGATTCATTCCTATACTGCTGCGGGAAATGTTCTTTCGGTGCCGAAGTATTACGACTATCGCAATTCAGCAGATCCTTTCGGATTGGCCAGGAGGCTTCGAGTTGAAGAATCGGCGGCAAGCGTACTTGTTCTTCGCAGTCAGCATACTGTTCCATCTGGCCGCGAGTTTTGCTCATCCGGTGACCCCAACCATTATCAAGGACCGCGGGTTCGGCGACTACGTGTTTGGCGCCGCGCTGGCGGCGATGATGGCGACCAACTTTCTGTTCTCGCCGTTCTGGGGCAGGCTTGTTTCGTACATCTCCAGCCGGAGGATTATCCTCATCGGCAGCCTGGGTTATGCGACGGGGCAGGCGATGTTTGGGCTGGCCGGGTCGGAGGCAGCGCTGATCGGCGCCAGGGTGTTCGCGGGCGTGTTCACGGGAGGCGTCTTTACGGCCTATTTGACCTACATCGTCAACACATCGCCAGATGATCTGCGGGGCAGCTTCTTGGCAATCGGCGCGACGATTGGGGCGGTGGCGAGCGCCTTCGGTTTCTTCATTGGCGGTATGCTGGGCGAGATCGGTGTGCACGTCGCAATGACGGCCCAGGTGATTGTGCTCTTCAGCAGTGGGATCGCCTTCTACTTTGTCTGCGAAGACGACGCGACTATGGACCTGCGGGAGATCCGCCCGCGTACCCTCTGGCGAGAGGCGAATCCGTTAGCCGCAATGGTCTCCGGCAGAAACTTCATGACCCCTATGATGGCCACCCTTTTCGCCGTCTGTGCCCTTGCGAACCTGGGCGGGACTGCATTTGACCAGAGCTTCAACTACTACATGAAGGCCCAGTTGGGTCTATCTTCCGGGTATAACGGCGCAATCAAAGGGGTCGTCGGCCTGGTCACGCTCGCTGCCAACAGCACGATTGGCCTATACCTGATCAACAAGACAGACGTTCGCAAGTCTTTGATCTGGGTCTACCTACTCTGTTCCGGCGCTATTGCCGGCGTCATCCTGCTCAACGGTATGGCGCCAGTGATCGCCTCCAATGTGTTCTACTTCGCGGTCTTCGCTGTTAGCGTTCCGCTTACGCAGAGTATCGTGGCCAAGAATGCCAAGGGGGGCAGTGACAGCAACCTGGTCCTGGGTTATTACAACGGGCTGAGGTCGCTGGGCGGGATCGTGGGCGCGTTGTCGGCTGGGTTTCTGTATACGGTCAACCCCAAATGGCCCTTTGTGCTGGGGCTGTTTGCATACGGCCTTGCCACGCTCGGCTCGGTGACGTACGAGCGGCTAAGCAGGAACGAAGTCGTCGCGCACATCGCAGGGTAGGCAGGAAAGCCCCGGCGGCAGAGCGCATAACCATTGGTGGGGGTGATCTCAAATGCTAGGTGCTCTGGTTACCCTGGTCGTATCTGCTGTCGTGCTGCTTATCACCGGGGCCTTGCTGCCAGGCATATCGGTGGCCGGTTTCTGGGGTGCGCTCAAGGCGGCGCTGGTAATCACGGTGCTCGCATTTGTCATCGAGAAGCTGCTCGGACGCCGCATGTCGCCGCGGGGCAGGGGGCTCGTCGCGTTCCTGGTGGGCGCTGTGGTCATCTACATGGCCCAGTACATCATCCCCGGGTCGGTCCATGCCACGTGGTTTGGAGCATTGCTGGCGTCATTTGTGATTGGGCTGATCGATGCGATAGTGCCGACGAATATGCGGTAGGCTGATTTGGGATCACACTGCGCCAGCAGGAAGGCCGTAACGAGAACCCTCTTTGTCTATCGCAAAGGACTCGCTGCGTGTAGCAACATCCCTGTCTCGCCACGCCCTCCCAAAATATCAAGCCCCGCCCGACGAACCATACTGGCGAGTTGGATCCGTGAGGCAAACTGCTTCCAGGCTGGGGCGCAAAGCCACAAGACTGGGCTTCTCACCATCAGGCTGCCAGGCTGCCGGGCATAACCGGTTGGCCCGGCTTTTCTGTTGATACGCGCCGGCCGCGGGCCTGCCCGACCCACCAACGCAAGGGTTCTAGAGCCTGAGCCAGCTCGGGTTAAATTCAATACCACAAGGAGAGTGATGTAGCCGAGAAACCGCAAGTGTCTGGCAGTCGTACTTGCTGTGACGATGTGCCTGGCGATCTTACCCGCAGCCGCAGGGGCCGAACCGACGACAGAAACCTACCCGCTTTATGCCGGGCAAGATTGGCAGGTAGGCGACGTGGTGGTTTGGAACGATGCCGAAAACCTATACGTCAAGTACGTGCTTGACGATGCCGGGGTCGCAGATGAGGGCTGGTACCTTACTGATGCCTCGCTCGCGAGCCAGATGAGCGACTTCCCACTCGCCGGCAAGAAGAAGAAAAACCCCGATTCCCGGGCAGTTTGAGTTCTCGGATCGGTTCAGCTACGAATCCGAAGTGACTGAGAAACTCTTTGAGATTCCTTTGGCTGACCTGCCCGAACTCGACGAGGGCGAGCCCTACTTGATCGCTGCGCACGCCGTCGTCACCATGAACGAATGCGAGGTACTTGTCGAGGCTCCGTATGGGGCCTCAAGCGTGGTTGATTGCGCCCAGGGGCTCCGGTGGGACTACACACCGGTCCGGACGCAGCGGTCGACTCCAGAGAACGCCCTGGGTTTTAGTCCCGGGCAAGAACGAGGCCAATTTCTTCAGCCTCGGCTTCAGAGAGGACAAACCGAATATCCCGGTGTTGACGACGCCTGGCTCATCGTTGAGTTTGACTACCCGATCCTAAACGGGCCCGGCGATGACCTGCAGGTGATCGAAGATACCTGGACCTTGCCCTATCTCGAGCCTGTGATGTATGGGTCAGCCAGGATGGCTATGAATGGGAATGGGTAGGCGAAGCCGGCAATCAAGATCTACCTCAGCATCCACACCATCTCCAGTTTCGACCTGGAAGATGTCGGGCTCGATTGGAGCAGGTTGCGGTCAAGATACTTCCGCAAGGTCCGACTTCGACGGCATCGCGGCGCAGAGATACCCTCGACGGCTATGACGTAAACGAAATACCATTGTTGCACTGAACGACCACGAAACCTGCACCACGTACTCCGAGACCGCCGAGAGCTACCCGGCTGTCGGCGAGATCAGGTTCAACACTGGGGAAGGAGCAACTGGGCCACGTACTTTGAGTATGAACCTGTGCCGAGCCGCAGTATACTCTCGTTGAATCAGTGGGAGTCCCAAGCACCAACGCGGTTGGAGTCACTACCACCGACGCGCTGGAGAACGGCCAGATGTACGAGCTCAGGGCGTTCGGTACCGCAACAACGCCGGTAGCTGGGCAGACGCGGAGTGGTACCTGAAGGATATGGTGCTATCGTCAAGGGTAGCACGGAAGGGTCGGTCGCCACGTTTTGGATGTCAGCGTGAACGGACTCACGGCGAACCTTGGCCGGGGTGGCTACGCTCCGACCACGGTATGTATGCAACATCTGTTGGGACTGGATCGACGATTCGGCTGTTCATTCACGATAGCGTCCACGTTGACAGCAACGGTTCCGTTTCAGTTGAGATCTGGAAGGTTAATTGGTAGCGCGTTGAGTTAGAGCTCCCAGAAGAGATCCAGGAGCCGCCGGGCAGCTTCGGCGGCTCCGCTATCTCCGTGGTTTGAGTAGCCAAGGGCGCGGGCCGACGCCTACCTCACCTGCCACACCCGCTTCCGATGCAATCCAGTACCACCAGCCGCACCGAGGATGAACCACAACGACCTTGGCGCCAGAGCGTTCTGTCCCGCAGCCGCCAGAGCAGAAGCGCTGCTGCCGCCGGCATGAAATGATACCTACCCGACCGTGGGTGACACGCGCATGAGCGCACCACGACTGGATTGGCCTCGAAGTGATCGCGCCAATTTGGAGACGGGCAACTCAGGCAGACATCCGCGATTCCAGAGCTAGAACCAAGAGCAGTAGTGCCATCGGTAGGGTAGTATGCCAGGCTCCATCTGCATCCGCGATTGACCCTCCTGGCAATTTGCTCCATCGCGGGAATACACCCCTCAAGCGGCGAGATAGCACTAAAGTGCTATCCGAAATCACCTTAAAAGGTACGGGAGCACCCCTCAACCAGGCTCGGACACACGAACGTCTATGACAGTGAATCAAGACCTGAGGAGGTCAAGCGCGCAACCAAGATCAACAAGCGTATCAAAAAGCAAAAAGGCTTTGCGCAGTGAGCTCCTGCTCGTCGTAGCGATTTGGCGATATTGGCGCTTCTGGCCGTGCCTGCGGTGGAGTACGATCAGAATACACCAGGTTAGGACTTGCGCGGCGAACGAACGGATGATCAGAAAAGGAGCCGTTATGCGCTGGTATTTTCGTGAAGTTACGGCGAGCAAGACGATAGTGACCGAGGATGAAGAGGACTTGACGATTGCTGGCTTCCACGAGACACTCCTCGGCGATGAAGCAACCGACGAGGACGACTTGACCCTCTACTTCAAGACCGGCACGCAACCTGCCCCTTCACGGACGGAGATACCTATCTGATTGGCGTCACCTTCGAGTTTGGCTCGTTGACGACGATAGAGGTTGTATGCAGCGCGTCGGAGGACGGGGATGGGGATTCTGAGGATGGCCATCCTCGCGCACTAGATAGGAAGGCGCCGACAGGCGAAGGCAGCGAGTAACCCCCACCATCCTCCAACCCGACAGGCCCGCTTCGGCGGCCTCTAGTCTTGCCCAAGAACGCCAGGAAGGGCCTCCCCCGCGCATTGCGAGAGAGGCTCTTTGCTTCTTCTTAATCTTAGTTTGTTAAGATCATGCCCCTCGTCTCACCGGCAGTTCGACCGTGAACAGGCCGCAGGCAACCAGGAGCTCGTTACTGTCTGCGTCTGCGATCTGCAGGTCGTAGTGGTAATCTTCTGGGTCCAGTGCATCGGTATCGGCGTCAGTGCCGGCGTTGAGGATAGCGTCGAAGTCGAAGGACTCGAGCCAGCCCGAACTGGTCTCAGAGGATCCACATTCGGCTGAGATGGGTGCTCGGAACGACCTCATTTTGGTAGAAGGGGTTACCAAACGACCTTGAAGGCCGCTCAAGGTCGTTTGGTGACCGGGTTCTGCAGGATTGGTGCTCAGAAAGACCAGGTTACCCGATAACCTGGTCTCCTCCAATCCGCATCACAGGAGTCCAGAGACGAGCGCACCACCAACACGCCCTGGAGCCCGCCCCGCCGCGCTCGCGCAGGCTTGTCGCGCGGTCAGTCGAACAGCCTAACCCCCACCAACCTGCGCCCCTCGTCCGCCAGGAAGTACAGGACCCCGTCGTCGCCCCAGGTGATGTGGAAGAACGGTTCGCCGGGCAGGAGTGAGAGGCGGGCGGAGGCGGTTTCCAGGAGCCAGATCTGGTTTTCGACCTGGAGCAGGAGCTCGGTGCCGTCCGGCGACCACTCGTGCGGCATGACGTCGATCGGCGCGGTGAGGACGGGGGCCGGGTCGCCGCTGGTGGTGCCGGGGGCGGCGATGACGGTCTGCCAGTAGGCGTCGCTGCGGCGCGCGTAGGCCATCTTGCTCCCGTCTGAGGACCAGCGGGCGAGGCCAATTTCGTGCCCGGCCCCGGAAACCGTCAGCGCGGGCGACGATGTGCCGGCGGCGAGGTCGTGAATCAGGACTTCGCCGAGGTATTCCCAGCCGAGTTTCTGGGAGGCCAGGCGGGGCGCACCGGTCCCGGCCGCGTCCGCACCAGCCCCTGGCAGCCAGTGCGGGTAGGCCTGGAGGCTCCAGCGGATGTTCTCGCCCTCGGTGTCGGCGGGATGGACGACGGTCGGCGCGCCGCTGCCGTCCGCGCCAAACAGGAGCAGGCCGTCGAAGGACGCGACGGCGATATGGGTTTCGTCGGGCGACCAGGCGGTGCCGGGGACGGTGCCCTTGACGGTGGCCAGGGTGCGGGTGGAGTTGGTTTCCAGGTCAAGGACGAAGACCCGACACGGCTCACCGAGGTCGGCATTGTCGGCGTAGACAACGTACCGGCCGGTCGGCGAAAGCGCAGCGCTCTTGTAGTTGCACTCGTCGATTGTCGCGACCACGCGCCCGCCGGGGACGGCGACGACGCAGGCAACATCGCGGCCATCGCTATGGCCGGTGAGCAGCACGCGGCCGGCGCGGGCGTTGCCCTGGTTAAGGAAACCTCCCACAAACGGCAGCGCAATGTCCGCCACGCCCGTTGCGCTGACCGGCTCGACCATGCCGAGTGCGGCGAGCACATTGAGGACATCGAGGCGGTCGGGGGCAAGCTCGCGGGCCTCGGCGACGTAGCGGGATGCTTCGTCGCGCAGGCCTTCCTGCAGGTAGAGGCGTGCTGCATGCATGATGGCGTCGACATCGGGCGGCGTGCGGTCGGCCGCCTCGGCTGCGGTATAGAGGTCGGCCAGCAGCCGGATGTGCATCACGGTACCGAGGAAGTCGGGGTCTTCGCCGATCTGGGCCCCTTCGGCGTGCGTGGCGGCGCGGGTTGCGACCGAGGCGATGTGGTGCCGATCAAGGAAACCCGCTATCTCCACATAGATGTTCTGATTGCTGACATCTAGGCTGAGCGCGGCGATGTAGGCCTCGCCGACGTCGGCGGCGAGGCCGGGTGATGTGGCCGGCGCCGTCGCCGAGTCGTGGGCCGCTGCCCACCCGAGCAGGACGGCGGCCGTCGCAGCCTTGGACTCGACGGTCGCACCGGGCCCGGCCCTGGAAACCGCCTCGACCGCCTCGGCGACCCGGCCGGCGGCGAGGTGTCGTTCGACTTGGGTTTCGAGCGGGACGGCGGACGCGGCGCGGGCGCGGTAGATCAGCACTGCCCCAACAGCGAGCCCGATAAGCGCGAGCACCAGGTAGATCCGAACGAACTTGCTGCGTAAAGGCATCATCGTGCTTAGTCGACTTCCTTCCTGGCCCGTGCGTGCCTAAGGTCAAACGCTAGGATTCCGTGCGCCCGCCACCAACCCTGCCGACAGATGATGGGCGAGGTGGGGGGCAGGGTTGGCTGCGCGGCGCGGCGGGCGAGGGGGCGCAGGCGCGGGGCTGGGCGCAGGCGCGGGGCTGGAGGCAGGCGACTTGGTCTCAGAAGGCCCACATCGGCCAGGAATGTGTACTCGGGGAACTCCACGTTCTGTAAAAAGGGACCCGCAACGACCTTTAGGGGCCTTTTAGGGTCGTTTGCTTGCAGGATTGGTGCGTGGAAAGACCGGGTTTCCCAGAACCAGCCCCCGCACCACATCCTCCACAGGGGCCACTGATGGGCGGTTGGTCGGAGCTCGCAATCCCTCGGGTGAAGTGGGTTGCCATAATTTGGTATATATGGTAGGGTGGTGATGTGGAGGTAGGTTTCCAGGAGGGAACGCAGTTGTGGACTTGAAAATGCCCCGCGCGAGCTGGTGCTCAGGCGCGACGGGCGTAGTGGTTTGGAATGCCTGCTGTATGCGCTGCTGGCCCCACGGGTTGCCAGCACGCGGCGCTCGCGGCAAAGGTTGGTGTCACGCGCCACGCGGCCGCCAGGGCTTGCCGGAGCCTTGCGCAAGGTGGGTGGATGCTGTTCTCAACCCCGGTGGCAGGAGCATCAGGCCGGTGGCGACGATGCCCAGCCAGTACCAGGAGCGGCTCGCGGTCCTGGTGCTGGCCCGCGATGCGGCTCGCAACAAAGGCGAGTTCCTCATGAAGCGCTTTCTCACTGCAAGGGTTGCCAGCGATCAGTATGTGGATAGCGCAGGACCTGAATATCTCACCAGCCCCGTCACCAAGGAACTGCTCGAGCTTGACCGTTACTACTTCCAGGCAGGTGTGGCTTTGAGTTCAACGTCCACAGCACACAAAGGTCACGGCCCGCCATCCCAGCGAGCGGGAGCTACGAAGACTCATCCAGCGCGACGCCATCAAGAAGGGCCTCTGCCAGGATAACGGATCCGGCTAGTGGTCATTACTGCACAGCAATTGCATCCAGATATCCTTGGAAAACCTCATTCCCGCCCACTCCCGCGCCGCCTGATCGACTTCAGGGGCCCGTACTACCGTGAGCTGGCCCGGTTGTGCGCGAACTATGCCAGGGCGGGTTAGCTGCCCCGCCCGAGTACGGGCAGAGGTAGGCGAGCACGGCAGGCCGACCTCCGTTTGCGGGCCCGCCGGCCGCGAGGGGACTTGGCCTCAGAAGACCAGGTCTGCCAGGGGATGCGTACTGGGAAAGCCCGATTCTGAGAAATGAGGACCCAAAACCTTTTGGCGCTCTTTAAGGTTGTTCTGGCGACCAGGTTCTGGGAATTGGTGCTCAGGAAGACCCGGTTTCCGGAAACCTGGTCTCCAAGGGTCCATCACCCTGGCCGGCCCGAGGCGGGTTGGCTCACGCCGCCCGAGCCACCTCCGCCGCCTCCGCCGCCCACGCCGCCCGCGCCACCTCCGCCGCCTCCGCCGCCTCCGCCGCCCACGCAGCCCGCGCCGCCCGCGCCGCCTCCGCCACCCACGCCACCTGCCTCACCCACCACGCTAACACGCCAGCGAGGGTCGCCCGCCCGCCCAAGCGGCAACGCAAGCAGGCACTTTAGGTGAGCCCCCGACCACTGGGCACATGGAAACCACCACGCCCACCGCGCCTCCGGCGCAATATCACCATCATGGCTCTGACCAGCGGTATCGGCCGAAATGGGTCGATGATGCCGTGGTCGCCGGTGCTGTCTCTGATTCTACGGGACCTTCTCGGCCACCGAACTGATCACCGGGGCGGCCACCGCGCTCCGGATGGTGCTTTCGCGCAACGTGCCAGTACCTGGGCGGGCGGTTGGCGGACCGGTTTGGGCGGGTGCCTGTGATCGCGTGGCCCGGCGTGGATGTCGGGGCTGCGATCGCGGCCTGCGCGCTGGCTCGCAACTGGCAGGTGTTTGCGGTCCTTACGCCTTCTACCACGCGGGGCATGCGATTCAGGGGCCGGTGTTCTCGTCGATCATCGGCGAATCGGTGCCGGCGGCCGGCGCGGCCGCGCCTTCAGCCGCAACGAGCTTGGCCATCGGCATCGGCGTGGTCGCCGGGCCGCTGACTGGCTCGTATCTCATGTCGGCGTGTACGCGCGGTTTGCTGGCGGCTTCAGGGTGCTGTTCCTCATGGCGCCGGGGCCAAGGTACCGCCCAACTCCGCGAAACCCGCCCCACGGAGCCCATACACCGCCGCCTTCGCTCTCCGCGACCTGGCCAAACCGACCATGGCGGGCCATAATGTCCTCGTCGCCGTGAACGTGCTGCTTTCGCCGACGATGTGGGGCCGTTCCTGTCGCTGCACGCCAGCGACGTGATGGGTCTCAGCCGCCCGGCGATCAACCGGCTTGCGGCCGCCGGTTCGGCTGCCGGGGTCCTTGTGACATTCGTTGTCGGACACATCATCGCGAGATTCGGGGCGGCGAGGGTGCTGCGGCTCGCCATCCCCGCACTGGCCGCGGCCAGCCTGCTTTGGTCTTGGCAGCGTTCCGTCCCTACGATCTTCGCGTGTTATGTCCTGATGTACGGGGTCTTCGAGTTCATGATGATCTCCTCGGAAGCGTTCCGGGTGCAGGCCGTCCCCGACGAAGTGCGAGGTCGCGCGCTGGGCGGCATGGGCATGGTCAACGGCCTGGTGACGGCGCCGCTCGTGCCGGTGGCGAGCGCCCTCCGCGCGTCCGTGGGCAGCGGGGCACCGTTCTACCTGGCTCTTCTTCCAGCGGCGGCCGGACTCTGGGCCGTCATCTCGTGGAGCAGGGCGCATGCCGGCTCCGCGCCTCCAACCAGCGCGACCCTAGTGTCCGAATCCCACGACGCGGGCGTCAGCCCGCCTCCACCCGGGTAGTTCTCCGAGCAGGCAGGTGGAGAGGGAAAGGGTAGGCGGGCGGGCAATCTGGGCGTTGCGCGTACAGGTCGGCCAGGGATTAGGGTGTATGGAGACCTGGTTTCCAGAAACCCGGTCGCCAAACGACCTCCAAGCCCCTTTGTGGTCGTTTTGAGTACCAATTTTCACAGATAGGTGCTCAAAACAACCAGGTCTCTCGGAAACCTGGTCGCCCCGCAACCTCATGCCGCGACGCGACCACCCCCGTGCCTGCGGCAGGCCTCGCCCGCGCCCGCCGCAGGCGTTGTCAGCCCCTCACAGGCCCCGCCCGCGCCCGCGGCAGCCGCTGTCACCCGAGACAGGCCCCGCCCCGCCTTCTACTCGCCACTCATCTTGCGTAAATTGATGAAGAGTCGGCAGGATATGCCAATTGGCGCCGCGAAGCAGAGGGCAATCGGCTATCCCCCCGGAGGGAGATATGAGGCGGCGGACTTACCGTGCGTGCCGGATGTGTAGGACTGGACCTTTTCTCATCATCGTTGTTGCTCCTTTTTGCGCCCTTCGCTACGTCCCTGACACCTAATCGCCAGCCCATCGACGGCGGGTCTATGTCATATGGCTCGGCCGGCCGAACCCGGTGTCCTTTTGCGCAATCTGCTCCCTGGTGAAATGTGCCCTTAGCCCATCTAAGCTGCCGGAAGGCGGCTTGAGAGGATGACGGAGGGGGGATGTGGACGGCGGAGGATCGCAGGCCCAACCGGCTGCTGGAGGTCATTTGGTTCTTGCATACGGCGGCTTCCATGGGGATGTCCGGCCAGGCAAAGCTGGTTTGACTTTGGGGAGGTGTCATCCGAGTTGAAGAGAATCGTCTTGCTCTTCTTGACGCTGTCTTTGGTGCTCTCAAGCTGCCAACTGATCGGCCTGGGGGGAAGCGGCGTCACGTTCCTCTACTCAGGCGAGGTCACGACACTCAACTACCTGACCACGAGCACGACTAACGAGTACGCCATTGCCGCCAACGTCGTCGACGGCCTCGTGGAGCACGATCAGTACGGCGTTATCAAGCCCAGCTTAGCAACAACGTGGACCACTTCGCCCGACGGCAAGGTTTGGACGTTCAATCT
>JAXGPL010000003.1:0-183349 GCA_040766985.1 Bacillota bacterium
ACTTGGCGATCCCGGCCGGCACACGCACGCTTATCTGGTCGCCGACCTTTTTGCCAAGAAGCGCCCGTCCTACCGGCGAGGCATCCGAAATGCGGCTTAACGAAGGGTCGGCCTCCGCGGAGCTGACGATGGTGTACTGTACCTCGTCATTATACTCCAAGTCCAAAAGGCGCACATTGCTGCCCACGGTGATGTCACTGCGGGTACCGTTGTCCTTGAGGATGGTCGCGTTGCGCAGGATCTTCTCAAGGGTCAAAATGCGCCCCTCGATGAACGCCTGCTCGTTCTTGGCGTCTTCGTACTCGGAGTTCTCGGTGATGTCACCAAATGCGCGGGCCTGCTTGATGCGCTCTGCGACATCGCGGCGACGTACTGAACGAAGGAACTCCAACTCCTCGTCGAGCTTGCGATAGCCCTCCGGGGAGAGGATCATGGGTTTTTCCTCCACTATCAAGACCGCTCCTTCTGACCGTGTCTGGGCCCTGGCTGTCCGCCTGCTGTCGACGGAGGCGGCGTACCGGCCCGCCCGAGATGCGTGTGCTATCTTTATGAGAGGAAAGCACTGGCGGATAACCTTTGCTGCACGATTCTCCGGCAGTGCTGGTGTGGTTTTTGCCTGACCTCTATAATGCGTGAACATTATACGCAGCATGCCTAGGACTGTCAACGAATCCTGGGCCGCGGTCAGCAGTACCGATTGGCGTGCTAGATGCGACGTACCGCCGGATTGGTTCTAGCTTCCTTCTCGGACGCCGCGGCACTATAGTTTATAGCTGCTGCACGCGCGGACGCACCTGCATGCGCTCCAGCATCGCGAAGTAGTCCGCCTCGGTCAGCTCCTCCGGGCGTTTGCCGGCCAGGGCGACCAGCATCGCTTCGAGAACGTTGGCGCCGAACGAACGGCCGTTGAGCTCCGGCGAAATCGTTACCAGCGCTTTCACGTTCCGCGATTTGAGGAACTCGACATCTTTGGCGGTAACGGTGTTGGTCAGCAGCGTCCGTCCGGTCATGTCCAGCGGCATGTACTGCTTAATGTATAGGAAGTCGCCGCAGATATACTCGTTCTCGTAGAGCTTCGGGAACTTCGGCTTGTTCTCGGACTGCTTCGATCCCGTTGGGTAAAGCATGGAAATCGGCATGCGCGCGGCGATGGGCGCGATCACGGACGCGACCGCGTTAAGCATGCCGATGGACCGGATGGGCAGGTTCCACCCCAAGGTAAACGCCAGGTCGCCGAAGGTCACCTTGGCCCCCGCTTCGAGCAGACCCAAGGCCATTCCGTACCTGGAAACCGCCTGCACGACCAACGCCGTACGGCCCTTGAACTCGAGGCCGTATTCGTTCTCCAGGATGCCGATGACCTTGTACTCCCAGGTATCCTTGATTCCGCCGCCGTCGACCATCAGGGTGACCTTTGCTGCCTGCAGGATCCCAACGCATCCTTGATGATGTACTTCTTGTTCTTGCCGGCGTGAACATAGAGGTCGATCCCGCCCATCCCGAAGGCGTCGACCTTGCCGTCCAGCTCCTGGATCAACTCCACAGCACGTTCAATGCTTCCGTCTGTGCCACGCCGCTCGATCTGGATCTCCTCACCCAGGATTTCCGTCGTAGCCACGTGGTCGCGCGACGACCCTCCAAGGCTGACGCTCACGACACGTTTCACAGAATGGTCCCTCCTCAGGAAACCACGTCGGTGCCGCGCAGCCTGCGGACGACCGCACGCAACTGCTCCGGATCGACGGTCTTGTCTTCAGTGATCGGCGATGGGCCGATGTCGATCGCAAAAACCTCGCTGTCGAGAAGTGCTCGCCCTAGCTTATTTCGCTGGTCGGAACCGATGAGGATGACGGCGTCCTGCCGGCGGACCTCGGCGATGATGTCCATGACCTCGGTGAGCAACGCGAGCCCGCTCCGGTCGCGGACAAAAGCCCAGCGCTCTTCGTTATTCATCAGCAGCACGAACTCAAGCGCCTCCGCGACCGCGACCTGTGCGAGTTCATCCTTATTGGCCACAGGAAAGCCAATCAGCGCCACGCTACGGCCTTTGCGGACTTCGCCAAGGGTCTCGAGACGGGAAACGAAGGTGCGGTCGACACCAAGTTGGACGGCCACCTGCTGTTGCGATAGCCCCTTCGACCGCAGTTCGAGGATGCGGTCCAGACTGTAGGAAATCTTCTGGCGATTGATGAGCTTATCGCCGATGCGTACCAGTTCGCCACCTATCATCGAGCAGCCCGGCTCCTTTACCCGCCTGGGTGAGGCCATCCTACTAGGATGAGCACAATCGTGTGTACAACTTCATCCTCAATCGGCGGACCCCTCCTGGCGGTCGGTGCCATCCTCGCCGAGTGCCGCACGCAGGTGTTGTTCGACGGTAACCGGGTCATCGGCCCGCATCAGAAGGTCGCGGAGCCGCGCCGCGCCACGCCGCCCGCTGAGGTACCAAGCCGCGTGCTTGCGCATCTCCACCAGCCCGCGCTGCTCGCCCTTGAGAGCAAGAGACATGCGGAGGTGGCGGATCGCAACGCGGAGCAGATCGGCTCCGGCGCAAGCGAGGGCAGATCCACCGGTGGAGACCGGCTCCTGCCCGGCGGGGCGGCCGGAGAGGTGGCCTCGACAGGCAATGGCCTCACGACATTCGGTGAAGACTGATGGGTTGCCAAGCGCGCCCCGGCCGATCATTACCGCGTCGCATCCCGTCTGTTCCAGCATCGCGACGGCGTCAGGACCACCGCGAACGTCGCCATTCCCGATAACGGGCACACGGACGGCCCGCTTGACCTCCCGGATAATCCCCCAGTCGGCGCGCCCCCGGTAGTACTGCGAGCGGACCCGGCCGTGCACGGTTATCGCGGAAACCCCTGCGCCCGCAAGCACCACCGCGAACTCGACCGCGTTGATCGAGGATTCGTCCCAGCCGGCCCTGATCTTCGCGGTGACGGGGATTGCCGCTCCGACCGCCGCCCGGACCGCGGCGACAATCTCGCGGGCGAGTTGCGGCTGGCGCATCAGGGCCGAGCCTTCGTTGTTGCCCACGATCTTGGGCGCGGGGCAACCCATGTTGATGTCGATGATGTCGGCCCCGGCAGCAGCGACAAGCGCCGCGGCTGCAGCCATCGTGTCCGGACGCGAGCCGCAGAGCTGGCACGATATCGGGTGCTCCCACGGGGATATCCGGATGATCTCGTGCGAGCGGCGGCTCCGCCCCAGCAGGGCGAGGTCGCTGATCATCTCCGACGACACCAGGCCGGCTCCTGCCTCGCTACACAGCAGGCGAAAGGCCAGGTCGGTGACGCCCGCCATCGGCGCAAGCACCAGCGGATTGGAGAGACGCACCCGGCCGATAGCCGGGCCTGTGTGTCGAGCCGGCTGGGCTGCCTCAGACACTACTGAGATCAGCCCTCGCCGCCCGCGTCACCCGGCGCTGAGGCAGCGGCCAACCGCCCGTCGAGATCGCAAACGGCCGCGGCCAGGACCCTGACCCCTGCTTCAGCATCGTCCCAACTCGTGCTTTCGTCCGGCGCGTGGCTGATACCGCCGATGCTCGGGACGAAGATCATCCCGGTTGGGCAAACTGAGGCGAACGTGGACGCGTCATGGCCGGCCCAACTAGACATCCTGCGGTGCTTGAGGCCAAGCTCGATACATGCCCGCTCGACGGCGTCCTGAACATCTTCGCCCATTGGCACCGCCCGGCCGACCCGGTTGGGCTGGACCTCAAGCTCAAGGCCGTATGCGTCCGCCAGAGCGCGGGCACGGGTGAGCGCGTCAAGGACCCTCTCCATACGGCCCTCATCGGCGGAGCGGAGTTCGACGACCATGGTGGCTTCGCCGGGCACGATGTTGGGAGCGCCGGGCTTAACCTCCAGCAGCCGACGGTCCCGACCAGCTCGCCGGCCTCGGCAAGCGCCGCTTGCCTTACGTCTCCCACGAGCGCCGAGGCGGCCATGGCGCGTCGCGCCGGTCCTCCATGATGGTCGTGCCGGCGTGATTGGCCCGGCCCCGGAAGGTCAGCCTGGCCCGGGTAATGCCGACTATGGCCGTGACGACACCCACGCGGAGCTTTTCCTTCTCCAAGCGGCCGCCTTGCTCGACATGCAACTCGATGTACGCGCGGCAGAAACCTGACGGCCGGCGCGCCTCAGCCATGCGCTCGGGATCGAGGCCGCTCTCCTTCATGGCGTCGACCAGCGGAATGCCGGCGTTGTCGATGACGCCCGTCAGGGCGGCGGTTTCGACACCGCGGACCATCGCCGCGCTGCCGCCGAAAGCCGTCACGAAGCGAGCCTTCTCCTCGTTGCTGAAGGCGATGACTTCGATTGGGTGGCGCCCTCGTAGCCCGCCTCGTGCATCGCAGTGAGCACTTCGAGCCCGCCGATCACGCCCAAAGCGCCGTCGAACATGCCGCCGCCCGGGACCGTGTCGATGTGCGAGCCGATGATAATCGCAGGCATGCTGCCGGACGCCGCCAGGCGGTGCCGATCAGGTTGCCGGCCGGGTCGATGCGCGGGCACAACCCGGCTTCCTGCATCAGGCTGAGCACGTAGTCGCGTCCACGCCTGTCGGCCGCGGAAAACGCAAGACGCATCGCTCCGTCGAAGCCGGTTCTCGGCCGAGTTCGTACAGCCGTTCGAGACGTTCCCGAACCCGCTCTGGTTGATATATGACAGGACGTCCTTGACTCGACGCGGCATGCGTACCAACCTCCTGTATCGACCTGCGACGTGCGAAACTTGGCGATAACTAGAGTGGTTCCCAACCAGCCGGGCAATTCCTTCATCCTGCCAAGGGCAGGAGTTGCTCGTTCGCTCCCGGAAATTAGAACGCGCTCACCGCCCGCCTCACCGCCCCTCAGCGGCGGCATTGTGGCACTAACCATGGTGCAAGCGGAAAGGGGTATCGGATGCCCAAGCTGACTGGTGGCCAGGCCGTGGTCAAAGCCCTGGTCGCAGAAGGGGTAACGGATGTCTTCGGCATTCCAGGAGTTCACAATATCGATATTTACGACGCCCTCATCGACACTCCGGAGCTCAACCACTACGTCGTAAGGCACGAGCAGGGCGCCAGCTTCATGGCTGACGGGTACGCGCGCGCAACAGGCAAGCCGGGAGTCTGCCTGCTGATCACCGGCCCGGGGCTGACCAACGCCCTGACAGGCATCGGCCAGGCCTATTCCGACTCCTCACCTCTGATGGTCATCTCCTCGCAGATCCCGACGGACCTTGCCGACAGGGAACGCGGCCAACTCCACGAACTGCGCGACCAACTGGGCCTGGTGCGACCTGTGACCCTCTGGAACCGTCGCATCACCAAGGTCCAGGATATCGCGCCGGCGGTCCATGAGGCCATGGCGTGCCTGCAACGCGGCCGCCCACGGCCGATTCACCTCGAAATCCCGTACGATGTCCTTGCGGCGATTGCGGAGGTCGAGATCGGAGGACCCCCGCCCATCGGCGCCCCCATTCCCGCCGAATGCAGCAAGCCCGGCCCCGACCCGGCTCTGATTCGGCGGGCGGCCGACTTGCTGGCGCGGGCGGAGAAGCCCCTGATCCTGGCCGGCGGGGGCTGCGTGTCGTCGGGAGCCGGCGCTGAATTGGCGGCTGTCGCCGAGTTGCTTCAGGCCCCGATCATCCTTACGGCCAACGGCAAGGGCTGTGTTCCGGAAGACAACCCGCTCGTTCTAGGAAACCTGAGCTACGACGAGGCCCTAAGCGACCTGCTGCGCAATTGCGACGGCCTGTTAGCGGTCGGCACAAGGTTCAGCGCCATGAACACGCGCGGTTTTTCCTGGCCGGTCCCTAGAAACCTCGTACACATGGACGTCGACGCTGCCGAGCTCTCGCGCAACTACCCGGCTGCGGTGGAAATCCCGACCGACGCCCGCCTCGGCCTTGCCGCGCTCCGGTCGGCGCTCGCCGGCATGGTCACCGAGGAGCGGCAGTCACGGGCGGCAGAGGTTGCAGAGATCAAGGCCGGAGTCATTCCCGGCGACTTTGAGAAGGCCCCCTGGGAAACCACAGCCCTCAAGGCGATCCGCAATGTGCTGGCGCCCACCGACGTGCTGGTTAACGACATGACGGTACTGTCCTACGCCGCACAGCGCTACTACCCAGTGGTCAAACCGCGCACGTTCATGGCCCCGCGGGGATTCGGCACGCTGGGCTTCAGCTATCCGGCGGCCCTCGGCGCGCAAGTCGGGCGCCCCGATGCGCGGGTGTTGTCGATCGCGGGCGACGGCGGTTTCCTGTTCACGGGCATGGAGTTGGCGACGGCGATGCAGTACAAGCTGCCTGTGGTTTCCTTGGTTGTCAATAACCACGGCTATGGCGTGGTCAAGCGCAACCAGTTGCGGCGGTTCGGGCGGGCGGTCGACGTCGACCTGCATACTCCGGACTACATCAAGTTGGCGGAGGCATTCGGGGTCAAGGCGGAGCGCATCGACGGGCTGGATGAACTCGAAGCCGCGTTGGAACGCGCCTTTGCGGCGCGGCACCCCTACCTCATCGAGATGGTCGAACCCAAGCAGCTCTAGGCTGGCCAGTCAGGCCTTCCGGCTTGGAGTTCCCGGCTTGGAGTGTTCGGATTGGAGGGCTTGTGATGACCCAGGAAGCGGTGGATTACCGCAAGTATCTATCCCAGTTGGCCCTCGGCCGCAAGGATCCGAGTGCGAGTTTCCGCGGCGTCAAGCCGCGTGAGGACAACGTCCCGCTGGCGTTCGGCTATCCCTATCAGGCGTCCTTTCCGCTCGCGGAGATGACCAAGGCGGCTGCGACGAGCCTCGCCGAGGAGGGCGTGCACACGCTTCAGTACGGCGGTGGACCATCTGCCGAGAACCTGCGCCAGTACCTGTTCGACCGCGCTGCCAAGCGCGGCATCGATAAGGACGGCAACGACATCGTCCTGACGGCAGGCTCCATGCAGGCCCTGGACATGGCCGGGCGCGCCCTCATCGACCGGGACGACATCGTGATGGCCGAGGCCCCGACGTACTTCGGCGCGTTGCGCGTCTTCCAGAGCTGGGGGGCGCAGGTGGTCGGGTTTCCGTTGGATGAGCAGGGCCTTGTGACAAGCGTCGTCGCGGAGCAGTTGGCAGCGTGGCGCAGGGCCGGCCGCAAGACTCCGAAGCTGTTCTACGTCATCTCCAACTTCCATAACCCCGGTGGCGTCACGATGAGCCTCGAACGGCGTCAGGAGCTGCTACGGCTCGCCGGCGAGTACGACTTTCTGGTCATTGAGGATGACGCGTACGGGGAATTGCGCTTCGAGGGCCAGGATGTGCCCTCGCTCAAATCACTCGACACGGCTCGGCGGGTGATCCAGACAGGGACCTTCTCCAAGGTCGTTGCGCCGGGCGTGAGGGTGGGCTGGGCCATCGGGCCGAAGCCGATCATCGAGGAGCTCAACAGGGTCAACGCCGGAGGCGGCCTGTCGACGTTCGTTGAGGGCATCCTGTACGCCTTCTGCCGGGACGGCGACCTGGACGTCCGGATCGGCGAACTGCGGCGCAACTACCGGCTGCGCAAAGATGCAATGGTCAGCAGCCTGGAAACCCACATGCCCGCCGGCGTCACCTGGAACAACCCCGAAGGCGGCTTCTTCCTGTGGCTCGAGGTCCCCGCGGAGGTGGACATGGATGCCCTGGCGCCCAAGGCCAGGGAACTCGGCGTAACGTACGTCGGCGGCACGGCATTACTTCACGGACGGGCGCGGCAAGAACTACGCCCGGTTGTGCTTCAGCTTCTGCAGCCCGGAGCAGCTCGACCTGGGCATCAGGCGGCTGGCTGAGCTGATCGAGGAAGAGTTGGGCAAGAAATAGCAGGCAAGTCAGGGACTGCAGTATTCAAGGCGAAGCCCCGCCCAAAGTGGCGGGGCTTTGTGTTATGGCAGAAGGTCCACCACCAACACCCTGTCATGGTCCTGGTACGCCGCACGTGAGCCTTGGGCGGAGGACACGGGGCTAGGGCGACTAGGGTTTCTGCCCGATGATGTCCCGGTTATCCGCGAGACACTCGGAGCGCTGGACTGGGTTGAGGTGGAGAGTATCGCCAGCCACCAGGCTACGCCGGTCCAGCCGGAACACGATCCCTTCACCATGCGGCAGTACGAGCAGTTTGCGGTCGTCTGCAAGTCGCTCGACCCGGACCACCGTTGGCTGCGCCACTTCTCGTCGTCCGACGCCGTCCCCCGGCTGCCCGAGGTCAACGCGGACGCCGTCCCCCGGCTGCCCGAGGTCAACGCGGACGCCGTCCGCTGCCAGGCGCTGAGCTGGGGGTATGTACACTACCTCCCCGTCCCGTGGCCGCTGCGGCCCGTGGCATCCCATAAGGCGCGCCTCGTGCAGGTTAAGGACCTTCCGGCCGGGCACAATGTGGGCCGACCCCGCTTCGTGGAGGTCGGCACGGCGGGTGCGGTGCATATGCCCTCCTAGGTGGCGAGCCATCGGTGCAGATCGCATCGCAGCCGCGGCCATCCAAGTAGTACGTTGCACCATAGCAGCATCCCACGGATGGCAGTGGTTGCAGACTGCATCGCACCGCCTCATCCTACGATGCTCTTGCCACCTCACCAGATCCAACTAGGGCCAAAACCGCACCGCAGGCGAAGCAGCCGCCAGTCCTAGGATGCGGTCTGCCCGGCTTACTCAAACCACTTGCCACGCACCAGGTCTTTGGCAATTTGGGTAAGCGGAATCAGATCTCCCCGATTCAGATAGGCGATGTCGAATTTCCTGTTGAGAGCGGCGAAATGCTTTACCCCAAAGGCAATCTTGTTTAGATATGAGAAGACGCCGATTGCGCCGGGGGAGAATTCATTGGCTTCCTTGCCATAAATGGTGCGCAAATCTGCCAGGTCGCCGAAGATCTCCTCAATGCTGCTGCCGTATCTCTTGAGGTTCTTAGGCACATTGCCGGCCTTGATCATCTTCCCGATTTCCTTCCCGGCCATCGCGGCGGCCATGGCCGCACGGCAGAGGCCGATGGCGGTGACCGAGCCGTTGCCATAGGCCAGTGCTTTGAAGACCTGGTCCTCAGAGGCAAACCCACCGGTCACCGTGATAGCCGGAATCCAGCGGCCCTCCTTGCGCAAGCTCTCGACTATGGCACAGACCGCATCTTCCATGAGGATGGTTGGAAGCCCCCATTCGTTCATCATCTTGCAGGGGCTGTATCCGCTCCCGCCGCCGGCCCCGTCGAAGGTTATCATGTCAACCCTTGCTTCGCTGCCGATCAGAAGCACCTTTCGTAGGTCAGCGGGGTCGTAGCCGGCCATTTTGAGGTAAACATTCCTGGCTCCGAGTTCCCTCAATTGTGCAATACGCGGGACAAGATACTCCTCATCCCATAGCGGGAGCCTTGAGTAAGCGTAGAAGTTCGGACCGATGCCATCTCTGCAAGCCTCTGCAATAGCCGGGTCGCTCGGATCTGGGTACACCAGCGATCCGGTTGCCTGTCTGTTCAACGCGTCATCGATGTCCTTAAGTCGAGTCACCGGCTGCGTGCCCTTCGCGCCTTGTCCGAATTTGAGTTCAATGGCTTTAGCGCCTTGCACCCGGATGGCGTACTCCGGAACGCCCATCATGTCATCCTCGATGTTGCATTGCAGGACGATCTGTCCATACCCGCGGTCATAGTTGCGGAATGCATCCAGCATCTGTTTGAGAGCCGGGAAGTGCGTCACTTTGCCGCTATCGATACATAGGGCTGGGTCCTTGGTCCTTGCATCCTCGCCGATCACGCAGCAGACGCCTGCCATGGCGGCACCACCGAAGTAGTCCTGCCAGTTGAGTTTAATCAACGCCGGTAGGATAATCGGCATCGTGAGCCTGACAGGATTGTCCCTGCCAAACACACGGTCCAGCTTCACCTGGTAGATATTCGCCTCTTCGAAGGTCGGATTGGCGCCAGTCGCGCCAAAGACGCGGCCGTTGATGTTGAAGTGGGAGAAGTCGACCGGATAGTCCTTCTCAGAGGCAATCTGGTTTGTGCCAGTGTTTGTCGGGTACACAGCTTGCATTCCGAGCACTGCTGCGAGCGCGATTTCGCATGTGCCATCGCACTCCTCGGTGCAAAAGGAGCACATTCCTGACTGGGGAGAGAGGTGTCTGCTGCGATTCCTCGTGTCGTTGAATGCGGAAGATAGTCCCGGCGAGTGGGTCATGGTAGGTCCTCCTTCGGTTGCTGCGACCAAGGCGTGTCCAAAGAGCATATCGGTTCTTCTGTGCTATTGCAGATCCGCCCTGCACAAGACGCAAACGGGCCCCCTCACGCCCGTAGGGCGATCTTCGGTTTCCCGCGCGCACGCGTACTCCGCATAGGACCCGTGCGCCACGCCGAGTGCCACACGCCAGGGTCGACACCGACCGCTCTGACTCGAACAAGGACGTCGTAATGGCGTTGTACCATGGGAGATGCTAACCATGCACCATTACGAGGAGCTTGATGCCTGCTATGCGGGGTGAGCAACCGCAGGGCATACCAGCCTATATGACCCTTGGGACGGCCGGCATTATCCGGCGTGCGGAGTCGGCACGTGAGCTGATGCGCCGGTGTCGTCTGTGCCCCCGCGAGTGCGGCGCCGAACGACTGGCCGGCCGCCAGGGGCTGTGCCGCGTAGCCAATCGCGCAATAGATCTCATCGCATACCGCCGTAAATGTGATGCGGCAGTATTACCCATGCTACCGGGCTGCTGATTACCCACCTCTTGACCGGCGGGTCACTGCGGCTGAATGGGCTCAGGCTGTCGAGTCTGTCCGACAGACGGGCCTTACCCCACTGGAAACGTGCTAGGATCGGCAGATCGTGAAAGTAAGTCTGCCCTGAGCCGTCATGTCTGGTTATGAGGAGGCGAATCTCGTGCAATACGAAGTCAACCGCAGCGTAAATCGTCTGTCGTCGTTGTTCCTGGCCATCTGGGTCGTAGCGCTGGGGGCAATGCCCTTGCTGCTGGCGTCACGAAACAAATACTGGTTCCTGCCGCTTCCCTTCATGGTCTACCATTCGATCTGGTCGGCACATATCGCGACCTATCCAAAAAGGGTGGCCCTGGGTACCGGCGGGGCATCGTTCGAAATGCTCAGCGGCAAGGACCTTGCGGTCCCGGAGGATCAACTGAAGGTACAAGAGCTGAAGGGCGTCTATGCGATCGAGTTTACGCAGGGCAAGGTCACCCGCAAACTTCGGGTCGTCAAGCGGGAGCTGCCGCAAGAGCTAGAGGAACGGCTGAACACCCTGGCTCAGTGAGCGGCGTACTCGGAGGACTCCCCGCACGGGGAGCCTTCGGCGCCCCTTGACGGCAACTCCCGACTGCCTATCTGGTACAATCAAGGTACCCGCGCGGTGACCGTGCGTCTGCGTCCCAGGCAGGGCCGAGGAGCCGGATCGATGATAGAGAGCATACGTTACGAACGCGACATGCATGAGCCGCTGCGTCAGTACTTGA
This sequence comes from Bacillota bacterium, assembly GCA_040766985.1. Lineage (GTDB taxonomy): Bacteria > Bacillota > Sulfobacillia > JAUYEG01 > JAUYEG01 > JAXGPL01. The sequence continues at coordinate 11,444 of JAXGPL010000003.1, forward strand.
TGGGCCGTGGTTTCGAAGTCCGGGCCGAAGTCAACAGCTGTGACCTGGTTGCACAGAAGCCCGGCCTTCTCGTCGTCGTGGAGATGAAACGCCACCTATCCTTTGACCTCCTGGCCCAGGCACTTGAGCGCCAGCGCTATGCCGACATTGTCTACCTCGGCATCCCTAAGCCGAGGGAGTTCAGGTTGGACAAGAAGTGGCGGGCCAAACTGAGGGTACTCCGCCAGCTTGGACTTGGTCTGTTACTCGTCACTTCGGCAGGCACGGCTTATACCGTCGAGGAGGCTCTTCCCCCGGGGCCGTCGAGACCTGCCCGCCGATCCCCGCGGAAGAGACAGGCTCTGCAGAGGGAGTTTGGTGACCGCCAGCTTGACCTCAATACCGGCGGCAGCCAGGGTGTGCCGCTCGTGACCGCATACAGAGAAGCCGCGCTCTATCTTGCCTACCTCCTCAGCGTCCACGGCCCTCTCTCGGCCAAGTCCCTGCGAACCCTGCGGGGCGCATCCTAAGAAAACAACTCCGATCCTCAACGCCAACTTCTATGGCTGGTTTGCGAGGACACAAGACAAGCTCTACACCTTGACCGGCGCCGGGACTGGAGGCCCTGACAACCTACGAGCCGTTGGTAAGCGTCTTCAAGGAAACCGCAAGCGCACAACAGGCAGGCGAGCGGTCAGAACCGCGAGATCGCCCGTGCGAAACGTGAGGTGCAGTGTCCCGTGCAGCCCTACCCAATCCCCGCCAAGGAAGTGCGCAACGAAACGGTCGTGGTTAACTCCCGTTTCATCGCTACCCTGGCGCCAGCCTTCAGCGTGGAGGAAGCCCGGTCGTTTGTCACGCGGATCCGTGCGGAGTTCGCCGATGCATCACACAACGTGCCGGCGTACGTCATAGGCCACGGAAGCTCGGTCACCGCTCACTGCAGTGACGACGGCGAGCCCTCGGGGACGGCGGGCCGCCCGGCCTTGGCAGTGCTTCAGGGAAGCGGTCTCGGCGATGTGGCAGTGGTGGTGACGCGGTACTTCGGCGGCACCAAGCTCGGCACGGGCGGCCTGGTCAGGGCCTACGGCGACGCCGTGCGCCAGTTGATCGCCATGACTCCACGCGCCCACAAGGTACCTGTGCACACCGTTCTCATCCCACTACCTTATAACCTGTTCGAACAGGGCCGCCAGCTTGTCGAAGCGCACGCGGGGGTGTTGCTGGACCAGGACTTCGCGGCCGAAGTGACCCTTACGGCACAGTTCCCGGTCGAGCGACTGGAGGGTTTCGAGGCGGCACTGAGGGACCTTTCCAACGGCAGCCGCCAGGCGTCGGTGATCGAAACCGTTCAGGTGCTGATGCCAATTACACCTATACGCTAGTGACGTGCCCACCCTAGAGCAAAACCTGCGGCTCAGGTCGCGGAGCCGTCTGGAACATCTCCCAGGAGCGCTCCTGCCGATAGTCCAGCGCGTTTCCCCTCAGCGTCTGCCGCGCATCTCCCGCCCAGACCTCCAGTTCTACCGGGACATACAGGAAGAAATCGGAGGCCAGGGCGCCGACCCACGACGCGAGCCGAACCCCTAATCCGGTGACCTCGCCCTGGAGCGGCAGCGGCAGGCTACATGGCTGCCAGTCAAAGAGCTCGTTCCAGGCTCCGAGCCAGGAGAACTCGCCGCTCCGCGCGGTGCGCACTTCAGCGCCTTCTGTAGACGTACCAATTGAACACGGACCCACGTTCGGCCCTGCGGACCATATCCAGGGAAGACGAGTTCCGCACTGTTGAGACTGGCAATTGCTCCGTCTGGGGAGCCCTGATTGCCCAACAGGTGGAGTACCCCGATGGCGAAAACGTCTTCTGGCTTCCCTGGGGCCTTGATCACGGCGGTGGAGGCCGTGGCACCGTTCTCCACGGGTCGTAAGGTGACCCACCCCTGGACCCGCCGCGCAAGCGCCCCGGATGCGTCAAGCGAAACCGCAACCGCCTCCGCAACGGCCAGTACCCTGCCTTTATCGTCCTCAAGCCGAAACTCTTCGACGCCGGGCGGACGTCGCTGGAAGGGGTATGACTTGACCCACATCACCGGAAACCGGATTCCCTCAACGTGCCCCGCCGATGTGAACACAACACCCGGTTAGCCCCTGGGCACCAATCAAAGCCTTCATCGCGTTTTGCAGGCCCGTTTCCTCGCGGCCCGGATCGACCGGGCCGCCGTTGCCCCCATTCACGGGCGTCCCTCCTTGAAGGCGGTTTCCATGAGATATGCACTCCTCAACTCAGCCCGTGCCAGGTGGAGATACTTCTTGACTGAAGGCAAGGACATTCCCATGGCCTCCGCTATCTCGTGGTAGGAAAGCTCCCAGCACTCCCTAAGTGCCAGCAGTGCGCGACTCCTGTCCGATATGCGACCGATGGCGCGGGCAAGTTGTTCGTGCTCCTCAGAGTCCAGGACCGCCTGTTCAGGGCTTGACGCTTGGCCATCTCCCAACCCACGCTGCGCCAGATCGGACTCGTAACCGATTCTTGATATCGCGAGTGCTTCTTGGCCGTGGAAACCCACACGTTGCGCGCGATCGCGAACAACCAGGTCCTGACCATTGACTTTCCTGTGGATAGCCTCGATCGACGGGCCCGCCGCTGCCACCGCGTCACCACCCGTAATGATTAGACTCCGGAAGGGGCGATTGGTTACTGCCAAGACCAGAGCGTATACAGGCGGCCGCACGCCATCGCGGCCGCCTGTACTGCTTGGTCACACTTGTGCGGCTGAGGTTGTCTAGCCCGTGAACTCCTTGCGTCCCGCCAACCTCAAAACCTCAAGGCCGGTAGGTCCGATCACTTCCCTGACCTTCTCAGGCGACATGCGCTTGCCCGGCCAGTCCTCGGCGTTGGCAACGCGCAGGATGAGCCTCGCCACCCTGATCGCCGACGTCTGCAATTCACGCAATGACACCTTGTCGAGGGTGTCGGCCGCCGTATGGCCGTATCCGCGGGTGCCGGTGGATTGGCCCCCAAGGTTGGCCGCGGTCGCCGCCGGCACCCCTGGGCTAGGAACGGGTAGCAGTCCGTGAACAGCACGATATTGGTGTCGACGGCCATGGGCTCATTCATGGACCCAGCCATCTTGCGCAGATATGGAATGAGCGTCGTGTCCCCTGCACGGCAAGGTCGCCTGAATCCGCGCGCCCCGCCCCATCCAGGTTGAGCATGAACCTCACGCGGTCCAATTCGCCCCGGTGAGCCTTCACATACGCCGTCGAGCCCTGCAGCCCGATCTCCTCGATCGAGAAACAGCAGAACCTGATGGTCCGCGCGATATGCTCCTTATGCTGAGCCAGCGCCCGGGCAGCCTCCATCACGACCGCGGCCCCGGCCCCGTCGTCCATCGCCCCAACGGCAACGTCGTGCCCGTCGAAGTGGGCGCCGACGACCACGACCTCCTCCGGTTTCTCGCGGCCGGCGATTTCACCGACGACATTCCAGGAGTCGGCCTGGGGCGAGCTCGTTGGCCACGCTAATACGCAGCGTAACCGGCCGCCCGCCCTTGCCCATGCGTCGCCATTCCTCGCCGACTTCGCGCGAAACGCTGATCGCCGGAATCGGGCATTCGCGGTCATGGAAGGTGGAGCCGGTTTCCTCGAGAAGGCCTGGCTCCCAACGCATAAACACAATGCCCACCGCGCCACCCTCGACGGCCCGGCCCAGCTTCTCCTTACGGTGGATGGGCCGCGGGAAGTAGGATGGAGACCGCGTGTTGAGCATCACGATCTTGCCCCTGATGTCGTAGGCGTCGAATTCGTGGGACGTCCCATGGCCGACATACACAAGCTCGCCCGTTACGTCGTGCGTACCGACGTGCGGCAGGGAAATGCACTTATACTCCTTGGCTTCCGGGGCGAGCGTCTGGGCAGAGGCCGTGCCGCGCACCCATCCCAGGTGGTGATAGTGTTCCTTGGCCGCAGTATCCATCCCGTACTCGCGGAACTTGCCGACCATGTAGTCCACTGCCAGGCGTTCGCTCTCCGAGCCCCCAAAACGGCTGCCAAACGAACACAGTCGCGTCAGGTTGTCGAGCGCCTCGGTGGAGGTCCAGACCTCGCCAACGATGGCCTTGTCGATCTCGCGTAGCGACACCGTCACGCCTCCCTTTTCCCTCACGGAAACCCAACCCCACAGGGCTCCGCATGGTGCTTTTGAGCCGAGACTTCTGGTGCCGTGGCGGCGAATCCTTGCGGGGGGCGAAGAACCGGAGAGCGGTTGGGGGATAATCAGTCTCGCTAACGTCTCACGCTCCCATGCGGGTGATACTCCGATGGCGAGTCACCGCGAGATAGGCGCGGGCGGTAGTCTCTGCATCTTCGACGGAAACCCCAACCGGCGCATCCAGGTCTCGATCGCTCCCCCAGCTCAAGATCTCGCCGCTCTGCGCATCGACCGCGGTCGTGTATGCCGCCTGGTTGCCTTCATCCCGGAACCTGACCTGCCAGTAGTGGATGCCTGCCCACCAGTTGATGATCTCCATCGCCTGGGCCTCCGCGGCAGCAGTCCAGTCGGGCGCGTGCGCCCGCGCGGTTTCCACTGCCTCCGCAGCGGTTACCCTCGCTTGCCGAGCGCCTTTGGACAGGGCCGCCTCATGCTCGTACGGCCAGCTGCTCTGCACGAAACCGACGTCAACCTCAGAGGCGATCGCAAAGCGAGTGTGCTCCGAGACCATCCCGAGTCCGGAGGCTATCGACCACAACGCATTACGCCGCCCCAGACGGCGGCAATCAGCACCACGGCCAGCAACACCGTCAACCAGGGCCGTGGCAGGCGGGCAGACCGCGTTCCCAAACCACCTGCGTCATTCACGCCTTGTTGCATGGTCATCTCCCGTCAGGCCACCTCACGCACCGCGGCCTCGTCCGGCAATTCGTGTAGGTCGATATGGCCCCCCGGCGGCAACCACATCGAAAGCTTGCGGTGCCAAAGAAGCAGTACCCGGTCCTCATGGACCACAAATGTTGCGACTGTCCAGTCCCGCGTTATCTCACCCATGGAAACCTACGAAATCCTCGCTCCCCCGTCGATCACGATGCGGTGGCCCGTGATCAGGGCGGCCTGCGGTGAGGCCAGAAAAACGACGGCACCTGCCACATCCTCCGGTCTGCCTACGACGCCGAGCGGAATCCGGCTCAGCCTGGCCTCGCGGAACTCGGCCCGGGCGATGTCGGCGCGGTTGAGGTCGGTTTCGATGAGGCCGGGGTTGATCTCGTTGACACGCACGTTGTAGGGAGCAAGCTCGAGGGCCAGCGACTTGGTTACCATGCTCACGCCGGCTTTGGCCACGCAATAGTGACAGAGGTTGATCGAGGGAGCCAGCCCGCCCGCCGAAGACATGTTGATGATCGCGCCCCCGCCGTGCGCAGCCATGAAGCGCCCGGCCGCCTGTGCCGTCCAGAACACTCCGCCAAGATTAGTGTCGAGGATCTCCCGCCAATCGTCGGGTTCGATCTCCAATACCGGCTGACGGCTCAGGATTCCTGCGTTACACACGACGATGTCGAGCCCGCCGAGGCATTCGGCCGCCTTAGTCACAAGGCCTCTGGCTTCCTCGGGCCGAGATACATCCGCCTGCAGCGCTACCGAATGGCGTCCCATGCCCGCCAGCGCAGCGTGACCGCCGCGGCTGCATCGCCGTCACGACGGTAGTTGACCGCCACATCTGCGCCCGCATCGCCGAGAGCCATGCTGATGGCCCGGCCGATTCCCCGGCTGCCGCCGGTCACCAGCGCCTTTCGCCCGGCCAGCAGCCCGGGGTGGGCTGCCGGAGAAACGTTGTCCGTGGGTTTCATTGCTATGCACCTCCCGTTGCAGGGTTCCCGGCGCGCCTGCAGCCGACCTGCCGCCGCGCGCTCGGCCGCGGCGACGGGAGACAGAGCGAGCAATGCGAATAGAGCAACGGGGTGAACGTCTATGAGGAGTGCATTGCTTGACCTGGCTAGTGCCAACGGCTTCAGCCTCGCATGGGGCAAGCCGGAGTTACTAGAGAACATCCGCTGCGAATTGGCGAAAAGGAGGGCAGACGGGACCTTTGCGCAGACCTTCCTCGACTCCCGCTATCTGGACTTCAGGTACCTGCGCGAAGTGCCCTTCGAAGCCCGGACCATCGGCGTCGTCTCGATACCCGTCTCCGCGTACACCTTGGACCTGGGGACAGCAGAAGGGCCGCTTGAAGCCGTGGTCCCTCCGATCTACTTCCTGCCGCCGGGCAGGTGGAAACCGGTTATCGCGCTGCTCGACAGGGCTATGGAGGCGCAGGGGTTCCACTGCTCGTACGCGCATCTGCCGTCCAAGAGCGTCGGAGCCCGCCTGGGCCTCACTCACTACGGCCGCAACAACGTCACCTATACGCCGGAAGCAGGCAGCTACCACTTCATGGTCGGGTTCGCAACGGACGCGGACCTCGGGTGGAGCACTGGTAATGGCCCGGTTGAACCGCGCCTCCTGTCCGAGTGTGAAGGTTGCGACCGCTGCCTTGCCGCGTGCCCGACCAAGGCTCTCTCGGCCGACCGGTTTGTGATGCGCCACGAGCGCTGCCTTACGCTGTGGAACGAAATGCCGGGCGATTTCCCTGCCTTTGTTGCGCCGCACCTTCATCACACGCTCATGGGGTGTACCCGGTGCACAGACGTATGCCCGGCGAACAAGGGCAAGTTGCGGACAGCACGCTTGGGAGCACTGGCGCAGGACGAGGTTGAGGCGGTCGTCGAGTGGGCGGCCGGCGGGCGCGTCTGGCCGCCGCCGGCAGACCGCGCTGGATTGGTGGAGAAGGCTGCGGCCCGGCTGCGCGGACTAGGGCTTGTGCCGGAGGGGGACGAGCCGACTTGGCTCCGAAACCTCGCGGCACTGGTGATTGCGCAACGTATCCGCCGGGCATAACGGACCCTGTGTCGTCTGGCCTCATGGCCGATGGCTTCCCTGCTGCCGATACCTGCGGCATGGTTCTTGCGTAAGGTGCCGGCCGACGCCGTGAATCGAGCATGGGCGGCTTCGGTCGCGGGTTTCGGCGTACAGGGAGGAACCAATGGCGCTACAGATCCAGGTTGAGGGGTTGACCAAGACGTTCAAGGTCGGCAAGCGACAAGCCGGCCTTTGGAATGCACTTAAAGGGGTCGCCCGGCGCGAATACGTGACGGTGCGGGCGCTGGACGGCGTTTCCTTCAGCGTTGACAGGGGCGAGTTGGTGGGCTACGTCGGCCCTAACGGGGCTGGGAAATCCACGACGGTCAAGATCCTGAGCGGAATCCTTGTGCCCGACGGCGGCGTGTGCAAAGTGATGGGCCGTACCCCCTGGCGGGACCGCATCGATCACGTCGCTCACATCGGGGTGGTCTTTGGCCAGCGGTCCCAGTTGTGGTGGGATTTGCCCGTAGCGGACTCATTTGAACTGCTGCGCGATATCTACCGGGTTCCCGCAGCGCAATACCGCCGAACGCGCGATTCGCTCGTTGAGAGACTCGACCTCGCCCACCTGCTCGAAATACCCGTACGGCAACTGAGCCTCGGCCAGCGCATGCGCTGTGACCTTGCGGCATCGTTGCTCCACTCCCCGCCACTGGTGTTCCTCGACGAGCCGACGATCGGGCTGGATGCGGTGGCAAAGCTTGCGGTACGCGACTTCGTCCGCGAACTCAACCGGGAACAGGGGACGACGGTCATCCTCACCACGCACGACATGGACGACATCGAGTCGCTTTGCCAACGGGTGATCGTCATTGGGCGGGGTACCATCCTGCTGGACGGTTCGCTGGCGGCGCTCCGGGCGAGGGTGCCGGCGGAACGCAGATTGCTTGTCGAGATGAACCGCGCCGACCTCAACGTTCCTCTGCCGGGTATCACAGCGGTCAGCCGGGAGGGAGAGCGGGCCTGCCTGCACTTTGACCCGGCGATGATTGCCCCGGCCGAGCTTGTGTCCTGGCTTTCCGAGCATTACGAGATCCGGGATTTCCTCGTCGAGGACTTGCCCATCGAGCAGATCGTCGCGCGTCTCTATGCGGAGCTTGGACTATGAGGGCATACGCGTCGCTCCTGCGGATGAGGCTCTTGATGCTGCTCCAGTATCGCATCGCCGCGTTGGCGGGCATTGGGACGCAGTTCTTCTTCGGCCTCGTGCGTGTGATGGTGTTCCAGGCGTTCTTCAGGTCCAGCACGGTCGTACAGCCCATGACCTTAGCCCAAACGGTCACCTACATCTGGCTCGGCCAAGCCCTGCTTGGAATCCTGCCATGGAACGGCGACGCCGAGGTGCAGGAATTGGTGCGGACGGGCAACGTCGCCTACGAAATCTGCCGCCCGGTCGACCTCTACGGAATGTGGTTCAGCCGGTGCGTCGCGCTGCGAACGGCAACGACCGCCCTGCGGGCGATCCCGGTTATGGCTATGGCAGGACTGCTTGCTCCAGCTTACCGCGTCGGCCTGCCTCCGTCCGCAGGGGCCGCGGTGGCGTTCGCGGTGTCTCTTGCCGGTGCAGTCCCGCTCTCGGCGGCGATCACCAACCTCTATGGCATCGTCACGATGTGGACCATATCAGGCGAAGGCATATCGCGCATCATCCCGACGCTAGCCATGCTGCTATCCGGGCTCACGATTCCGCTGGCGTTCTTCCCAGACTGGCTGCATCCGATCATCCAGGCACTGCCCTTTGCCGGGGTGATGGACCTGCCATTCCGGTTCTACCTCGGGTCCCTTCCGCCCTGGCAAATAGTGCCGTACCTGGCGTTTCAATTGGCCTGGACCATAGCGCTGGCATTCCTTGGCCGCAGGTTATTGGCCACCGGACTACGCCGGGTCGTAGTGCAGGGGGGCTAGCCGAGATGAGCGATGTGCGGCTTTACTTCCGGCTGATAAGCATCTCGATCCAGGCCCAAATGCAATACCGGGCATCGTTCGCGATGTACTCCGTTGCCAACTTCCTGATGACGGCCATCGAGTTCGTCGGCGCCGCGGCCTTATTCGGGCGCTTTGGAAACCTCAACGGTTGGCGCCTGCCTGAAGTCGCCGTGCTGTACGGTGTCATCCACACCGCCTTTGCCCTGGCCGAGGCGGCGGGGCGGGGTTTCGATGTACTGCACCGGCACGTGCGGGCCGGGACCTTCGACAGGATGCTGCTGCGGCCGCGAAGCACGGTACTGCAGGTCTTGGGTCAGGACTTCCAGTTGCTACGGGTCGGCCGGCTGGCGCAGGGGCTGATGGTCTTATTCTGGGGGGCCGGCTCGGCCGGGTTGGCCTGGACCCCGGCGCGCGCCCTGCTGCTCTGCGCGGCGGTACTCGGCGGAATGCTGCTTCTTTGTGGCCTCTTCGTGCTCCAGGCGACGATGTCGTTCTGGACGGTCGAGGGCCTGGAGATTGCCAACGTGTTGACGAATGGGGGAGTCGAGGCGGCGCAGTGGCCGATGGATATCTACCGCAACTGGCTGCGGGGGTTCCTCATCTTCGTTGTACCTCTGGCAACCGTCAATTACTTCCCGGTCTTGGGGCTTCTCGGCAAGAGCGCCTCGCTTGGCCACCCCCCCTACCTGGCCTGGCTGTCGCCGGCGGTGGGACTTGCGTTCTTTGGGATTAGCCTGCGGATCTGGGGATTCGGCGTGCGTCACTACCACTCGACGGGGAGCTGAGTGCTCCTCTGCCCCGGCGGCCGTGAACTCCTCGATCGTCATCCCGAACTCGATGTCCACATACTGCCCGTTGACGGAGCAGGATCCGAACAATGCGCTTCCAACTAGTTTTCCACAACCCTCCAGCATCTTCAACCCGAGCGGCCGCAGGCTGATCTTCCGGCCCTGCCAGAAGTACCTTTAGCACCTGGCTTGGGGACATTCCTTCTCGGCAGCATAAACGCCCTTGAGGCAGGACCGCGCCAGCTAGCGGGAGAAAGCCATGGCGACGGCGGATGTGGCATGGCAGGGGTTTCCACACTGAGGAGGTCGTTCAGTGAAGCGGCTGCTCTGCGCCGTGGTAGCGATAGTCATATTGTCTCTGGCCGCCTTTCTGATCTATGACTCGCGAGGGCTAACCGGACCGGTGACTACGGCGGCTTTCTCCCCGCCCGCGACTGTGGTCGATGAGTACCAGGTCGCTGTAGTCCAGATGCGGTGGGACGTTTCGGATTACTACTGCCGCGAGACATTTGCCCGCAAGGTCGAGCTAGCCTTTGAGGCGGCAAGGGGCGCCGCAGACCCGGGTCTGCCGTTGCTGATCGTCTTTCCGGAATACGTAGGCACGCCGTGCATCTTCCAGGGCGCGGAGCAGGCCCTTGCGGAGGGCACCAAGCTGCAGGGGGCCATAAAAGCGATGGTCAAGGGCAACCTGCCAAGCGTTCTGCACCACAAGATCCGCTACAGCGTGGGATGGCCCCAGGCCGTCGGCCTCGCCAAGGCGCGGATTGCCGGGCAAACCTACGTGGAAACCTTCTCATCTCTCGCCGAACGATACCGATACTACGTCATCGCCGGCTCTGCCGTGCTGCCCGACTTCAGTTACGACAATGACGGTAAGCTCATCTACCGGGTCCACTCAGGGGAGCTATACAACACCTGCTACTTCTTCGGTCCAGACGGCAAGATCATCGGGACGCAGAAGAAAGTCCATCTCACCGAACTAGAATCGGAGGCCGGCCTTGGCCTGACGCCAGGACGGCTGGATGACCTGAAAGTCTATGAGACCCCCTTCGGGATCATCGGTATAGCCGTCTGCCTGGATGCATTCAACGATGAGATCGTCGACAAGCTGATCGCTCTCGGCGCCAACGTGCTCGTCCAGCCTTCGGCCAACTACGGGGCTTGGGATCAGGAGCAGCAGAGCGATTGGCTCCGCAGTTCGCACGGTATGGTCCAAGCCCATCCTCAATTGCGGCTGGCACTCAACCCAATGATGACGGGGCCGCTGTTCGAGCTGGAGTACGCGGGGCAATCATCTATCTGCGTACCGGCAGCAGAGGCCCCGGCTCCGCGCAACTACTCAGCCTTGCCCGGTGTCCCTGGGTTTCTAATGATCGCCGATAGTCACAACACAGAACAGGTGCTATACACTGTCATCCACCGTCCGCGCCAGGGACCGGTGGTGGGCCCTCTTGACGTACCAGGCTACACGCTCATCGAGTGCCGGTGGTATGACGAAACCCGCGCTCTGCTCGCCTTGGCTGACTATGGCGAGCAGTCAAAGCTTCGGCTGGTCGTGTACGACATGCTAAGAGAGGCCTGCACCGTCCTATACGAAGGAAACGGATCCGTCAACTACGGGGACGACATCATCGTCACCGACGAGCACATCGGAGTCCAGAGCTACAAACGCGCGCTGGTCTTCGACCGGGAGACGCTCAGGCTCGTGTCGGATACCACGTGGGACCACCGGGATGGTCTCGGACGCTATTCGCACGACATGACCTATCTGGCAGTGATCCGTGAGGACGGTCTTTACATCAAGGACGTCGCCACCGGCAAGGCTAGCCTGCTCGACGGGACGCCCAAGGCCTTGGAACCTGAAGAGCAACTTGGCCACGGCGGGCTCACCTGGTCTCCCGATGATTCCAAGGTCATCTTCATCCCCGATTACGGGCGTTCCAGCATCGGACTGATCGATGTCGCGTCGGGTGAGAAGACCCTCTTATCCGGGGGCCAAGATTTCCCATGGCCCGAAAGCACTGTCGAGTTGCTGCGATGCTGGGTGTTGCCGGGCGACGGGGACATACTCGTCGATGTGCTGAGGGAGAGCGATAATGTCCTCCTCCGACTCAATGCGGATCACGGGTACGCGTCACACGAGTTGATCGACGAGGATGGGCGGGAAACCGTGCTCATGGCCGTGCGTGATGGCAAGCTCCTCTACGCCGTACGTGGCAGCAGGGCAGAACCCAAACGGCTGGTGTGCTACGACTACAATTTGGAGGAGCGGCGTGTCCTGCTGACGACGGACGACTTCATCGTCGGGGCGGACTTCGCCCCGGACGGGACTAAGGTGCTATGCGTCACCTTACTGGACGGCAAGCACAGACTGCGTGAGGTTACGCTGGCTCCACAGTAGCGGGCAGGACCGCGCCAGCTCAGCGAAGCCTCTGCCCGAAGAACAGCAGCCCGCCTGTCTCAACGTCCCAGCCGATACCTTTGACCCCTGGCCCGCCGCTCCAAACCCGGTCCCCGGCCAGGTCAAAGGTACACCCGTCCCCCGCAGGACAGAAGCCCGGCGAGCACAGAGAGCAGCATCGCCCATGTGGCGGGGATTAGCAGCCAGATGAAAAGACGCCTCTTGCCGGCAATTGCCACGTGGAGACCCCCATGGCCAAGGAATGGTGGCCTGACGTCAGTTCAATTGCCCCTGCAGCCTGCCCTTTAGGTAAATGCTGGACCGGTTCGGGCGGGGCGCTGTGAGAGGGCGGAGCTGCGCTGGGCCCCTAGCCGCCGGCCGCCGCCAACACCCTCTTGACCTTTGCCCCGAGCGTACTGCACTCCGGGCAATATGTGCCGTCGAACAGGGCACTGCCGATGGTGAATCCCCATGCTCCCGCGTCCACGACCGTCCGGATGCGCGCATCGCTGTTGATACTGCCGGCGATAACCACCGGCAGGCTGACGGCCCGCACGACCGCCTTGATCAGCTCAGGCACATCGCCATCCCAGCGGTACGCAAGGAGGTCCAGGCCGTGCACCCCCGGTATCGCGGCGAGCGTCTGCGCGTGTCCGACGATCTCGGCGAGGCTGCCTCGCAGATCGCTGGGGTGATTGACCACCCTGCCGGGGAACGGGAAGTACTGAATACCTGTTCCGGCCAGGATTTTGGCGATCTCGGCCGCGTGCGTCCCGCCCATCACGTAGTCCGCGCCGATGCGAGCAGCGTTGTCTACCGCCCGCAGTTCCTCTTCCTTGACCGGGTTAACCACCTCAAGGACGACCTTCTGCCCGCCGTCGTGCATCGACTTGGCCAGGTCGATCAACTGGGCAAGCGGCAACCCCACATCTTTGAAACCGACATACCTGAGACCCGAGTCGCGGATCTCCTCGTAGACGGCCGAGGCATTCGGCACTGTCTGATCGTGTTGGGTGAGCATGAATATGAATTCGGACACTATACTGCCTCCCGTCAACGAACGGCACTCAAAATGGCCGCCTGGCGAATTGCTTCGGTCATGTTGCTTGGATCTGCGACGCCCTTCCCCGCGATGTCGAAGGCGGTCCCGTGGTCGACGCTAGTCCGCACAAAGGGCAGTCCCACTGTGATGTTCACAGCGGACTCAAGACCCAACACCTTGATGGGGCCAAGCCCCTGGTCGTGATACATCGCAACTACGATGTCGTAGTCGCCGCGCCGCGCAAGGTAGAAAGCGGTATCGCCCGGCAGCGGCCCTCGGGCGTCAATCCCTTCCCGCCGCGCCCGCTCGATGCCGGGGAGGATCTTTTCTTCCTCCTCACGGTTGCCGAACAGCCCGTTCTCGCCGGCATGGGGGTTAACCCCACATACCGCAATGCGCGGCCGATCCGTCCCCGCCTTGCGCAGCGTGTCATAAGCAAGCCTGATAGTCCCGTACACGCTGTCGGGGGTGATCTTGCTGACGGAGTCCAAGAGGCCCTCGTGAATGGTGACAAGGATCACCCTCAGTTGGGGCGAGGAGAACATCATCGCAAAGTCACCCGTGCCCGTCCTCTCCGCCAGGATCTCGGTGTGGCCCGGGTAGCTATGCCCGCCCAAATGCAAAGCCTCTTTGTTGAGCGGGGCTGTGCAGATGGCATCGACCCTGCCGGCCGAGGCCATATCGATCGCCGTCACCAGGTACATGTATGCCGCGTGCCCCGCCGCCGCCGAAACCCTCCCGAACGACACCCCGTGCGGGAGGAGGCCCAGATCCAGGCAGTCGACAGTGCCGGGCAGGAACACGGCATCTTCAGGACAGTCTATCGCCCGGATATGCAGGCCGGTGGAAAGCAGACCCTCCGCCCGTTGCAGGATTCCCAGGTCTCCCACCACAAACGGCCTGCATATGTCATACAAATCCGCTGCCGTCAGGGCCTTGAGGATGATCTCCGGTCCGATTCCGGCGGCGTCGCCCATGGTAATCGCGACAACCGGTCGCCCTTTAGCACGCATCTGCATCCCCCGCCCTTAGTAGCCGTCTCGCCCTGTTCAAAGCCTCGTCCGAACCGAACGCACCCGCTTTGGTCACGACGGCAACCTCACGGGGCCCGAGCAACACCCCGAGGGGAATGCCCGGCTCGACCTCTGTCAACAAGATCATGCCCGAAGCCCCAAGCTCCCCGCAGACTGCCTTTGCCGTATCCCCTCCCGTAAGGAGGATGCCCTTGACAGGATGGCTTGCCACGAACCTGGAGGCGATCCTGGCCAGAGCTGCCACGATCATCCCGGAAACCTCAGGCCTGCTAAGCCCCCTGGCCTCACCCAGGGCTTGGGTCTCGCGGACGCTTTGGGGTGTGGAGTCAAGGAAGAGGGCGACGTCTCGCCCGGGTGGCACTGCTTGGAGTTTGGCATAAATCCGTTCCTCCAGGCCGGAGACATGCCGCTCTGCGACGATCTCCCTGGGATCGATGGCCTGAGAAACAGTGTCCGGGTCGGCCGCATATCGCTCGATTTGGTTGCGGGTTGTCGGCGACGCGCTCCCTGAGACGACCATGAACGGACCGGTCCGGTTAGGAATCCGCAACGGTTTGCTATCGCGAGAGATCCCCCACGCGTCGGCGAGGTACTGCGCCAGTCCTGTGGAGCCCACAATGAGATTGCTGTGGTCCGAGGTTGCGGCAATCCCGGCGACCCGTTTGAGGTCGTCCTCGGTCTCGGCATCGAAGACGACGATCTCATAGCCCCTGTCTCTCATGCCCTGGAGCCGTTGCTCGATCTCCTTCCGCTCACCCCGCACTCCACAAATGTCGATCAGGCCAACGCGGCGCCTGGTCTGCGACCCCAGCAGCCTGACCAGATCGGCCTCCTTGATCGGCCAAACAGGGTCGTCGGCAAACTGGCTATCGGATATCAGGATGCCGTTGAGGAAGTGACACCCGTTGACTGTCTTCCTCCCCCAGTACGGAAACGCTGGCGCCACGAACGCGAACTCCGGGCGGAGGACGTCCAGCATGGCGTCGATCTCCGCGCCGAGGTTTCCGCGAAGGGTGGAGTCCACGGACTTATATACATACCGGTAGCCGCCGTGCCGGACGAATTCGGCAGCCTTACTGACCCTGCCGTACGCAGCTTCCGGGGTGTCCGCCCGGCTGTCAGTGTCAACCGACGCCACGTCATACTCAGGGCGGTGGGAAAGGTCGGGTATCTGCATCAGGGCGGCGGTCTTCAAACCACGGATCGAGAACTGCACCCCGCAGTCGGTCGCGCTTGAGAAATCATCGGCTATGATTGCTGCAATGGACAAGTCGGACCCTCACTAATCGCGCACTCCTTGCCGCATACTTCCCCGACCCGGTGCATTCCTCCCGCAGCAGATCCCGCCGCCCGCAAATTCCCTGCTAGCGATGGAATCCCCAACTGACGTACTCCGAGTAGTTGAACCCCGAGCGGCCGCCGATTCCGTGGAGGCCGAGATAGCGGCCAGTTGCAGCGTCGATGAACACCTTGAGATCGGGACGGGGATCCGTGGGCGGATTGGTTTCGACGGCCCAGGCAGTCCTGACACCACCCCATTCCATCCGGTAGAGGACGGGGGCAACCCTGACCTCCGGGGGCTCGGCCCTTCCGAGGACCGAGGCGAGCTTCCGGGCGCCCGCCTCTGCAGCCATCTGTGCGCTCACCGCGGGGGCCCAGGGGAGGTCCGGCGAGTGAGTAAGCTGGTAGCACCCCTTAACCGCAGCGGAATCCCCGTGGACGACCACCACGACAGGGTCCGCGTAGTTGACCATGCCACCGCGCCTCGGAGCAAACACAACAACCCAGCTGGCTTCGAAGTGCGCTCCGACATAGACGTATTGCCGCTCCTCGTCGAGGCTCGCGAGGAAGGCCGCAGCCACCTCAGCTGCCTCGCCCGCAGAGACCCTGATGTCGGACTCCTGGGGAGTGGGCGGCTGCACGGGGCCGGCCCACAGCCCGTGCGGCCATAGCCACCCGATCAGAGCGCCGCTGCGTGCGTCGACGAGACCCTGTGCCTGCTCCCACCCCCGGGCGGCAGGGCCGAAGCGGACCCGCCAGAAGTGCAGCCCGCGCCACCCGTCAAGGTATTCTTCCGCCGCGGCTTCGCCCAATAGCGCGTCCAGTTGTTCGGACGATAGCCCTGAGTATTCTGAATATCGCTTGATCCCCTCGCGGGCCAGGGAGATCGCCTCGTCCCCGGAAACCTGGGGTAGCCACCTACCTGGCTCGACGCTTGCCTCTTCACGGTAGACCCGGCACAGGTCCTGGATTTCGCGTGCAATCGCAATAGCGTTATCCCGCCGCGACCGGTCGAAGTCGATCCGTGGCCGCGACCCGCCGCGTGATTCGGGACCCAGGGTAACCGCTTCTCCCAGCCGCTCAAGCTGCTGGGAGACCATTGCGGCGAACTCGAGGTCCACGGGGCCGACGTCCCTGCTGTTCATCCGGCCGCCGAGCGCGTCCCAACCGAGAACCTGCCGCACGGCATCGCTTGCTTCGGCGACCTGCCATGTGTACGCGGCGAAGTTCTCGCTCTCGCCGGTGATTGCCGTATCCAGCAGTCTGAGCAGCCTCGCTGCATCGGTTGTTTCGTAGAGGTATTCGATCGTGCTGCCTAAGGCCTCGGACTCGAGTATCGCGATGTCGGATGCGATTGCCCCGAACGCGATGGAGGCCTGCGTCAGCCTCATCCTCAAGTCGGTGGCAAGCGAGATGTACGCGTTCAGCACCGCCCGCTGCCCGGCCTGCCTGGCCGTGATGTACGAGTACGCGCCGACGGCCCCCCAGGCGAGTGCTGCGACTAGAAGGACTGCCACAACGCGGCGGCCGACTCTGCGTAGCACCCCGGATTCCCACTGCCTAAGGCGGCCTTGTCCACTGGCGCCTGACGCCTGGTCATCCGCATCGCCACCGCCCACGGTCGCAGGGCGCACTTCAAAGGCACCGCTCACCATTCGCCGGTGGAGTTCGGCGCAAGCGGGCAACTCTCCAGGTGCTCTCGGACGTGAGCCGCAGCCTCCGGACTGAGTTGCCCCTCCCATAGAGAGGCAGCACATCCTCAATCAGCGGGCAGAGTCGGTCTGGCAACGGGATTCCTCTCCTTCGATGATCTTCTGCAGCTTGCGCTTGGCCCGGAATAGGCCCACCTTGACCGAAGCCTCCGACATCCCCAGGACCGCTGCTATCTCAGCCAGGGGCAGGTCTTCGAATACGCGCAGCCAGACGATGCTCGCCTGGGCCTCAGGCAACTGCAGCAACAGCCTCCTAACGCGGTCCTTCGCGATGACTGCGCCCGCGGGGCCGGGAACGGGCTGGGCGTTCTCCAGGTCTCCCACTGCGGTCGGGCCGTGGGTTTCCTTGCGCACGTGCATCAACCATTTGCGGCGTGCGATTCCGAGCAGCCACGTTGCCACGGAGCTTTTACCCTGAAACCCCGCAAGACCAACGACCGCAGCCGCGAACGTCTCCTGGGTCAGGTCCTCGGCATCCTCACGGTTGGCCGTGAGGGCAAGCAGGTACCGGTACACGAGTGGCTGGTGCCTGCGGAAGATGGCCCGCACTTGCTCAATCTGACTCAGCAGCCACTCACCTCGAATTCCCCCACCAGTGGTTAGTTGCCGAAGGGCAGCGAAAAGTTACACCCGGCGACCGATCCGCGCAGAAGAAACGGCCGCCCGGGATAGCGTATCGCAAGCGCAACCAAAAGGGGGAGGGCCAAGGCAGTAGCCCGACTCCTCCGGGTGGTATTATCATGGGACTAACGCGCAGGCAGACCGAGCTTGCGTCACTTCAACGGAAAAGGTGACACAATGAACGCATTCGACGTCCTGCAGGAGAGGGGTTTCATCAAGCAGGTCAACGACGAGGGCCTGCGCGAGCGGCTGGGCAGGGATATGCTGACGTTCTACATCGGCTTCGATCCTACGGCGGACAGCCTTCATGTCGGGCACTTCATCCAGCTGATGGCGATGAGCCACATGCAGCGCGCCGGGCACCGGCCGATCGCCTTGGTGGGCGGCGGCACGGCGATGGTTGGCGACCCCTCAGGCAAGACCGACATGCGCGCCATGCTGAGCGCGGAGCAGATCGACGCCAACGCCGCAAAGATGAAGGTGCAGATGGGCAGATTCCTCGATTTTTCAGAGGGCGGAGCGATCCTCGTCAATAATGGCGATTGGCTGCTTGGCCTCAACTACGTCGACTTTCTGCGCGACGTCGGGGTCCACTTCTCGGTCAACCGGATGCTCGCCGCCGAATGCTACAGGAACCGGCTTGAGCAAGGGCTGACGTTCTTCGAGTTCAACTATATGCTGATGCAGAGCTACGATTTCCTGCACCTTTTCCGCAACTACGGGTGCACGCTGCAGCTCGGCGGAGATGACCAGTGGTCCAATATCCTCGCCGGGGCGGATTTGATCCGCCGGGTCGAAAGAGCCGACGCATTCGCAATGACGTTCACCCTCCTGACCAACGCGGACGGCACCAAGATGGGCAAGACCGTCGGCGGTGCGCTATGGCTCGATGCCGAAAAGACCAGTCCCTACGAGTTCTACCAGTACTGGCGCAACGTCGAGGACCAGAGCGTTGAAAAGTGCCTGGCGCTCCTGACGTTCCTTCCGATGGAGCGAATCGCCGAGCTCTGCCGCGGGGATATCAACGAAGCAAAGAAGGTCCTTGCCTACGAGATTACGGCGCTGATTCACGGGGCGGCGGAGGCGGACAGGGCCGTGGAGGCGTCAGAAGCGCTGTTTGGCGATGGCGGGAGCCTTGATAACATGCCCACCACGCGTATCACCGAGGAAGACTTCGCCCAGAGCGATAAGCTGATCGACCTGATGGTCACATCCGGATTGGCCAAGAGCAAGGGCGATGCCAGGCGGTTAATCGAGGGCGGCGGAGTGACTCTGGACGGCTCGCGCGTCGAGGATGTGCTGTTAGGCGTTGAGAGGCAGGCTCTGGTCGACGGTGTGATCATCCGCAAGGGCAAGAAGGTCTTCCATCGGATCATTCTGCGGTAAAAGGCACATGCCGGCACTCTTCTTGCATGTAGTCGACCGTAGTAGGCCTGATAGCAGATGGGGGCGATGAGCTTGGCAGTTGGGGAGTACCGGGATGCGTTCAGGGGCACGGCGTACTACTACGCAAGGTTTCGCCCCGGGTACCCCGAGGCGTTCTTTGCGCTCGTCGCAAGAGAATTCGGCCTTGACGGGCGGGGGCGTCTGCTCGACCTGGGATGCGGCACCGGGCAGATCGCCGTGCCCTTCGCGGACCGGTTCGAGGAAACCGTGGCTATGGATCCCGAGCCCGAAATGCTCGCTGAGGCCGGAAGAACGATCGCCGAGACGCGCGCCCGCGGGATTCGCCTGGTGCAGGGCTCGTCGGCGGACCTTGTCCGCCTCAAGAACGCGCTCGGAGTGTTCCGCGTTGTCACGATGGGCAACTCGTTCCACTGGATGGACCGCGCGGCTACCCTGGAAACCCTCTCCCACATGGTCGAGCCCGGGGGCGGATTTGTCGTCGCCTGATCTTCCATCGGCGGAATCTTCTGGACGGCGGACGCCCCGTGGTGCCAGGTCGTCAAGGCCGTCATCCAAAAACACCTGGGAACCCGCCGCAGAGCAGGGAGCCGCGCCTACGCCGTTGCTCCGGAACGCCATGAGTCCTTCATCGACAGGTCGCCCTTCGGCCCGTGCCGGGTTTGCACGCTACCGTACCGGCGGGAGCTAACGGTTGACGAGGTCATCGGCACTCTCTATTCGACTTCATTCTGTTCCCCGGCGGTCCTGGGGGAGCGCCGCAGCTCGTTTGAAAACGACCTGCGAGAAGCGCTTTTTGAGTTCGATCCGCAAGGCCGCTATGCCGAAGAGGGGTTGCTGGAAATCCTCTTAGGGGTCCTTCCCGAAGCTACCGGGTAAAGGGCCGACAAGCAGGCTTTTTGCCGACAGAAACACCGCTACCGGTTGTAGATCGCAGCCCAGGACACCGGCCGGTGCGGGCAGAGCTCCTCAGGACGAAACCACGTCGCAATCTCCCGCTCCGCCTCATCCTCCGAACTGGAGGCATGGACGACGTTGCGAACTGCGATATGCAGCCGGTTGGCCGACACTGCGGAGATCGTTGCGAAGTCGCCGCGGATACTTCCCGGCGTGGCATCCGACGGCATGGTGTCGCCCGCGAGTTTTCGGACAACTTCAACGGCATGTGGCCCCTGGAGTACGCACGCGACGGTCGGGCCGCAGGTCATGTACTCAATCAGCCATCCGCGGATGATGCGGCCGATGTCAGACGGCTTATCCGTGCCGATTTCCGCAACCGGATCGAGTTGGTGTTTCATATACGTGCGCAGCGTCTTGCCTCCCAGGTTCTCGAGCCAGACAGGGTCCTCACTGTAGTGCTGCTCGGCCCGTTCCCTGGTCACCTGGACCATTTGGAGCCCGATCAAAGCCAGCCCGGCGCGCTCACTCGGGCGAGTATCTCGCCGCAGAGGCCGCGTAACACACCATCGGGTTTAATCAGCATCAGCGTACGTTCCTCAATCCCTGTGGCGGTCAATAGCCTGTCCACATCCTTCCCAGCCCCAAACCCGCCGGGCTTCGGGCCGTTTCCTGATGGTTCAGTGCACCTGCCCCTCGTCCGGCGTGACGCCGGCGACGTCAAGGACGCGTTCGAGGGCCTTGATCGGGGCCTTTGCCCGTAGGGCCAGGGCGATCGCGTCCGAAGGGCGGGAGTCGACTTCAACCACGGTTTCCCCGGAAACCATGGTGATCTGGGCAAAGAACGTGTCGTCACGAACGTCGTCAATCAAAATGCCGGAGATGGCATACCCCAGCCGGTCCAGCACCAGCTTGAACAAGTCGTGGGTCTGGGGCCTGGGGGGATCGAACCCCTCGATGGCCATGGCGATCGCGCCCGCCTCGAGTTGCCCGACCAAAATGGGTAGGTAGCGCTCGGATTCCTTGTGCCGGAGCAGGATGATGGCCCGTTGGTGCTGGCTGTCGTAGGCTATCCGGTCAACCGTCAGCTCGACCATCGCCTGCCTCCTTTCTTCGCTCGCAATTATATCCTATTTGCCGTTGCCCTTCTGGTTGCGCTCGTGGATGATCCGCAGGCCCTCCAAAGTCAGGAGGGGATCGATCCGCTCGATCGTGACGCTTTCCTCCGCAACGAAAGGAGCAAGCCCGCCGGTTGCGATGACCAGCGGGCGACCGCCCAGTTCGGCGGCGATCCGCCTGACCATTGCGTCGACCTGCCCCGCGAAGCCGAAGACGATGCCGGACTGGAGGCTGGCTTCCGTGGTCCGCCCGATCGCCGCTGCAGGGCGCCTGAGTTGCACACGGGTCAGGCGCGCCGCCCGCTGGAACAGGGCTTCCACGGAAATCCCGATCCCCGGAGCGATCGCCCCTCCCAGGTATTCACCGTCCGCGGTCACTGCATCGAACGTCGTGGCCGTCCCGAAGTCGACTATTACCAGCGGGCCGCCGTGCTTTTCGTATGCCGCAACGGCGTTGACGATGCGGTCGGCGCCTACCTCCTGCGGATTGTCATAGAGCACAGGCATCCCGGTATAGGTTTCCGGGCCGACGATCAGGGGGTCGCAGCCGAAGTACCGGCGGGCCACGTCCACGAGCGTCGGGGTCACAGGCGGGACGACCGAGCTGATCGCGATATGCCTGACCGCGCCGAACTCGTGGCCGGAATGCCTGAACAGCTCCACGAGGGACATCGCACACTCATCCGCGGTTCGCCTGGGATCGGTGGCAAGCCGCCAGTGGACTAGAAGCCTTGGGCCGTCGTAGAGGCCGCTGACAACGTTGGTGTTGCCGATATCGACGACTAAGAGCAATGGAGATCCCTCATCTTTCCTGACGTAACGTTACATCTCCGGCGGCGACGGCTGTCTTCCGGCCGTCGCTGAGGCGCAGGAGCAGCCGGCCGTCGAGGTCGATGTCCTCGGCCACTCCATTCAGCGTACCCGCTGCCGAAGTCACCACCACCTCGTTGCCGGTGGTGACGTTGGCGGCGAGCCATTCCTCGCGGAGGACGGCAAACCCGCGCGCGACGAACTCGGAGTAGGTTTCCGAAAGACACTCAACCAGCGCCCGGCCATACTCCGCGGGACCAAGACCCGGCGCTCCGGCTGATCCCTCTCCCTCACGCAACTCATCCAGCGCAATGGCCGATCCGCGTACAGGTTCTGGAAACCCGCCCTCCGGCGTCCGCACGTTCACGCCGATGCCGGCGACGACGAAATCAGGTGCGGCAAGGATGCTGCCGCCGGCGCCTTCGGTAAGGATCCCGGCGAGCTTGCGCTCGCGGGCCACAAGGTCGTTGGGCCATTTGATGCCGATGTCGGCATCATCCGCTCCGCATCCGAGGACCGCGCGCCGGGCGCCCAACGCCGCAACGAGCGCGAGCGGTCCGAGGTTGTTCAGAGCTAAGGGGGGGCGCAAGATGAACGAACACCACAGGCCCGTGCCCGGCGGCGAATGCCAGACCCTGCCCAGACGACCCCGGCCGCTCGTCTGCTTGTCTGCCACGACAAGGGTGCCTTCGGGCGCGCCTCCCAAGGCTAGTACTCTCGCCAGGTCGTTGGTCGACGTGACTTCCGCGACGGAGACGACCTGACTGCCGAGCCGCCACGGACGGTCTTCCGCCAGCAGGCGCGCGAGCGCCGCCCCCACGAGGCCGGGCCCGGACTCAGACGGCACTGCCGGCGGTCGGGGCGCCGCCCTGCCTGAGTTCGAGCTCAAGACTGATGTCAAGGGACCTGTACGAGTGCGTCAGGGCGCCCATCGAGATGAGGTCGACGCCAAGGCGGGCTACCTCGCCGCAGGTGGCGACGGTCATGTTTCCCGACGCCTCGGTCAGAGCCCGTCCGGCCACCATTTCGACCGCGGCCGCCATCGTCTTGTTGTCCATATTGTCAAGCATGATGATATCCGCGCCGGCTTGGAGAGCCTGGCTCACCTCGTCTAGCGTGGCCGCCTCGACCTCGATCTTGACCATCGGACTAACGGAGCGCCGGGCGGCCGCCACCGCAGGACCGATCCCCCCAGCGATTCGGATGTGGTTGTCCTTGATCAGGACCATATCGTAGAGGCCGAAGCGGTGGTTGGCGGCACCCCCCGCCCGGACCGCGTACTTCTCCAGGATGCGGAGGCCGGGCGTCGTCTTGCGCGTGTCGAGGACCAGGGCCTTGGTACCGGCTACCGCCTCCATCGCCTGGCTCGCCATCGTGGCGATGCCTGACAGCCGTTGCATGAAGTTGAGGCCGACGCGTTCCGCGCTCAAGACCGCCCTCGCCGGGCCGATCACCCGCGCGATGCGGTCACCGGGCTTGACGTGCGCAGGCTCGGGAACCATGTGGTCCATCCTGATTGCCGGGTCCATCTCCGAAAACGCCATCTCGCAGAGCCAGAGGCCGCATACGACGCCGGTGCTCTTGGCGAAGTACCACCCCTCGGCCCAGGCATCCGCCGGGATGGTGCTTTCCGTTGTGAGGTCGCCCGCTCCGACGTCCTCAAGCAAAGCAGCCCGGACGATCGGCAGCACGGCCGCTCGCGGCGGCCGGATCGCGTCGGTCGGCATCTGCTGCAGGTCGCGCATTCTCACACCTCCACGTTCCCCAGCGGCACGATGCCGTACCGCAGAAGGTTTCCGTCGCGCCAGAGGACGGTGTGGGCCGCCCAGGCGGGATCGGGACCCTCAAAGTCGGTCCGGTAATGGGCGCCTCTGCTCTCACGGCGGAACAGCGCCGCGCAGCCCACAATCGTCCCGACTGTCACGAGGTTGTGGGCCTCCCAATCGGCCACCGTGGCCATGGCGGGCACCGAGCCGAGTTGCGCCGCGAGCTCCAATAGCTGGTCGACGCCTTGCTGCATGCCTTCCGGCTCGCGAACCAACCCGTACCGCCGCCACATCAACTCCCTGAGGGTGGCGATGACGGCGGCGTCCGAACCGGGCGCTTCCTCCCGGTCCACGTCGCGCGCGAGAAAGATGCCGGGCAGCTCGACAGCGCCCCGCGGCGAGTCCATCACGGGCAGGAGTTGTGCCGGCCAGGCGCCGCCGTCCCACTCCGTCATCGACGCTGCGGCCCGCCCCGCGAACACCAGCGACTCCAGAAGTGAATTGCTGGCCAGACGATTGGCTCCATGGGTGCCGACACAGGCGGTTTCTCCGCAGGCCCACAGGCCCGGCAGGCTTGTCCGCGCCCAGGTGTCCGTGCGGATGCCGCCCATCGCGTAGTGTGCCACAGGGCAAACGGGAATCAAGTCCCGTTCCATGTCCAGGCGGTGCTCGCGCAGTCGCGCGTCGATGGTCGGAAAGCGCTCGCTCGCGCGCACCTCGCCGTCCTTGAGCCGGCGGGCATCGAGCCAGACGTGGTCCCGCCCGTCGTTCCAGGCCTCGCGAAAGATCGCCCGCGCCACGACATCCCGCGGGGCGAGTTCAGCAAGCGGGTGGTACTTGGGCATGAAGCGCTCCAGCGAAGCATTGAGCAAGAGGGCCCCCTCGCCGCGCATCGCCTCGGTGATCAGCAGGCGGGGATTGCCGGGCAGCGCCAGGGCTGTGGGGTGAAACTGCAGGAACTCCATGTCCATCAACTGCGCGCCGGCGAGCCACGCCAAAGCCATGCCGTCTCCCGTGCCATAAACCGTGGCGCGCTGGTTGTGTGGCTTGAAACACCCGTCCCATCCCGCCCGTGGCGAAGACGACCCGCGCGCCCTGAACTCCGACGGGGTCTGGCGCCGCCATCGTTGCGCGAGCCGCCTACGCAGAGGCCATCCTCGACGATCAGGGACGTAACGAAGGTCTTTTCGCGGACTTGATCGCGTCCTCACGGGCGCGGCGGGCCAGGACGTGCCCTCGATCTCCTCGCCTGTCGCCGCCGCCGGCGCGAGGATCCTCCCCAGACTGTGTGCGCCTCGCGGGCCATGGCCAGTTGTCCGGCGCGACGGTCGTCCACGGCGCCGAGGTGCATCAGGCCGCGGACGTAGCCCGGACCCTGCTCGACCATCACCTGCACGGCCGGGCCGGCACAGAGGCCTGCGGCCGCGGCGAGGGTGTCCTGATAGTGCAGGTCGGCGCCGTCGTGAACGCGCCGAGTGCCGCGGCAATGCCACCCTGGGCGAACTGGGTGCTGCTTCAGTTGAGCAGGCGTTTGGTCAGAACGGCGACCCGGCCGGCCATGCTCAGTTCGATGGCCGCGTACAGCCCTGCAATGCCGCTGCCGACGACGACGAAATCGACGTCAACAGCTTCCGGTCGGGTTTGCGTTAGATCATCACCGGGCAAGGTACCAACCCCTAGCTATTGAGGCTTAGAAAGCTCAGTCCTTGCCGCTGGGGACCTCCAGCATCCGCTCCAGGGACCGGGCGGCAAGAGCGCGAACCGGCTCGGGAACGGTCACGCGCGGCTCAAGATGCTCCAGCGACCACGCGAGCTTCTCGAGGGTGACCTTCTTCATGTTGGCGCAATACTGCTTGGTTTCATTGGGCAGGTAGAACGCCTTGCCCGGGTTCTGCTTGCACAGTTGATGCAGAATGCCGCGCTCGGTGCCGACGATGAACTCCTGGTGTTCGGATTGCTTAGCCAGGTCAAGCATACCAGAGGTCGACAGAACGTAGTCCGCCGAAACGGTCACTTCCGGGCGGCACTCCGGGTGGACCATGACGATCGCGGCGGGGTGCTCGGCCCTCATCCGATCGACTTCGGCGCGGGTAATGGAGTCGTGCGTGTTGCAGTACCCATCCCAGGTGATGACCTCTTTGCCGGTCTGCGTGCCAACCCAGTGCCCGAGGTTTTTGTCAGGCACAAACAGGATACGTGGGTCCGGCAGCGAGTCGACGACCTGCACCGCGTTGCGCGAAGTACAGCAGACATCCGACTCCGCCTTGACCGCGGCCGAGGAGTTGACGTAGCAGACAACGGGGACGCCGAGTTCGTGCTTGCGTGCCCGCAGTTCGCCGGGATCAACCATCTCGGCCATACTGCAGCCGGCGTTGGGATCGGGGAGAACAACGGCTTTGTCCGGACTGAGTATCGCCGCGCTCTCGGCCATAAAGTGCACGCCGCAGAAGACGATCACTTCGGAATCCGCGTCCGCCGCCTGGCGACTCAAGCCCAAGGAGTCCCCGACATAGTCGGCGAGGTCCTGGATCTCAGGACGCTGGTAGAGGTGAGCGAGAATGACGGCCCTGCGCTCGCGCCGGAGCTCGTCGATCTTATGCATCAGTTGCTGCTGCGAAGTATTTGCGTCCGTGCTGATCGTCACCTTTCGTGCGTTGGTGCCCGAGTCCGGGGGTTTTCAGCCAACTCATCGACAATTCTACGTCTATGGTAAAAAGGGTGTCAAGGAAACCAACCTTCGCCTACGCTGGCATCCTTCCTGCCGGCGCCGGAACTGCAGACCGGAGGAGGGCCGGAGCCGGCCCTCCTCCGTGGTGTCCTTGCGATCCAGCGACCTTTGAGTCTAGAACAGGCCGACGATCTTGCCTTCCTCGTCCAGATCGATCTTGGTGCCCGCCGGGACTGACGGCAGGCCGGGCATCGTGGACATCGTCCCGAGTAGCGGGTAAAGGAAGCCCGCGCCCAGCGATGCGCGCACGTCGCGGATCGGTACCCGGAAGCCTGTCGGCCGACCCTTTAGCGACGCATCGTGTGACAGCGAAAGGTGCGTCTTTGCCATGCAGATGGGCAGATTGTCGAAGCCGAGCCTGGTGTAAAGGCGAATCCTCCGTTCCGCCAGTGGCTCGTAGACGACACCGTCGGCGCCGTAGACCTGCGTGGCGATGGTTTCGATCTTTTCCTTGATCGAGGCGTTGACGTCATACAGGTACTGCATCTCGGTCGGCTTCTCGGCCGCCTTGACGACCGCCCGTGCGAGTTCCTCGCCGCCGGCGCCGCCCTTGGCCCAGACCTCACTGATGACTGCCGCTTCGGCACCAGCCTTAAGGGCCTCGCGCTCGATCAGGTCGATCTCCTCGGGCTGGTCGGTGTTGAAGGCGTTGATGGCTACAACGACGGGGATGTTGTGCAGCTTGACGTTGGCGATCTGCTTGGCCAGGTTGGCGCAGCCGGCGATCAACGCTTCGTCGTTGCGTTCGATGATCTCCTTGGGCAAGGCCTTGCCGGCGACGACGCGGCCGGCGCCCCCGTGCATCTTGAGGGCGCGCACCGTGGCGACGACCACCGCCGCGTCGACCTTAAGCCCGCTGGTACGGCACTTGATGTTGAACATCTTCTCCGCGCCGATGTCCGCTCCGAACCCGCTCTCCGTGACGACGTAATCGCCGAGCTTGCAGGCGATCATGTCGGCAAGGACGGAGTTGTTGCCGTGGGCGATGTTGGCGAACGGCCCGGCGTGCACGAAGCACGGCGTGTGCTCAAGTGTCTGCAGCAGGTTAGGCTTTACCGCTTCCTTGAGCAGGACGGCCATCGAGCCCGCGCATTTGAGGTCCTCGGCCGTGACCGGCCGGCCCTTCTCGGTGTAGCCGATCACAATCCGGCCGAGGCGCTCGCGCAGGTCCTTGAGCCCGGTGGTCAGGGCGAGGATCGCCATGACCTCCGAGGCGACGGCGATGTCGAAACCGGTTTCACGCGGGTAGCCGTTGGTCTTGCCGCCCAACCCGATGACGATGTCGCGCAGGGCCCGGTCGCTGATATCCATGACGCGCGGCCAGGTGACCGAATGGGGATCGATCCCGAGTTCGTTACCGTGGTGGATGTGATTGTCGATAAACGCCGCGAGCAAATTGTGCGCCATTGAGACCGCATGGGTGTCGCCGGTGAAGTGGAGGTTGAACTCCTCCATCGGAATGACCTGGGAATACCCGCCGCCGGCCGCACCACCCTTGATGCCGAATACCGGGCCCAAAGACGGCTGCCGGATGCAGTTGATGGTCTTCTTGCCGATGCGGTTAAGGGCGAGCCCGAGGCCGATCGTCGTCACCGTCTTGCCCTCGCCGAGCGGGGTCGGCGTGATGGCGGTTACGTCGATGTACTTGGCGTTAGGCCGGTCTTTGAGCCTGTTCAGGACGTCCAGCGTGACCTTGGCCTTGTACTTGCCGTATAGCTCGACTTCGTCTTCCTCAAGGCCCATCTCCCTCGCGATGTCCATGATGGGCAGCATTTTCGCTTCTTGGGCGATTTCGATGTCGCTCTTCAAGTCCTCCATCCCTCCGCTTTGATTGCTGGATTGACTGCCACGAATGTCTGCCGGAGCACTGGGGCCGAAACCTACCGGCCGCCGCAACCCCGGAAGGCGTATAGCCCGATCAGAAGGCCGATAAGGCCGGCGACCCAGGTCATATAGGCTGGGGTCTCCTTGGGCTTGGGCTTGCCTTCGCCCGCGGGCGTTTCCTCCTCCCATTCGTTCTTGGGGGCTTCCTCGACCCATTCCTCCTGGGATCCGGGACCGGGTCCTTCCTCAGCCTCGTCGACCCATTCCTCGTCCTCGCGGTTGGCTGCGTCCGGGCCCGGACCGGTACGCTTGTCTTCCATAGCGTCACCGGCCTCGTAATGGTCGCTCATGTCGCGTCACAACCTTTCGGGGCGGCGCGCAGGCCGTGGGCATTGGGCCCAACCACAGCCCGGCCGGCTTTGATTACATCGCGCACGAGGTTCTCGCCCAGGCGATATGGCAGATCCTCGTAACTACGCGCATCCCACACAACCACATCCGCGTCGTATCCGGCCGCGAGCGACCCGAGCCGGTCGCTCATGCCCACCGCGAGGGCCGCGCCACGGGTCATCCCCCGGATAGCCTCCGCGCAAGACAGGCCAAAAATTCGGCACGCCAGACTCATCGCCAACTGCGCCGACCGGCACGGTGCCGTGCCCGGGTTGTAATCCGTCCCCAGCGCGATCGTTACGCCTGTTTGGCGCATCAGTGCGGCCTGCCTGTGGCAGTGAGCCGCGTCGACGTGCCCGCCGAGCAACGAGAGAACGGTAACCGGCAGCAACACCGCGGTTGTGTCCGCTGCCGCCATGGCGGCGAGTCCCCGCGGCGAGGCAAATAGTACATGGTCGGCACTCACTGCGCCAAGCTCAGCAGCGAGTTCGGCGCCACCGCCCGGGGCCATCTCGTCGGCATGCAGCTTCGCGGCGAGCCCCAGTTCGAGGCCGCGGGCGAGAATACGCCTCGACTGATCGACGCTGAACACGCCCGGCTCGCAGAACACGTCACAGAACCGCGCCGCCCGCTCACGACACACGGCAGGCAGCATCTGTTCCAGCACGACTTCTACATACATGTCGGGCTTCCCTCTGTAAGCAGGGGGTACGGCGTGAGCGCCGAGGAAGGTCGGCACCACAGTGACGGGATGCCCCTCACCGGCCGCCGCAGCGAGCCTCAACAACCGCAACTCGGCGGATGTGCTGAGACCATAGCCGGACTTGGCCTCAACGGTCGTCACGCCATGCGCCAGCATGAAATTGAGGTCTCTCCGGGCGACAGCCAGCAGCTCGCCGTCCTCGGCCTCGGCGACGGCGTTCACGGTGTTGAAGAATGCCGCCCCCGCCGCGAGAATGTCCAGATACGAAGAGCCACGCAGGCGCATCTCGAACTCCGCCGCCCGCGATCCGTACGCAGGAAGATGCGTGTGGGGGTCGATCAGGCCCGGGTGACGACACAGCCGCCGGCGTCGATCACGGCGGCGCCGGGTAGCGGCTCAGTATCGGCAGCCTGCTCTGAATCGCCAACCCATGCATCTGCCGCGGCTACGGCCCCGCCTCCCAGGACGCCCAGGGCCTCGCCGCTCCCTTGCGCCGGCACGACGCAAACCTGGTCCGCCCCATCGATCAGCAGATCGTACTCGACCCGCCCTGTGTGGATGCCGGCGTTCATTCCGGCTTACCCCGGGCGGCGCCGAGCAGGTGGGTTTCGAGGATCAGCCCGGAAGACAGCTCGGGACACGCGATTGCCTCGCCAAGCGCGCCCGCCACGGCCTGCATCGTGACAAGGCCGACGATCTCACTGCGCACCGCCTGCGCTCCGGCCTCCCGGGCAAGCGTCGCAACCTCGCAGAAGGCCCGCCATATCGATGTCTGGTCCGTATCCAACAGGTTCATCGAAACCTGGACCTCGCCCGTCTCCACCTCCAGCCCGATGGCCTGCACCCGCGGAAGGCCGTCGTTGCGCTCCCGCACGCGGCGGGCGATGCTGCGGGCCAGTTTGAGGCTTGCGTTCTGGAGGTAGACGTTATAGGCAACCATCGGCAGGCGTGCGCCGACGACCGTGGCCCCGGCCGACGGGTGCATCCGGGGCAGACCATAGTCCGGACACCGCTCGGGCAGCGCGATCTCGCTCTTGAGCACTTCGTACTGGCCACGGCGAATGTCGGCGAGGCTGGCGCGCCCGGGGGTGCGCGCGGCCGCGCCGTAGAGGTAGACGGGAATCTTGAGTTCGTCCGCGATCATGGCCCCGAGTTGGTTGGCAAGGTCGATGCACCGGCCGATGTCGGCCCCGGCGACGGGGACGAACGGAACCACGTCAGTCGCCCCGATGCGCGGGTGCGAACCCTGATGGGTTTCCATGTCGATGAGTTCCGCCGCCTTGCGGACCGCGGCCATTGCCGCCGTCAGGACGGGCTCCGGCGCCCCGACGAACGTCAGCACGGAACGGTTGTGGTCGGCGTCCAGTTGCACGTTGAGCAAAGTGACTCCCTCGACCCCGGAGACAGTCGCGGCAAGAGCATCGACGACGGGTCTGCGCCGGCCCTCGCTGAAGTTGGGTACACACTCGATAATCTCCAAGCAGTGCTCCCCCTTGGTCCAATAGGGTGTTTGGATGCCCGCGGGATGACTCACGGTCTGTTCGTTGCGGGGAGGGGAGAGCCCTGCGCCGGCGTTCAACCGTGGCGCCCAACCCAAAGGTCCGGATCCAACGCGCCGCTGAATCCGGACCCTTCGCGCTGCTTCTGCCGCTATACCCTACGTGCTACGGCACCGTCAGGAGGCGCCTTTCCACCAGATTGATCTCCGAGCCGTCCTTTGCGCTTTGTTCGTACGCCTCGACAACGAACTCACCCGGCGTGCCCGGGGCCGGCAGCAACGCGCCGTATATCCCCCACCCGGCGGCCGTGGTCATCGTATAGGTCTGGGCGATAACGTCGCCGCCCGAAGCTGCACGCACTCGTACCTGCAGCGTCGACTCGAACACACGCGCCACGCCCAGCACGAGCACTCCATCGCCGGCCCGGACCTGCGAACCCTCGGCGGGGTAAACGAGGCGGATTTCCTCTTCGCCCACCTTGAGATACCGCCCGAGCACGGTCGCCACCTCGCCGCGCCTGGTAAAGGCCCCGGGCTGGAACGTTGCGTCCGGGAAACCATTCATCAACCCAAGCTTGACGGCAGCGGCGATGTACCCGCGCCCCCAGCCGGGCTCGGTTTCCAGATCGGTGAATGGAAGCTCAGCACCAGTTAGGGATGTTGCGAGGGCCTCCGCGCCTGTGGCCCTGACGAGCAGCATCGCCATCTCGCGGCGGCCGATACGTTCGGCGGGCCGCAGGTTGGCTCCGTAGTCCGAAGGGTTGAGGATGCCGGCCGCCACCGCCGCCTCGACGACGCCGCTCGACCAGCGGTCCTTGCCGACGTCAGGAAATGTCGGCTGCTCCGGGTCGGCAGGTTCGAGCCCCGCTGTGAGTACGATCAGCTTGATGAACTCCTCACGGGTCACGTTCTGCTCCGGCCGGTAGTCGCCCGCGGGATACCCCGACACAATGTCGGCCAGGTACATTGCGTGGATGTGCCCCGCCGCCCAGTGCCCGGTGACGTCGGTCAGAGGCAGGGCCAGCATGTCCGGGTTATACCTGAGCGGCTCGGAGATATCGACGTGGCCGCCAAGCGATCCGGGCGCCTGCCCTTCGACCAGGATCCAAACCCGGTCGATACCCGGCAGGCGCGTCAGTGTGTTGACGATGGATCCAAGCGCCAGCGCTTCGGCGGCTGAACCCCACGGCCCCGTCATGATCTCGGCCGAAAAATCCACTGTCGCCAGCCCATCCGCGACGGTAAGGCCCAGCACGCGGGTCTGGGGCGGGAACAGCGACCTCAGCCCGGACCCGGCCGGCGGCCCCTTAAGCACTACCTCCAGAGCCGCCCGTTCTCTTTGCACACCATCAGGCAGAACCGTGAACACGGGCACGAGCCCGAAGTCCATCTGCAACATCCGCGCGAAGTACACAGTGACCGGCTCGGAATACGCCTGCTCCACGAGCCGCGCGCCTGCGGCGAGCCCGCCGCCTGCACCAGAGTCAGAACCAAGGCCAGTATCAGGACCGAACCAGTGCCCGCGATAGACCCGCTCCGAGCGCCAGTGATCGCCTCCTTGAGCGCACAAAGTACTACGGCAGTAGCGGCCCCTGCGGCGGAGCGTTATGTTACGTCCGCGCAACCAATGGTAAACTCCCGTAACGACATCCGGCGCCGCGGACGCCGCATCAGCGTCGCTTACCGTGGTCAGGGATTGAGCTCATTCGCCATCCGTTCACGTCGGTTATGGCGACGTAGATCCGCCCGTCCTTGCGCCGGGGTGGTCAGCAGGCGGCGTTGTCGTCCGCCTCGGGCCTGGGACGGAAGGTCAGGATGGTCGCAACGACCACGGGATCGCTCCCTTGGGAAACCCGCACGACCTCCGCCGTCGTCCCGTATTCCAGCGCAAGGTAGAAGTTGCCTTTGCCGTCCCCGCCGACGAGCATCGAGCCGCCGATGACTGTGTCGCGAACCACGTTGGCCTGCCAGAGCGCCTTTCCGGACGGCGTCCACACCTTGACCCCGAACGGTCCGTTGCGCTGCGAGATGGCCAGTTGGCCAAGGCCGGCGCAATGCCCTCCAGCATCGCGTCAGCCGCGCCTGTAAGCGCCTTTGCGGCACGCGGCGTAGGCGAAGATCTCGGTCACAGGCTCACCGGGCTTGGCGCCGAAGACGACCTTGGACTCGCCTGCTTCCGTGCCGTACCTGCAAAGGTAAGCGTACACCCCGGCCCCCTTCGCCAGCAGGCCGCTTCGGCAATTGCCCCATAGGCCGAGCAGGGTCCATTCACCCTCCGCGCCGCCTGCGACGTAGACTCCCTGGCCGAGGGCGATGCCGCCGGTTTCCTTGCCGGTGGTCATGCTGGCGAATCTCCAGCCTACCGTCAAGGGCCACACACCGTGCCTGCGTCGACCGCGATGTGCGCGTCGACGATCATCCGCTGAAACTGGATCATGGGCATACCGACGGCTCGCCCGCTGTGCTGTAGTGCAGGATGCGATGGTTGTGGGTGTCGGCGACGTAGAGGTCGCCACGAATGCCGACCGCGAAGGCGCGCGGCCCCTGCTCCCGCCCTAGCCGGTCAAGGCCGTGGCCGAATTGGCCCGCCGCCGGGCCCCACGTCCCGCTCACGAACGTTGCCTGGTCGTAGGAACTGACCAAGGCAAGCCCGGTGAAATATCCAGGCCACCCACGCCGGAAAAGCTACCCCTGCGATGAGCAACGGCAATCGCAGGGGCCGGAGATTGATGACGTGCATATCTGACTCCCCCGTTTGGGGGCAACGAAACGGTTATGCTATCCGCCCATCGGCACCTTGAGGCCGTGCCGCCGCGCCGCAGCCAGGGCAGCCTCGTAGCCTGCGTCCGCATGCCGCAGGATCCCCGTTCCGGGATCCGTGGTCAGTACCGACTCGAGGCGCCGTTCGGCATCGTCGCTGCCGTCCGCGACCACGACCATGCCGGCGTGGATGGAGTAGCCGATGCCGACTCCACCCCCGTGATGCACGGAAACCCAATGCGCCCCCGCCGCCGTATTGACCAGCGCGTTGAGTATCGGCCAGTCGGCGATGGCGTCGCTGCCGTCCCGCATGCCCTCGGTTTCTCGGTAGGGGGAGGCCACCGAACCGGAATCGAGATGGTCACGCCCGATGACGATCGGTCCCTTGAGCTCGCCACGCCGGACCAGGTCGTTGAAGATAAGCCCGGCCTTAGCCCGCTCACCGTAACCCAACCAGCAAATGCGCGAGGGAAGCCCCTGCCACGGCACTCTTTGCGCGGCGAGCTTGATCCACCGGACCAGGCTCTCCCGATAGCCGAACTCCTCGATGATCACCCGGTCGGTGCGTAGGATGTCGGCGGGGTCGCCCGACAGGGCCACCCACCGGAAGGGCCCCTGCCCCTCGCAGAACATCGGCCGGATGAAGGCCGGCACAAAGCCCGGATATCCGAAAGCGTCGGCCACGCCCGCCTTGCGCGCTCCTTCCCGCAGGTTGTTGCCGTAGTCGAAGACCACGGCTCCCCTGCGCTGGAACTCGAGCATCGACCGCACCTGCAGCCCCATCGATTCGTACGACCGCTTGATGTAGCCCTCCGGGTCCCTTGAGCGCAACTCGTCGGCCTCGCTGAGGCTCATGCCCGCCGGGATGTATCCGTTGAGCGGGTCGTGCGCCGAGGTCTGATCGGTCACCACGTCGACCTCGGTGCCGCGCAACACCAACTCGGCGTGGACCTGGGCTGCGTTGCCGAGAAGCGCGACCGAAAGCGGCTTGCGCGCCGCCCTGGCTTCCTCGACCAGGCCGACGGCTTCGTCGAGGTCCGATGTGCTGAGGTCGCAAAACCCCTGCTCCAGCCGCCGCCGGATGCGCGCCTCGTCGACCTCGACGACCAGCGCTACGCCGCCGTTCATCGTGATTGCGGTCGGCTGCGCCCCGCCCATACCGCCCAGGCCGGCGGTCAAGACCAGCCGGCCCGAGAGGTCGCCCCCGAAACGCTGCCGCGCCAGTTCGGCCAGGGTCTCATAGGTCCCCTGGATGATGCCCTGCGTCCCGATGTAGATCCAGCTGCCGGCGGTCATCTGGCCGAACATGGTCAGGCCTGCGGCTTCCAACTCCCAGAAATGCTCCCAGTCCGCCCAGGCGGGCACGAGGAGCGAATTGGCGATCAGCACGCGCGGCGACCACGGGTTGGTCTTGAGCACCCCGACCGGCTTGCCGGACTGGACGAGCAGAGTCTGGTCGGATTCCAGATCGCGAAGCGACCTCACCAAGGCGTCAAAGCAATCCCAGTTGCGCGCAGCTTTGCCGCTGCCGCCGTAGACGATCAGCTGGTCTGGTTTCTCAGCTACTTCCGGGTCCAGGTTGTTCATGAGCATGCGCATTGCAGCCTCTTGCGGCCACCCCTTGCAGCTCAGTTGGTTGCCACGCGGTGCCCTGACGGTCCTGGTCCGCATGGCCATCCCCCCTCGCAGGTATATTCGGGCGCCCGGGGCGGCAAAACTGCCGGGCGTATACGCCGGCTGCGCGCGCCGCGGCACGGTGGTTCCCTTGGCGCGATCTGTACCGGAGAAGACACGGTTTCCGGGAAACCTGTACCCTAAGTGCGCAGGTCTCCAGGAATACGATCTCCAATCGACCACAAAGGCCTTTGATGGTCGCTAGGGTTACCTATTCTCAAGGAACGGGCCCTGCAGACACCGCGTTCTCTTGAAACCAGGTTGTTCCGAGCCCACGACGCACGCCTCGGCCACCGCTCCGCACGCGATCAACCCCTCAACAGCATTGATGTCGGGCGCTAGCTCGCGGTCCTTGGTCATCACAGGGACGTTGTCGCGGATCAGCTTGAACAGCCGTGCCGTCGCCGCCCCCAGCTTGCCCGGCAGCGACTCGATGCCCTCCTGCTCGGCACGCAGGTCGAGGGCCTGTGCGCCCGCCAGCAACTCGATGGCCACGACCTGCCTGGTCTGGCGCACTACCTGGCCCAGCTTGCGCGCGGCAACGGTACCCATGCTTACGTGGTCTTCCTGGTTGGCCGAACTGGTAATGGTGTGGATGCTCGCGGGCGCCGCGAGAATCTTGTTCTCCGAAACCAGTGCCGCCGCCGTGTACTGCGCGAGCATCAACCCGGACTGGATCCCGCCTGACCGCGTGAGAAACGCCGGAAGGCCCGAGAGGTCGGGGTTGACCAATCTCTCGACGCGCCGCTCCGCGATATTGGCCAGGGTCGCCAGCGCGATCGCAGCCACGTCCAGCGCAATGGAAACCGGTTGCCCGTGAAAGTTGCCTCCCGAGAGCACGGTGGGGCCTAAACCGCATTCTCCCTCGGCCGGCGCCTCCCCGGCCACGTCCCTGGCCCCGTCCGCAGCTCCGTCCCCGGCTTCGTCCGCAGCTCCGTCCCTGGCCCCGTCCACAGCTCCGTCCCCGTCCCCTGACCCGTCACACGTGAACACCAGCGGGTTGTCAGTCGTGGAGTTGATTTCACAGGCGAGCACATCAGTCGCGAACGCGAGCGAGTCCACTACCGCCCCGTGCACCTGCGGCACACACCGCAGGCTGTAAGCATCCTGGACCCTGCCTGTGCCCTCGCCGTGCCACCTGGTCAGCGAGCTGCCCTCCAGCAGGCCGAGCACCTGCCGCGCCACCGCGGCCTGGCCGGGATGAGGCCTCGCCGCCTGGATCCGCGGGTCCATAGCGTCCGTGAGGCCGCCAAGCGCCTCCATGGTGAGGGCGGCGGCGGCGTTGGCCGCGCCCAACACCTGCCACGCGTCAACCAAAGCCAGCGTTCCGACAGCGGTCATTACCTGCGTGCCGTTGATCAGGGCCAGCCCTTCTTTGGCTTCGAGGACAACCGGTGCGAGGCCGGCTTCCGCGAGGGCCAGATCCCCGGGCAGCCGGCGCCCGTCGGCCGTCCACGCCTGGCCACGGCCGAGCAAGACGAGAGTGATGTGGGCCAGCGGCGCGAGGTCGCCGCTCGCTCCCAGCGAGCCCTGCGACGGCACCACGGGCGTGACCCCGCGGTTGACGCACTCGCACAGGAGGTCCAGCACTACCTCGCGGATGCCGGAGTGGCCGCGGCAGAGGGCGTTGACGCGCAGCACCATGGCCGCCCGGACGGCCTCACGGTCGAGAAGTGGGCCGACGCCGGCGGCGTGACTCAAGATCAGATTGAGTTGGAGCTGCTGCAACTGGTCGGGGGGAATGACGACCTCGCTGAGGCGGCCAAACCCCGTGTTGATCCCGTAGGTCGGGCGCCCCGACGCGACGGCGCGCTCGATAGCTTGGCGTGACTGCCTGACTGCGGTGCGGGCGGCCGCGGCCAACGTGACGGTGGCGCCTCCGCGGGCAACCTTGACAAGCTCCTCAGGTGTCAGATGATGGCCGTCTAGCTCGACGGTTACGAAATTGGTTGCGGCGGGCAAATCCGTCCTCCTCCCCACAACTCCCCGGCAAGCGATGTGTGTCGACTCCGGCGCCTTGACTGCAGCCAGGGGTCGGCCTCCCTTGTCTAGCGGCGCGGGACCGGCTGCCGCAGCTGCCAGTAGGCGCCGCCGGCATAGGCAAGCAACCCCGCCTTGACCGGGTCAACGGCCCCGGCCGGAGTCAGAACCCCTGGATCCGCATGGGCCGCGACGACTTCGCCCAGAAACAGATCGTGGGAACCGACCGGGATTACCTTGACGACTCTGCATTCAATGTTCACGGGACACTCGGCGATCAGGGGAGACGCGACGGCAGCGGCCTGCAGCGCGGTGAAACCCGTCGCCGCAAACTTGTCAAGATCCCTGCCCGAACGTGTCCCGCACAAGTCGATCATGGCCGCTTGATCGAAAGACGGCAGATTGACCACGAAGTCGCCGCCCTTGGCTAGGATGGCGTGGGAATGGCGGCTGGGCCTGACCCCGATGGCGATGGTCGGCGGCTCGGAACAGACCGTGCCTGCCCAGGCGAGGGAGATAATGTTCGGCCGGAAGCCTTCGGCCGCGCAGCTGACCATGATCGCCGGCACAGGCGCCAGCAGCGTGCCTGGGTTGAGTTTTTGCTTCTCCTGTATAGCCAAGAGGCTACCCCCTTCAAGTGCCAAGCTTTGCATCTGACTATGATGCCCCCCGCTTTCGCCTTCGTTGACTGCCGTACCTTCCCAATAGCGAGGACTTGCATCACAGTAAAGTATCACCATGCTGGACTTTCAGAGAGAGGAGTCCGCAGTGCAGGCGCGGTGTCGGCGCAGTGCAGGCGCGGTGCAGGCGCGGTGTCGGCGCAGTGCCGGCGCGGTGCCGGCATCTACCGGCGCAGGCGGAGCGCAAGGTCACTGCAAAGTCGCGCGAGGTCCTCGGGATTGTTCAGCGCAGGATCCTCAATCACTGCATCGAGCAGCGCTTCGAGGATACGCCCGACCGTGGGCCCCGGCTGCAGCCCCGTCAATTCCATGACCCTGTACCCGTCGATCTTGAGGTCGCGCAGCGACAACGCGGCATCGGCCCGGTCCAGCGCGCGAAGCCGGGCCAGGAGGTCCAGCGTCCCCCGGGAAACCCCTCCCCCCTTGCCTGCCGCGACGCGATCCGCTTCGCGCAGATGGAGCAGGTCCGCGATATGCTCCCGCCCGACCCTGGACGCGGCGCGGCGCACCGCCGCATCGCCGGCCCCTTCCGGGAGGTCGTGGAAATCCATATGCCTGGCGACGAGATGCACCACGCGGGTGATGGTTTCCCTGTCGTAGCGGAGCCGCTCGAGGATATCCCTGGCAACGTCCGCGCCGACCTTCTCGTGGCCGAAGAAGTGCCGGCGGCCGGATGGGTCAACAGACAGCGTTAGCGGCTTACCGACGTCGTGCAGCAGCCCGGCAAGGCGCAGGTGCAGAATGGGCGGGGTCGCGGCGCAGGTGATGACCGAATGCTCCCAGACGTCATACGGGTGGAACTCGTTCTGTTCGAAGCCCGCTCCACGGGCGAGTTCCGGGAGGATCGCCTGGGCGGCCCCGGCGAGGCGAAGCTGTTCGAGACACCAGGCGACACGCGGCGATAGGAGAATGCGGTCCAGCTCCGCGCGGATGCGCTCCGCCGAAACGCTAGGCAAAAGGTGGGCGGCAGCCGCAGCGGCGCAGCCGGTTTCCGGGTCGATGTCCATGCCCAGTTCGGCGGCAATCCGGTAGGCACGCAGGATGCGGAGGCGGTCTTCCGCGAAGCGCGCGGCCGGGTCTCCCACCGCGCGGACGATCCCGGCGGCCAGATCGCGTAACCCGCCGTGCGGATCGTATAGGACGACGCCGCGGCGGTTGCCGGGTGCGGGCGCGGCACCGGAAACCGGCGGGCCGAACGCCATCGCGTTGATGGTGAAATCCCGCCGCGCGAGGTCATCGCCAACTACCGCGTCGAAGCTGACGTAATCAGGGCGGCGGCCGTCTGAGTAGGGGCCTTCGCGCCGGAGAGTCGTCACCTCGATGTGCCAGCCGTCGTGGATGACCGTCACGGTCCCATGCTCGATCCCCGTCGGCACGGTGTGCGGGAAGACCTGCTGGACGGTATGCGGCAGGGCCCGTGTGGCGATGTCCCAGTCGCGGACCCTGCGGCCGAGCAGCAAATCGCGGACGGTGCCGCCAACGACGTAGGTTTGGGGCGACGCTTTGCCCCGGAGTTGCTCGAGCACCCAGCTTACGGCCTGAGGGACGAGCCTCCGCCAAGCCAGCCGGAGATAGACGAGCCGGGCCCGGATGACAAGGAGCCGCCCCACGCGGGGGCGGCTCCCGATACCAGGCTTAGCCAGCCTTCTTTGCGGCGAGTTCGTCGAGGGTTGCGTCAAGCTCCTCGCCTTCCAGTGTCTCGCGCTCAAGCAGCAGATCGGTGAGGCGGTTGAGCGACTCGAGATTCTCCTCGATGATGCTCTTGGCCCGGTCGTAGCACTCGTTGGCCAGCCGCTGGACCTCGCGGTCGATCTCCGCGCCGACGACTTCGGAGTAGTTGCGCTCGCGCGCCAGGTCCCGGCCGAGGAACGGCGATTCGTTAGGGTTGCCGTAGGTCAAGGGACCGAGCCCCTCGGCCATGCCGTATTCGGTCACCATCTTGCGGATCAACCGCGAAGCCTTCTCCAGGTCGTCGTGCGCCCCGGTACTGACCTCGCCGAAGACGACTTCCTCCGCCGCCCTGCCGGCCATGATCGCGGCGAGACGGTTGAGCATCTCGTCCCGGGTCACGAGATAACGGTCCTCCAACGGCAGCTGCAGGGTGTACCCCAGGGCAGGCCCGCGCGGGATGATCGAGACCTTGTGTACCGGGTCGGATCCTGGCACCAGTTTGGCCACAAGGGCGTGTGCGGCCTCGTGGACCGCAACGGTGCGCTTCTCCTTCTCATTGATGACCCGGCTCTTGCGTTCGGGACCGGCGATGACGCGGTCGATTGCCTCTTCGAGCTCCTCAATGGTGATCTTCTTCTTCCGCCTGCGGGCGGCGAGAAGGGCCCCCTCGTTGATGAGGTTTTCAAGATCGGCCGGCGTGAAACCGGGCGTCCGCCGTGCGATGACCTCGAGGTTGGCCCCGGTATCGAGCGGTTTGCCCTTGGAGTGTACCTTTAGCACCTCTAGCCGGCCCTTGAGGTCCGGCTTGTCGATCACGACCTGGCGGTCAAAGCGGCCGGGCCTCAGCAGCGCCGGGTCAAGGACATCCGGCCGGTTGGTGGCCGCGATGACGATGACGCCCTCGTTGGGCCCGAAGCCGTCCATCTCCACGAGCAGTTGGTTAAGGGTCTGCTCACGCTCATCGTGGCCGCCTCCGTAGCCGGCGCCACGCTGGCGCCCGACGGCGTCGATCTCATCGATGAAGACGATGCACGGGGAGTTCTTTTTGGCCTGGTCAAACAGGTCACGGACACGGGACGCGCCCACGCCGACGAACATCTCCACGAAGTCCGAACCGCTGATCGTGTAAAAGGGTACGCCGGCCTCACCCGCGACTGCCCGCGCCACCCAGGTCTTGCCGGTGCCGGGCGGGCCCATCAGCAGGACTCCCTTGGGGATGCGTGCGCCCAGTTCGGCGTAACGCCGTGCGTTCTTGAGAAAGTCGACGACCTCGGCGAGTTCCTCTTTGACCTCGTCAATCCCGGCTACGTCAGCGAATGTCACCCGTCGCTTCTGCTCGGTGCTTAACCGCGCCCGGCTGCGGCCGAACTGCAGAACGCGGTTACCGCCGCCCTGCGTTTGCTGCATGATGAAGAAGAACGCTCCGACCACCAGAAGCACCGGAAAGACAGTCGCAAACAGGCTCATCCACCAGGGTGGCTCGGGCGGCTCGGCCACCTCAACTGCGACGCCTTTGCTGACCATCAGGTCGATGACACTGCTCGAATCCTGAGGGACGATCGTCGTGAACTTGGTCCCGTCCTTGAACGAGCCCTCAACTTCCTGGGCGACGACCTTGACCTGCGCAACCTGGCCTGCGTTTATGCGCGCGATTAGGGTCGTGTAATCTATGGGGGTGGTAGCCCCGTCCTGGCCCGAGAAGATCTCGGCCAGGGCGACGGACAGCAGCAGCAGCAAGCCGAAGAAAATCAGGCTGCGGAAGTTGCGCCTCAACAGCAGTCCTCCTTGCCGGTTAACGGGAAATCAGGCGTTAAATCGTGACCGTGACCATGAAAGTTTACCACGCTCGATGCTCCCGGTCCACGCCGGGCCCGGTCACGATTCGTCCCTTCAATACCAATACCCTCTGCGTGCCAGGGCCAACGGTCGCCCAGTCGGCCGCGCGCAGCGGCAAGACGGCGCAGATCCGGCCCGAACCGTCGCACAGAAGCGGCAGCGCGTCACGAACCGCGCGGGGGACTCTGCCGGCGATCAGGAAGTCTTTGAGTTTGGTCTCGGCCGGCGCCCCATGCGGCCAAAAGCGGTCGCCGAGCCTACGGGTCCGCAAATGCAACGGCCCGGCGAGCCGGTCAAGGTCGAGGTAGGCCGTGAATCCGGTCGATTCGTCGCTGTGGCACACCAGCCATTCCGCCTCGCCCGGCCCCGGCGAACCTGGCGCGCCGCGCATATCCACTTCCGCGGTGATGTCCCAGTCAGTACGCCCGCCTGAGCGGACAGCGCCGGGGACCGGCAGCCGGTATTCCACCCCGTGCCCCTTCAACGGCGCTGTCCGGCGGGAGGGTCCCTCCGTACCGGCCGCGAGCCTCAGAGTGAGTTCGCCGTACCCCAGCTCCGCCTTCAATCCGCCGGGCAGGTCGATCCGGGCGCCGGTCCTCCCCGCCGCCAACATGGCGACCAGGTCCTCGACGTTGGCCGAACCAAGTTGCGCAGGCTGCTGTGCGGCGGCGGCGACTCTGGCGGCCGCCTCCCGCAATGCCCTGCGAAGGAGAGCAACGGGCGCCTCGGCCAGCGCCGCTCGGTCGACTGCCAGTCTGCCGTCCCCTCTGGTCCGGGTGCACCGGTCCAGGAACTCACGCGTGATCTCAGCCAGCCACGCATCCTCATCCTGTACAATCAGAGCGTTGCGGGCCAGCGTGGTACGAATCCCCGGGTTGAATTCCTTCTCCAGCAGCGGCAGCAGCACGTGGCGCACGCGGTTGCGGGTATGGGCAAGGTCCTCGTTGGTCAGGTCATGGCAGTACGGCGCGCCGCGAAGCTCCAGGTACGCCAAGACCTCCTGCCGTGACGACTCGATCAACGGCCTGACGACCTCGCCCAAGACCGGGGGCATGCCGCCGAGCCCGCTCACGCCGCTGCCGCGGATCAGGGCGATGAGGACGGTTTCGGCCTGGTCGTCCCGGGTGTGGCCGACGGCGATGCGGGCGTAGCCTTCGCGGGCGGCGGTTTGCCTGAGGAACTCATAGCGGAGCGTGCGTGCGGCTTCTTCGGTGGACATGCCGGCTGCACCGGCGTATGCAGGCACGTCGCGACGCGCGCTGTGAAACGGCAGCCCGAGGTCTCGCGCCGTTTGGCGAACAAAGACTTCATCGTTGTCGGCGGCCGCGCCGCGGATGCAGTGATTGAGGTGCGCGACACCGAGGGAGATCTCCAAACGCGACGACAGGCCTGCCAGCGCAAGCAACAGGGCGACCGAATCAGGCCCCCCGGACACTGCCACAAGGACCTTGGTCCCGGGGGTAAACATACGCCAGCGGCGGCAGGTGGCTTCAACTCCCTGTTCGAGCGACACGCCCTCACTCCAAGAGGCGGACAGGCTGGTCTCGGGCTTAGTCTATCCGCTCCCGGCGGGGCGGCGCAACCCGGCGACCAGGATCGTCATGTCGTCGCCCCTGCCGTTACGCTGCCTCTCTGCCGCCGCCATGAGGAGGTCCTCCGCCAGCTCTTGCGGCGAACGCTCCGGGGCGTGACGGGAGATGGCGCGCCGCAGCCAGTCGTGCCTGCGGGGGAGCCCCGCCCTACCGCCGAAGACCCCGTCGCTGACCATGACCAGGATGTCGCCCGGACGCATTCGCGCGTGCAGGCCGCTGATCGGAACGCTGTCCAGGATACCGAGCGGCGGCCCCTTGGCCTCGAGCAGCGCGACCTGACCATCACGCCAGAGGTAGCTCGGGCAAGCCCCGACCTTGACCATATCCAGGCGGCCGTCGGCGAGGTCCGCCAGGGCCAGGTCGACGGTAGCAAAGGCCTCGCGCGGCGACCGGAGGAAGAGGGCTGCGTTGATGGTGTGCATTGTGGTTTCCAGGTCAAACCCTGCGTCCAACATAGCCTCGACCATCCGCACCGCGGTGACGCTCTCGCGCGCGGCGTTCAGGCCCGTGCCCATTCCGTCGCTGAGCAGCAACAGGTGGCGGAAGCCACCAACGCGGCGACTTACGACCGTGTCCCCGGAAACCAAGGCCTCTTCGTGCGCGGCCTTGGCGCGCCCGACTTCAAGGCGGTAGCGTGGCTCGGTCACCAGCATGAAGTAGCAGCCGGGAGACGGCGGCGCGCACAGCCTGCGGGACAGTGACATTCTGCGGCCGACGACGGGACGGACGATGTCCGCCGCCCTGGCGGCACACCACTCGCACCGGTCGCCCATCAAGCCAGCGGGCCATGGCTTGCACTGGACATGGATCTCGAACCCGTGCTGTGCAGGAGCCAGGACCGCCTGCCGTACGGGGCATCCCGCGCCCGCCAGGGCGTCCTCCACCTCGCGGGCTCGCAGCAGCCCCGCAGGAATGTCCCCGAGCGACATCTGCGCGGCAAGGTCCGCCGTGATGCCGGACACGCCCTGGAGTTGCCGGGAAAGGAGGCGGCGCGCTTCGGTCGCGTACGCCGTGGAGACGGCGTTGTGTCCGCAGCTCGGTCCGCCGCCCGGAACGCTCACTGCTGGAGCCGAGGGCCTCGCGGAGGCCAGGACGGTCTCTGCCCCGACGGCGGCGGATAGTGTGGCTGCCGGCTCCTCAAACGCCTGAGCCAGCTCTTTGAATACACCGGCGAGAACGGTCAACCGGTGGGCGGCAAGTAGCCACAGGGCGTTGGACATTTCGGCGCCCTGTTCCGCGGCATCCGGGCCGCGGCAGACCAGGCGCGCCCGGGATACGAGCCGCGCCGGCAGGAGAAGAAAGACGAGGCTCGCCGCTCCCGCCTGCCAAAGGGCTGAACGCAGGTACCCGGCCTCCCGGACCATGCCTGCCAGGCAGGCCGTCCCCAAGCCAAAGCCGGCGACGGCGCCCAGGGT
Source organism: Bacillota bacterium (assembly GCA_040766985.1). Lineage (GTDB taxonomy): Bacteria > Bacillota > Sulfobacillia > JAUYEG01 > JAUYEG01 > JAXGPL01. The sequence continues at coordinate 55,923 of JAXGPL010000003.1, forward strand.
CCCGAAGTCTCCGCCGATGCCCGCCAGCATGCCCGCGACGGCCCAGACGCCGATTTGGGCCGGGCTTGTTTCGCCGGTGAACCCGACTACGATACCGACAGTCACTCCGGCCAGAGCGCCCACTGCCCCGCCGCCCGCCCGTGCCATAAGCATCACGAGGAGGCCACCCGCAACGGCTGCCAGCGGCAATCCGGCGAGCCGGAATCCCGCCAATCCCGCCAGGGACACTGCCAACAACACAAGCAGGGCGAGGAGCGATTCGCCACGGAGAAGGCCGAGGCGGCTTCCTCCCGTCAGCTCCTGCATCCCGAGATGGAGGACCACTGAGGCAACAAAAGCCGCCCCGACCTCGACCGCAGCGACCAGGAAGGCCATTGGGCTGAGACCCGCGATCAGGACGCCGGGGATCTGCGTCGCCGCGACTGCGGCAGCGACGAAGCCGCCTGCCGTCAGGGCGCTCCGCCAGCGCTCCGTCCGGCCGGCCGTAGAGGCCCGGGAAAGATGCCCGGCGGCGGCCCTTACGGCAAGGACCGCAAGTCCAATTCGCAGCGCCGTCCAATACTCGCCGGCCGACAGAGCGCCTGCGATCAGGGCGAAGGCCGCGGCCGGAGCGGCGCGGGGCAACGACCGCCGGAGCGCTCCGTAGTAGCCCGCGGCGAGCGGGACGGTGATTCCAAGCAGGCCCGCGCGGCCCGCAAGCAGGGCAATGCCGATCCAGACCAGCTGAGGTGCGTGCGCTGCCAAGGCCATATCTCCTCAGGCGGATAACCAGGTACCTCCAAGTCTAGGCCGGCACGGCCGCAATGCCTGTCGGAGCAGGGCAGTCGTCGGAGGGGAGATGGGACAAGCTCTGACAATCCCCGGCAGCCTTTGGGAGCCTGCCGGCCGGACCAGGACCGGGGAGGGCGCGCAACTTGTCGGTTTGTGTGGTGATGTGTGGTAAGGGCGACGGCGGTCGAGAGCTTTTTTCCGGCCCCCGGAGGGTTTGTCCGCCGGCGGATGCAAATAAGGCTTCGGAGTCTTGAGTCAATGCCAAATCGCCGATGGCGGAGGAGTCTATGGAGCCAAAGAACAACCTGCATCTTGCCGACCTGTCGATCGCCGGTGAATGGACGGCGCGCGATTTCACACGGGTCTTCGGTTTGCTCGACGAGGCCAACTCGCTGTTCACGGTTCTTCACCTCGGCCGGGCGACCGTCGTCGACGCGGCCCCCGGGCGGTCCGCCTACCTTAGGCGCGTCAACCGCAAGAACGACCCCCAGGTCGTGGTCGAGGGAGTGCAGTTCGGGTCGCCGGGCAACATCTCGGCGTGGTTTCCGTGGAAAGAGGCGGTCGAATTTCTACTGCGCCTGTTCTCGCCCAAATCGCCCGTTGACCGGGCGCTCCAAGAGGAACAGCTCAAACAGGCCCGTGCCCGGACCGAGGCCATCGAGTTGGATAACGAGCGCCGCCGGGTGGCTATCGAACGCGAACGCACCGCCCTCGCGGCCGAGCGCCTTGAGCTCCTTGAAGCCAGCGAGCAGGCGGCTTTTGACTACCTGTGGGAGCGGTTCGGGGAGGGCAACCTGATGGGCCTGATTGCCGAATTCCACAGCAAGAGCGGGGCGCCGTACGCGGTGATTGCGGAGTACTTCAGGCCGCGCATGGAAACCATCTCCAGCACGCTCCAGGATCTTCAGCAACGCGGCCTGCTCCGTGACATCTCGGCCGTCAACCCTCAGCTTCCGTTGCCCGGCCCGGAGGGGGACGCCTCCTCGGCAGGCGGGCGCCCGTAAACCCTGCATCACCGCATCTGGGAGGTCGAGCATTGATGGACGGTTCAAAATTGGGCGAGCGGTTGGCCGAAGCGCCGGCCGGCGAGGTCGTCGAGCATCTGTATGGACCGCGCATGCGGGAGGAACGTGATACGAGCTTTGGCTATCTGACCGAGGTGAACCAGGCCCACGTCGCGATGCTCGCCCGGCAAGGCATCATCACGCAGGAGACGGCCGGAGCGCTGCTGCGGGCGATCGCCCGGCTCGCCGCGGACGGAGCGGCTAAGCTTGAGCTCGATCCGCGGCGCGAGGACCTCTACTTCAACTATGAGCGGGCGGTCATCGACCGCGTCGGGCCTGCCGTCGGCGGCCAGATGCACACCGGCCGGAGCCGCAACGACCTCGGAGCCACAATGTACCGCATGCGGTGCCGAGACGTACTCCTAGGCCTGCTCGACGGTGTTTGCCGGTGCCGGGGGACCTTGTTGGCCAGGGCCTCCGGGCACCTGGAGACGGTCATGCCGGGCTACACCCACCTCCAGCCGGCGCAGCCGGTCACGTTCGCCCACTACCTGGCAGCGATTGAGCAGGCCCTGGCCCGCGACACACAACGGTTGTTCGGGGCCTTGAGCAGGACGGAGCAGTGCCCTCTGGGAGCGGGAGCGTTGGCGGGGACCGGTTTTCCGATTGACCGCGAACTGACGGCGGGTTGGCTGGGTTTCCCGGAACTGGCCCTTGACACGCTCGACGCGGTCGCGAGTCGCGACTACTTGATCGAGGCGGCGGCCGCCGGGGCGATCCTCGGTGTGACGTTGAGCCGATTCGCTCAGGACCTCTATGTGCTATACACCAATGAATTCGGGACGGTCGACTTCCCCGACCGCGTGGCAGGCACGAGCAGCATCATGCCGCAGAAGAAGAATCCCATTGTGCTTGAGCACATCAAGGGCCGGACGGCGCATATCGCGGGGGCCCTCGCCTCCGCCCTGACGGCGGTGCACAACGCCAACTACTCCAACGTGATCGACGCCAACCGCGAAGGGCTCCGTCCCATCTGGGACGCCCTCGAGGAAATCCGCATCACCCTCGCCCTGGCAAGCGTCGCGGCTGAGACGGCGCAGCCGCGGGCGGAGCTGATGCTCCAGCGGTGCCGTGCCAACTTCTCAACAGTCACGGAGTTGGCCGATACCCTGGTCCGAAGGTGGGGCATTTCGTTCCGGGAGGCGCACGAGGTTGTCGGGGCCGTCGTCCGCGAGGCGCTCGCCGACGGACTGGACGCCTCGGGGATCACCCCGGAACGCGTTCTCGCTGCAGCCCGGGACGTGCTCCATAGGAGCTATCCACTCAGCGGCGACGAGGTGTATGGGGCGCTCGATCCGCTGAAAAACGTGATGGCGCGGCGTCACCCGGGGGGCCCGGCGCCGGAGGCGGTTGCGGCGATGCTGGACCTCGCCGGTGGTCGTCTGGAGGCCGATCGCCGGCGAATCGAGGCGGTGCTCTCCCGGCTGCAGGATGCCCACGCGGCGCTGGCCGCGGCGGTGGCTGGAGTAATCGCCCAGGGCTAACCATTGAACCGCCCTGGTCGGGACGAACAGGCGGCAACCCGGCTGACGCCTTAACGGAGGGAGTGGTCTTTTAGTGGAAGGCGAGACTGCGCTCAAGTGGATCACCGACAGAAGGAAGGATGTCGTCCAACTCAGCGACGAGGTTTGGCGCCTGGCCGAAGTGGGACTGCATGAGCAAGAGTCGGCGCGGCTCCAGGCCGAGATGCTGGCGAAGGCTGGTTTCCGGATCGAGATGGGAGTGGCGGCGATGCCGACCGCGTTCGTAGCCAGTTGGGGCGAGGGCGCTCCGGTCGTCGCGCTGTTGGGGGAGTACGACGCGCTGCCGGGGACGTCCAACAAGCCCGTGCCCCGGCCCGAGCCGCTCTTGCCCGGCGGCGCCGGGCACGCCTGCGGGCATAACCTGCTTGGCGTCGCGGCGGTGGCCGGCGCGATCGCGGCCAAGGAGGAGATGGCAAGGCGCGGGGTCAAGGGCACAATCAGATACTACGGCTGCCCGGCCGAGGAAAACGCGGGCGGCAAAGGGTACATGGTCAAAGCCGGGCTTTTCGCAGATGTCGATGCGGCTCTGACCTGGCACGGGGGCCCGCTCAACAGCGTGCGCATGAACAGCTCGCTCGCGGTGACCCATACCAAGTTTCACTTTACGGGCCGCACCGCACACGCAGCGGCCAACCCCGAGATGGGCCGCTCGGCGTTGGATGCCGTCGAGCTAATGAACATCGGCGTCAACTACCTGCGCGAACACGTAATCCAGGAAGCACGCATCCACTACGTCACAACCAACGGCGGCGGTGAACCCAACGTCGTACCGGGGGAGGCCGAATCCTGGTACTACGTGCGCGCACCACGGCTTGCGCAGCAGAAAGAGATCCAGGCCCGCATCATGAAGATCGCCGAGGGAGCCGCCCTGATGACTGAGACCACCCTCAACGCGCGCTTCACGGGCGGTTGCGCCAACGTCGTCCCCAACCAACCCCTGGCCGAAGCCCTCTATCGCAACATGCAGCGGGTGGGGCCGCCGGACTTCGACAAAACCGACATCGCCTGGGCCAAGGAAATCGCGAGCCATTACCCGCCTGGGCAGCGTGAGGCAATGCTGCGCCGTGCGGCCGAGATGGGCTTGGACCTGGGCGAAGCTTACCTACACCAGGATATCGCACCTCTGGATACCGACAAGACCGCGATGCCGGGCTCCACCGACGTCGGGGATGTGAGCTGGGTGACGCCCACGGCGCAGTTCAGCACGGCATGCTACGCCCTCGGCTCGTCGGGGCACTCGTGGCAGATCACGGCGGCGTCAGGCATGAGCATTGGGCACAAGGGCATGCTCGCGGCGGCGAAGATCCTCGCCCTGACCGCTCTCGACGTCCTGGAGGACGGGGACCTGCGCAGGGAAGCCAAGGCCGCCCTGATCAGGGAGAGGCGCGGCGAGGAGTTCGAGAGCCCGATCCCGCCGGAGGTCACAGAGCCGATCGATCCCTTCGCAGGACGGGAGCACTAGCTAAGCTCGGCTGTGCCGTGCGGCAGAAGTCCTACCGGGTCGAAGTCTGGGGCAGGACGATGGGCTCCGCGCCGTCGGTCACATCCCGGACTTCGATCCCGGCGCCGCTATCGCGAACCGCTACCACCGCATAGGGGTAGGTAATGACCTGCGTAACCATCCGGCCCTCTTCGGGGTCGGTAAGACTGACGTCAATGACCCACTTGCCCGCCGGCTCCGTTGAACCGGTCGAGCCTGCCGGGGGATGTGCCTCCAGGAAGCTGACGTCCTCGATGTTCGCCGTATAGCCCCCCGTGTGGAACCGTCCCCGGGCAATAAGGACCAGGATATGTCCGCCGAACTTCTCGGTGTACACCCCGCGCCGGCCGACATGCCCTTCAACCCACTCCTGCATTTCGGAGGTTAGCTTGAGGTCGTCGCCCATAACCACGTCCTTATCGGGAAGACCGGTCTGCGCATGGACCGCGAGAGCGATGCCTCCGACAAGGCAGGTTACTGCGACGAGTGCGAGGATGATGCGAGTGCGAAGCAATGTCTTTTTCCTCCATTTCACGGGCAAAAGGGCCCGGTGCTGTCCTTGTTTCCGAGGACATCTGACGATTCACGGAGACGGCTTGTTCCCCCTTGGCTGTGAAGGCCCTCACCCACCGATTGCAGGGGTTGTCCCGCAGGGGAGCTAGGTCCTCCGGGCACCCGCGCAGAATCGCTCAGGCGGGGGTGAGGTTTCCGAAGTGCGCAATACACAGAGGACCGCTGCGCGTGTTTCGCTTCTGATTGCCCTGGGGGGCGCTTTGGCCTTCGTGGCAGTGCCCGTGCTGGACATCGACATCTTCTCCGGCGGCGGCGCGATGCTGATGGCTGGGCTGCTCGTGGGCATCACAGGATTAGTCGCCGCCTGGTTGTTTGCGGGGCGGGCGGCGATGCTGGACAACTTGCGCCGCGGGGATGATGTGCTGGCGCGCTGGGAGTACGATGCAGACACGTGGGCATCGTTCGCCCAGGTTGACCTCGGCGAAGCGACTGCCGAGCTAACCGGACTGCGCTGGCTGGTCATGGTGATCTCGGCAGTTGTTTGTGGCGTGCTCTTCTTCGTCCTGGCGGAGGCTAGGTGGGTCTTCCCGGTGGTGTTTGTGGCCATAAACGCCCTGATCTGGCTGGTGTGCGCACTCCGGATCCGGTCCATCACCGCCAAGGCGCGGCGTAGAGGCCCCGCGACTGTCACCATCTCGCGGCACGCCGCCGAGGTCGCGGGCGAGCTTCACGTCTGGAAGGGGCCGCTCCTCAGCTTCGAAGGAGCTCAACTCAAAGGGCGCGATCCGGTCATGCTGGCGATCACCTATTCGGTCTGGGTCAGGTACGGGCGCCAGTACCACACCGCTCGGATCCCTGTGCCGGAGGGCCGCCTCGAACAGGCCCAACAGATCGTAAAGCAGCTCAGGCAGTCGAAGTGAACAAGGCTCCGACGCAGAAGGCCCGGCCTTGCGGCCGGACCTTCTTTCTGCTTCCAGCTTTCTGCTTCCATACTGGAGGCGGCAGTAACCTCTGTCCCTCTACTTCTCGCCCGGGACAGGCCGCAGTTCGTATTCGAGCACCTCGTCGAGGCCCATCCTGCGCAGGCGTGCGCCGAGGTCCGCAGGCGTCTTGCGCTGGAGCGGCAGTTGGTCGGCCGTGACAACCCGCAACAGCATCCTGGCGACGAAGATTGAGTCCATCTGCAGGGCCCGGGGATTGATTTTGTCGAGCGAATCCCAGTAGGTATGCCCGTAGCCGCGCGGCGCGCCGCCCGCCACCGGGTCGGACGACGTATAGCTTGAGGCAGGGAAGCCGGCCGCCGCGAACGGGTACATGTCGGAGTAAAGGCTTGGGCTGTCACCGACGGTCACTTGGACCTCGTGCATATCCCGGAACATGGCGCGGAAGTAGGCCGTGTTCTCGGACCAGTTCTGCAGTGAGAAGATCCCGCGGGTGCCCCGTCCCGCGCCGTCGAGGTTGAGCATGAAGACGAAGTTCTCGCTCCTATGCGCGTCAACATAGGCGTAAGACCCGATCAGCCCCATTTCCTCGCCCGCGAAGGCGACAAACCTGATCGTCCGGTCGATTTGCTCCTTGTGCGGCGCGAGAGCCCTGGCCGCCTGGAGGACCACAGCGGTGCCGGCACCGTTGTCATTGGCGGACTGGCTGATGTCGTGCCCGTCGTAGTGCCCGCCGACGACGACGACCTCGTCGGGCTTCGTCCGGCCGGTAATCTCGCCGATCACATTATAGGAGGTGCTGGGTGCCACGACGCAGGTGGATTCAATCCGGAGTGTCACCTGCCCCTGGCGGGCGATGCGCAGCAATTCCTGCCCTGATTCATACGAAACCGAGATCGCCGGCACCTCGCATGCCTGGTTGAATCGCGCGGACCCCGTCTCAGGCAGCCCGCCGGGCTCGCCTCTCATCCAGATGAAACCGATCGCCCCGGCCTTGAGTGCCCGGCCCAGCTTCTCGCCCCGGTGCATCGCCCGGTGGAAGAACCGCGGGTTGGCGGTCGAGACCATCGCGATCGCACCCTTAAGCTTGGCCCGGTTGTCTTCGTAAGTCTGAGGGTCGCCGTCACCGAGATAGACGAGCGGCGCCTCGACCGTCCCGGGCGGGCAGTAAGGGAGGGCGATTGCGTCGATCGAACGCTGCACCGGCGCTGTCACGGTGAGCTTGATGGGCTTGCGGGTCCAGCCCATGCAGGGGAGGGCTTCCTTGTACGCCTTGTCCACCCCGTAGCCCTTGAGCACCTCAACGATATGGTCGGCTGCAGCCCTCTCCTCGTCGGTGCCGGTGAAGCGGGATCCGAACTTGTCGACCAATTCCTCGATAAAGTCAGCCCCACCTCGCGACAGATAAAGGTCGCCCAGGATCTGCCGGTCGATGCTTTCCAGCTTGGTACGGTCCACTTGCATCCCCTCCTTTGCGGTAGTACATACGGTTCTAGCGTAATTGGACGCGCCGCCGGACAATCCTTCTAGACTCGAAGGGACGGGATTCCGACGCGGAGGCGTAGACGCCCGCCAAGCGGAATCGTGGCGGGCCCTGGACCTCCAAGCAAGATAGGAGCCCCGCCTCAGAGAAACGATAGTCTAGAACCATGAGGAGGGGAACGGGTTTGCGGATTGCACTGCTTACGCTGCCGTACAACACCCAGGGCAAGGGCCTCGGCGGTGGCGCCGGGCCGGCCGCGTTGCTCGGCGCCGGGCTGGCGGAGGAGATCGCCGCTCAGGGCCATCTGGTGGTCTCGCCACGGGACGTGATCCTGACTCCGGAGGAAGAGTCCAGCTACGGTGGGTGGCAACGGGTAGGGACGGCCAACGGACACCTGGCCCGACTGGTTGCCGCCGCGGGCCTTGACGGCGCGTTTGTGTTGGGGTTGTTTGCCGATTGCAACTCCGTCCTGGGCATGCTCGGCGGGCTCACGCGGACACAAGAGCGGGCCTGGCCCCGACGCGTCGGCCTGGTGTGGGTGGACGCCCACGGCGATTACAATACCCCTGAGACCAGTCCGAGCGGCATGCTCGGCGGCATGCCTGTGGCTACGGCCTGCGGCAAGTGCCTCTCCAGCCTACGCGAGCGAAGCGGGCTGCGTGTTCCACTGCAATCTCCAGACGTGATCATGGTCGGCCTCCGCGAGCTGGACCCCCCCGAACGGCAAGCGATCGAGGCGGACGGGATCGTCACCCTCAGCGCGGAGGACCTGGTCACGGGGTCCGAACGGATGCACTGGGCGATGCGGCATCTCAGTGATCGGGAGGGGTTGATCTACGTACACGTTGACCTGGATATCCTCGACCCCGAGGTCGCCCCGGCCGCCGGCCTGCCGGCGCGGGGTGGCATCACTGGAGCGCAACTAGGTGCGGGACTCGCCGAGCTGATGGCCTATCCCAAGGTCGGGGCCCTGGCGCTGGTTTCCTACAGCCCGGACCGGGACCCGGACGGGGCGACCAGACGCGAAGTGATGACCGCGATACTTGGTGCGACGGCCGGGCTGCCTGCCGGTTCGGGGGGCGTCACACCGCTGACCGCCGGCAGTTAGGCCGGCGGCGGGCTTGGGAGCTTGGCCAAGGGCCGCACCGCCCAAGGGGGGTACACAATGGCACGCATTGTGGTCGCGATGAGCGGCGGAGTCGATAGCTCGGTCGCGGCGTTGCTTTGCATTCGCGAAGGCCACTCGGTGGTTGGAGCCACAATAGCCTTGGGGCAGGTCGAAAAGGCCGGACCCGACGTCGCCGAGGCTGCCGCCGTGGCGGCAATCCTTGGCATCCCCCACCACGTGTTCGACTTTGCGGCTCAATTCCAACGCATTGTTGTGGACCGTTTTTGCGGGGAATACATGCGCGGACAGACTCCAAACCCCTGCGTGGTGTGCAACCCGGAGATCAAGTTCGGGCTCCTTTTGACCGAGGCGACCGCGCTCGGAGCGGACTACCTCGCCACCGGGCACTACGTCCGGCTCGGGCGGAGCGAGTCGGGGCGGCTTACCCTGCTGCGCGCCACTGACGGCGCCAAGGACCAGAGCTATACGCTATACCGGCTCACTCAGGCGCAACTGGGTAAGTCCCGGTTTCCGCTCGGCGGCCTCACCAAATCCGAGGCCCGCGCTCTCGCGTCCGAAGCGGGACTGCCCGTCGCCGACCGCCCTGAGAGCCAAGACCTCTGCTTTGCGGTCTCGTCGGACTATCGCGCGATGCTAAATCAAGCGGCAGTCGACGGTGCCGCGGAAGGCCTTGATCCGGGACCGATCCTCGACGCATCGGGGAGGGTTATCGGCCGGCACGAAGGTATCGCCAACTACACGGTCGGTCAACGCAAGGGGCTGGGGCTGACCAGCCGGGAGCCGCTTTACGTGCTCGCGATACGTCCGGCTGAACGCGCGGTCGTCGTGGGCCCTGTGGAATCGACGTACAGTCACGGGCTGACCGCCTCGGACTGCAGCTGGATGGCCATTGACGGCCTGGGGTCGGGCCCGGTCCGGGCGGAGGTGAAAATCAGATACAGCAGCCGGCCGGCCTGGGCGACGGTCACGCAGGCGGCACAGCCCGGTTGCGTTGAGGTGCTGTTTGATACGCCCCAGCGATCAGTCACGCCCGGGCAGGCTGCTGTGTTCTACAGCGGTGACGAACTGCTCGGAGGCGGCACCATCGACCACCCCATCCCGGATTGATTTCCCTATCACTGCCACTTGACGCTTATTTTGGGCCCTCCCAGCATCGACCAATGAACTAACAAACGGACTAAAACCTTGCCCCCTGCTGGAGGTGCCGCGTTCTGAAGCCGATACGGCCGGTTCAGTCGGGTCTCGAGGAACATCGCTTGAGGATGCTCTTCGAGCGGCTTCATACTGTGGCCATCGCCATCCTCTTCATCGCCCTCCTTGTGGGCCTCGCCGGGTCGTCGCTTGATGTCGAGAACAAGTCTCGCGCAACCCAGATGATCGTCTTTTCCCTCTCGTCCGCGGCCGGACTCGCCGCCCTGTCTCTGGCAGGCCTGATGTGGTCCGGCAAGAAGACCGAGCAGTTCGGCTGGGCAATCACTGCCATATGCTTGACGGCGGTGGTCACCTATTTCACCGGCGGCACCAGTTCCCGGTTTGCGCCGCTCCCGCTTCTCATCCTGGTCCTGGACGCGCCGTTTCACGCAAGCAGACGGGTTTGGTGGCTCGGCGGAACCTCCGCCGCGGCGTTGGCCGCCCCGTTGGCCTACGACTTTCATACCTGGTACCTCGGCCTGGTTATCTTCGGCTGGGGCATCATCGGCACAGTGGTCTTCTTCTCGACCGGAGTCATCACGATGCTCAGACGGCAGCGGTATCAGACGCGTGAGCTTGCGGCGCTGGCACAGGCGTCACAACTCGCTGCGTCACTTGACCCCGAGGCCACCCTGGTGGGCACGGTTCGAATGCTCCGGCACTTGCTCGAGCCTCACGCGGTCATCCTCTACCTGGCCAGCGAAGCCAGAGACACCCTTATCCCCAAGCACATGTATTTCGACCCCGAGGTATTCTCAGGCGACCGCGCCGAAGCCGTCAGCGGGGCGTCCGCGCCCTGGGGCAAGGGCGTCGTCGGAAGATCCGCGGTCGATGGGGCTCCGCTGCTGATTCGGGATGTCAGCACAGACCCGCGTGTGATTCAGATTCCGGGCACGATAATGCGCCGGGAAACCTATATCATCGTCCCCTTGAGGTGTGGGGACGAGACCGTCGGCGTCCTGCGCGTGAGCCGCGACGGCGCCGCGCAATACGATAAGGACGACCTCACGCTGGCGACGATCTTTGCCAATCAAGCCGCAGTCTCGATCGCGAACGCCCGTCTGTTCGAAAAGACGCGGCAGGCGGAACTCGCCGCTCGTGAGTCTGAACAACACTACATCAGGCTGACTCGAAATGCAGGTGAGGTCATCCTTCAGATTTCCGGTGCCGATCTCAGCGTATTGAGCATCAACGAGGCGGGTGAACAGATCCTCGGTTACTCCCGCGACGAATTCCGGTCTGAGCCGGGTCTTCTGCGCAAGGCCATGGACGAGGCTTCCTGGGAGTTGCTCCTGCAGGTCAAGGACCAACTGGCAAGCGGAGCGGACGCGATTCGTGACGTGGTCTTGAGCTGGACGAGCAAGGACGGACGCCTGGTGATCCTTGATCACGTCATGATGCCGTTCCGCAATTCAAGCGAGCAATTCGTCGGCCTTGAGACGATTGCCCGTGATATCACCGAGCGACACCGGATGGAGTCAAAAATCCGGCAACTCACGTTCAACGACCAACTGACCGGCATATACAACCGCGCCTACTTCGAACAGGAACTGAGACGGCTCGATTCAGCCGCCTGTCTGCCGCTGACCATAGTCCTTGGTGACATCAACGGCCTCAAATTGGTCAATGACGCCTTCGGCCACCAGACCGGCGACCAACTCCTGGCGCGCGCCGCGCAACTCCTCAACTCGGTCCTCAGGCGGTCGGACATCATCTCGCGCTGGGGCGGCGACGAATTCGCCATGATCCTGCCCGGTGTGGACGAGCAGGCAGCGACGGAGATTATGTTCCGGATCCGGTCCGCCCTGCGGCGGGCCGATCCAAAGCCGATCCCGCTGAGCATCGCCCTCGGTATGTGCACCAAGGTTTCGCCGGGTCAGGGAATCCAGGATGTGATCCGTGAGGCTGAGGAGCGGATGTACCGGAACAAGCTCCTCGAATCCAAGAGCACGCACAGCTCGATCATCTCCTCGCTTGAGAAGACCCTCTGGGAAAAGACGCATGAGACCGAGGAACACGCCCGGCGGATGCAGGAAGTCGCACGTGCCCTCGGCGTCGACATGGGCCTGAGCGAGGACCAGTTGACCAATCTATCGCTTCTGGCGATCCTGCACGATGTCGGAAAGGTGGCCATTCCCGACGATATCTTGCTCAAGCCGGCGAAGCTGACGGCCGAGGAATGGCAGACCATGAAGCGGCACCCCGAAATCGGGTACCGTATCGCCGTGGCCAGCGCCAACCTCGCCCCCATCGCCGACCTCATTCTCAGCCACCACGAGCACTGGGATGGCAGCGGCTATCCGCGCGGCCTCGCCGGCGAGGACATCCCGCTTCTGGCCCGCATTATTGCCGTCGCTGACGCCTACGACGTCATGACCAGCGGACGCCCGTACCGCAGAGCGATGACAGAGGAAGAGGCGATGGCGGAACTCAAGCGGTGCAGCGGGACTCAGTTCGACCCGGCAGTCGTGGCCGCCCTGCTTGCGATGGGCGGTGGACGAGCCGCCTACCGTCAGGCGGCCGGAGGCTGGCACGATGACTAGGAGCCCACATACCCGGGCACCCGGCACCGATTTTTCCATGGGCTGATATCCTAAGCCAAACCCCAGCACACTATCTGCATGGACTTGCGGAAGTATTTGCGGCGCATCTTTCTTGAACCCGCTCCGCCGACGGATTTCTCGATCGAGGACCGTGGCGAGCCAGGCATTCCCGGCGGCGGAGAAGACGTCGTGGACGGGCACGTCCGCGAGGAACCTCCGTTCGCAACCGGGGAGCAGAGGAGGTACCGCAGGCGGCGCATCCTCGCCCACGGGAAGCACCGCGAGGCCACGCGGCCGAGGCCTGAGGACGCTCTCCCGCCGCCGGTCACCCCCTTCGGGGGAATGAGCGAATCCGAGCGTGAATTGCTCGGCAACAGGCTGTCGCGAAGGCTTGAGAAGAACAAACAAGCGATCATGCGGATGTTCCACGCTCCCCGTAACGAAGACCTAATCCTCCGGGAGTTTGCCGTCGCCTCCAGCGGCGATGAGGTTGAAGCGGCATTGTTCACAATGCAGGGGATCTCCGACCCCGACGCGGTCGAGCGGGTCCTGCTCAGGGCCATCCTCCAGTTGAACACCGAAAAGGTTCCCTACCCCATCACCGTTGACACGCTGCGTGGACGGCTGATACCGGAACGGTCCGTGCGGACCGCGGTTATCTACTCCGAAGTGGTCGAGGCGATCGTCGAGGGCAACACTGTCATCATGGTCCAGGGCGAGGCCAAGGCCCTGATCTGTGAAACCCAACGCCACCTCAGCCGGCCGCTGTCGGAATCGATAACAGAGGCGGTTGTGCGTGGCCCGCACACCAGTTTCGTCGAGAACCTCATCACTAACAAATCGCTTATCAGAACGATGCTGGCTACGCCCAAGCTGGTCGCAGAGCGAATTGACAGCGGCGCCTTCAACCACGCGGCCCACGCCATCTTGTACATCGATGGGATTACCAACCCCAAGCTCGTTGACGAAGTGCGGCGGCGGATGGCGTCGATCAAGGTCGGCACGCTGTTGACCAACGAGATGGTCGCCAACTACATCGGCGACCGCCCGGCGAGCCCGTTCCCCGCCGCAATGATGACGGAGCGACCGGACCGCGTCGCGTCCATGATCCTGGAGGGCCACGTCGCGATACTCAACGAATCGCCTTCTGCCGTAGTCGTGCCCGTGACGCTGTGGTCCTTGATGCAGTCGGCAGAGGACTACTACGTCAATCCACTGCTCGGTTCGTTTCTACGCCTGGTGCGGTGGACCGCCATGGGCCTGGCGTTGTTCCTGAGCCCTCTGTATGTGGCCGTTGTCACCTTCCACCCCGAGATGGTACCGACGCAACTGCTGCTATCACTTGCGGCAACGCGTGAACCAATCCCCTTCCCGGCGTTTGTCGAGGTGCTGGTGCTCGAGTCTGCTTTCGAGCTGATCCGCGAGGCGGGAATCCGCATCCCGAACGTAATCGGCCCGACAATCGGCATCGTCGGCGCTGTCATCCTTGGCCAGGCCGCCGTTCAGGCGAGGATTATCAGCCCGATAATGGTCGTCCTCGTCGCCATCTCCGGGTTAGGCGTATTCGCGGTGCCCGATTACAGCCTGGGACTCCTGGTCCGGGTGACGAAGTACGTGCTGATGATCGTCGCCGGGATTCTAGGCATTCCCGGACTGACCATGGCGGCGGTATTCTTGCTTACCAACCTGCTGTCTCTCCGTTCATTCGGTGTCCCGGTCACGGCTCCGGTGCTCCCCTCTCAGCCGCACGCAGCAGACGCCTTCTGGCGGGCGAGCGCGCGCGCGATGTGGCGCCGACCTGCCCATACCCGGCCGCCGTCCGGCCGCCGCCATCCCAAGCAGGCGCCCGTGGCCGAGATGGAAGCAGCTGGGGACCGGAGGAGACGGAGCAAGGACGATGAGCATACGCCGTGAGCGGCAGAGCCGATGTGCCAGCTGAGCCGCTGATCCGCGACGGACGCATCGGCTGGCCCGAGGCGGCCGCCATCCTGTTCATGTCGGAGGTCATGAAGGCCTTCCTGGCCTTTCCCGAACGGATGGCCAAGGGGGCGATGACCGCCGCCTGGGTTGTCCCGATAGCATCGGCGCTCCTTTCCGCAGTCTGGATTGCCGCTATGGTCGCACTGCTGAAGCGATACCCTGGCCTCAACCTGATTGACGTCAGCAAGAAACTGGCCGGGAGAACAGTGGGGGCATTGCTCGGCATCGCGTTCTTCGCTTACTCGGCAGGGCTGTGCGCCGCCTGCGCATACCAGATCGGCAGCGCTCTCATATCCACCTATCTGCCACGCACCCCGTTGAGCTTCCTGCTGATTCTGGGATTCGCCCTCGGGGCATACGTGGCCGCCAGCGGCACCGAGGTCGTGGGCAGACTCTGCGTGGTGTGGGGCATATTCACGGCCTGCTCAGTGCTGCTGCTCGTGCTGCTGACAATCCCTTCGTGGGGCACGGAGCAGTTCTACCCCCTGCTCGGGCCGGGCGTCGGCGCACTGGCCAAGACCGCATTTGTCAGGCAGGCTGTGTACTCGGAAATCATGGTGCTTGGCGTGATCGCCGCATACATCAGGAAACCGCGCGACATCGGCCGCGCAGCGATCTGGGGGACGGTCGCGTCGGCTGTGATGCTCACAGTTGTGGTGATCGCGGCACACATGGTCCTTACCTATCCCAGATTGATACAGCAATCCGCCTCGCTTTTGCGTGTGGCTCGACGTGTTTACCTTGGCCGCTTCTTTCAGCGCTTTGACTCCCTGTTTGTCCTTATTTGGCTCGGCTCCGGCGTGGTGCGTATGGGGCTTGGTGTCTACGCAGGCAGCATTGCTTTGGCGTCCGCTTTTGGCCTGCGTGCATACCGGCCCCTCACTCCGCTTGTTGCCTTGGCAACCCTCGTCTGCGCCTCCTTGATCCCGGACACCAGCACTTCCGTGATCATCGACTTTGACATCCTCAGGCCATATGGCGTGATCTTGATCATGGGCTGGCCGCTGGCGATGTTTGCGCTTAGCAGGCTTCGGCCTCGGAGACGCAGGCCGTGACCGGTGTGCGGGGGCGGCGAGCCGCGGCGGTATCGTTCTTGCTTGCCGCGATCATCGTTGGGTGCCCGGGGTGCTGGGACCGGGTCGAGCTCGAGGACCTGGGATGGGTCCAGACCATCGGGTTCGACATCGACTCCCAGGGGATGCTGGTGACATCGTTTCAGATCGCCATCCCGCATAGGACGGAATCAGGAGCCGGCGCCAGCACGCAAGAAGCGACCTACCTGAGCCTATCGATCGCGGCCCCCACCGGATTGGAGGCCATCGACCTTGCTTCAGTGACGCTGGGCCGAAAACTTTCGCTTCAACACGCTCAGCTTGTCGTCTTTGGCGAGGAGTGCGCCCGTACCGATGTGCGTCCCCTGGCAGGCACAATGGACCGCTTTCGCGGGACGAGGGGCACCACGTTCGTGGCGGTATGCCCCGGAAGGGCAGCCGACTTAATCAAGGTCACCATGTCGCCGTTGGAGACCAATCCCAGCAAGTTCATCCTCGGGCTCATGCAGCAACATAGCATAACCGGGCTGTTCAAAGCCGTGCAACTTGAGGACTTCTGGCAAAGGCTTGTGTCGGAGGATACCCAGCCGATCTGCCCTCTGATAGCCATAAACCACCAGGTCATGGGCAGCAGTCCGGAGGGCGGGGGGCCAGGCGGTGGTGCAGGTAGCTCTGGCGGCTCGGGAGGCTCCGACGCGCAGACCAGGGCAACGCCGCCCGTCGGAACGCAATGCCCCTCTTCGCCCAACCCAGGGGGGGCAACGACCGACCTTGAGGCCGGCCAGACGCCGCGGCTTGGCGGGGGACCCGTCGAGATGCTGGGGTCCGCGGTGTTCAAGGGAGGGACAATGATCGGCACCATCACCGGCGACGAAACCCGGGCTGTGCTCATCCTGACCGGGGACTTCGAACGCGGCGCCTTCTCCATTCCCGACCCGCAATTTCCCGACGACCCGGCTGCCGCGTGGAGCGTCGATCTTCGGAACAGCCGGGAGAAGGTCCGCGTGCGGAGAGACGGGGACTCGGTCACCCTGGATATCAAGGTGGAGATGGACGTCGAGTACCTCGCAACGAAGACACTCACCGACTACACAGATCCGCGCAACAGCCCCATCGCCGAGAGGGCGATTGCGGACTACGTTAAGCAGCTGGTCGACAGGACCATCGCACGTTCCCAGCGCGAATTCGGCGCGGACTTCATTGGCTTCGGCCTCGCCGTCCGAAAGACGTTTCTGACGTACCCAGACTGGGATGCGTTTCTCTGGCAGCTCAAGTACCCCCAAGCGCGGATCACCACGCAGGTTACCGTCAACTTGGTCCGGTACGGCGAGAGCCTGGGGCCCTTGATCGTGCCCCCGAGCGAGGAATTCCGCGAACGCCGGGGCGAAGGATACTGATCGCCGTTATCCGCACGAGAGCCTGCGTATTCATTAGTGAGTAGACGACCACGCCTCCGTCCGGATGTCATTGCGAGCCTGACTACGGTTTTGTGCCAGTATGGGTGGGCTCCATTGTCGAACTAGGTGAGTAAAATGTAAGGTCAAGGTAGGCGGGCGAGGGAGTGTGATGTTGATGCCGAGCACCAAAGAGATTCTCGATCAAACCGAGCTTTACGGCGCGCGCAACTACAAACCGCTGCCCGTGGTGATCTCCCAGGCCGAAGGGGTCTGGGTATGGGATCCTGAGGGCAAACGGTACATGGACATGCTGAGTGCTTATTCCGCACTCAACCATGGCCACCGTCACCCTAGGATTATCCAGGCGCTTAAGGATCAGGCGGACAGGTGTACTCTGACGTCACGGGCCTTCAACAACGACAAGCTCGGGCTGTTCTATGCAAAGGTTTCCGAGATCACGGGCAAGCAAAAGGTCCTGCCGATGAACACCGGCGCCGAAGCCGTCGAGACGGCGCTTAAGGCGGCTCGCCGCTGGGGGTACAGAGTCAAGGGCATCGCGCGGGACAAGGCCGAGATCATCACCTGCGAGTGCAATTTCCACGGGCGGACGACCACAATTGTCGGGTTCTCATCCGATGAGGCGTACCGAGCTGACTTCGGCCCGTTCACTCCCGGTTTCCGGATCATCGAGTATGGCAACCTCGACGCCCTTGAGGCTGCGATCACTGACAACACGGCAGCCTTCCTAGTCGAGCCGATCCAGGGCGAGGCGGGTATCCGCATTCCGCCCGACGGGTACATGCGCAGGGCGTGGGAGTTGTGCAAGAGGCACAACGTGCTGCTTCTCGCGGACGAGATCCAGACCGGCCTCGGTCGGACCGGCAAGATGTTCTGCTGCGATTGGGAGGATGTCCGACCCGACGTGTACATCATCGGCAAGGCCCTGGGCGGAGGCGCGTACCCCGTATCCTGCGTCGCGGCGGACGACGACATCCTCGGGGTGTTCGAGCCGGGTCACACGGCTCCACGTTCGGCGGCAACCCGATGGGCGCGGCGGTCGGGATCGCTGCGATCGAGGTGCTGCAGGAGCTCGATCTGCCTGAACGGTCGCGGGTCATGGGCGGGAGATTCCTGAAGCGTGTTCAAAAGATCAGCAATCCCCACATCATCGATGTCCGGGGCCGCGGCCTGTTCGTAGGCGTGGAACTCGATACAAAGGCGCGTCCTTACTGCGAGCGGTTGGCCGGAGAAGGTGTCCTGGCAAAGGAAACGCACGACAACGTGATCCGCTTCGCTCCGCCGCTTACCATCACCGAAGAAGAGATGGAATGGGCGCTGCAACGGATCGAGAAGGTTCTTTCGGCAAAGACAGGGCAGGTGGCCGTGGCCGGAGAACGGGCAGGCGATCGGTAACATCCCGTTTCGGATGTTTGCGGGCTACGGTGAGAAGACAGCAACCGGCCGGGTCGGTTGTCGGCCAGGCCTCCACGGCATGGGGGCCTGGCTCGTTTTAGCGTGAGCCAAGACGAGCGCCGGTGGAGTTACGGTTTGTGCCGCCGCTGACTAAGAAAGGCTTGGCAATCGCCCTCGCACGGCAACGCCCCTGTACCGCGCTGGATACATGTTCAATTTGCGAGGTGTTGGCGGTGATGACTGAGCAACACGAGATGACCCCGGCGCACGGCGCCTTCCTTGTTGGCCAGCGCGTCTACCTGCGGCCGCTTGAGGCCGGAGACGCGGACGTCTTGTACGACTGGATGAACGACCCCGAACTGCGGGGACTTGCGGCATTCGCCACCCCCTGCACCCTTGACGAGGCGCATGCGTACGTGGACCGCGTGGGCAAAGCCAAGGACCGGGCCTGGTTCATGATCTGCCGCAGGGAGGACAACCGCCCCATCGGTGAAACCGGACTGCTCCGCATCTTTCACCCGTGGCGGACGGCCGATGTGACGATGATCATCGGCGACCGGGACTCCCGGGGCAAGGGGTTGGCTTCGGAGGCGATGGCCTTGTTGCTCGACTATGCCTTCGGCGAACTGAGCCTGCACAGGCTGGCAATCGGCGTCGTCGGCTTCAACGAGGCGGCGCTGGCGTGGTGGACCAAAATGGGTTTCCGGCGCGAAGGTATCCAACGGGACGGGTACTTCTACGAGCACCGCTATCACGACTTCGTGATGATGAGCCTCCTGGAAGATGAATACCGGAGTGGCGGGCGCGGGGCGCCGCGAGTGACGATGGGGACTGAGTACCTCCGGCAAGCTTCTTGCTAGCCTGCCGCGTCGAGGTGACGGTGCATGGAACTGCTTCTGGTGCGGCACGGCCGCTCGCTCGGAGACGACGAACACCGTATCGAGGGCGCGGGCTGGGACGCGCCTCTGACCGCCGAGGGCAAACACCAGGCTTGCCTTCTGGCAGACCGCCTGAGTTCCGAAGGCTACGTTTGCGACGTCCTGTTCGCGAGCCCGCTGGCGAGGGCAAGGGGTGTGGCCGATATTCTCGCGGCGAGGCTTGGGATCGCCGTGACCCTTGACGCGCGCCTTAGCGAGATCGACACGGGCATTCTGGGCGGTTTGCGGTACGAAGAGGCAGCTCGAAAGTGGCCGGAGTTCGGCGGTGAACCACGGGCCTACCTGCCCTTTCCGGGCGGCGAGAGCAAGTTCGGCATGACCGGGCGTGTGCTCGGTTTCTACGCCGAACTGGTGGACGGCTATTCGGACCGGAGCATATGCGTCGTCGCCCACGGGGGGTCAATCAGCACGCTACTTCAGGTCATCTACGGCATGCCGCTTTGGTCGCCGCTTCAGCGGCGTCCGTTCTTTGCCTTCCGCACTGGCGACACGGGAATCCACCGGCTGACGGTCGAGCCTGGCCATGTGGTGACGCACTCGCTCAACGACACCAGCCACCTCCGTGCCTGAGGCGTGCGGGGGCACAGGAGACCAGGACGCCGTCAACGAAGTTCGCCCCGCAGAACCTCCGCGTAGGAAAGTAGCCTGCAACGGCGGTGAGCGCAAAACAAGGGGGAATGGCGTGTGGCACACCAGTACGACGTTATCTTCAGGGGCGCCCGGGTGGTGGACCCCGTCAACGGCGTAAACAAAGTCCTGGATGTTGGCGTGGCCGGCGGCAAGGTCGTGGAACTGGGCGATGAACTCAACGGGGCTGCGGCAGCCCGCATCGTCGACCTCTCGGGGTACACAGCAATGCCGGGCGTGGTCGACACGCACACGCATGTGCAGGGCCCGGCCCAGCGGATGATGGCCCTCAAGGGCGTATGCACGGTCTTGGACATGGGCGACATGAGGGGCGTCCTGCGTGAGTGGCCGGAGTGGAGTTGCGGCATGAATGTCGCCGGGCTGCAGACCATCGGCGCGTGGCCGGACGAGGCTCCCACAGATGCCGAGCTGGTCCGCCTGATCGACCTCGCGGTCGCGGACGGCGCGATCGGCGTCAAGATCGTGGGAGGCCACAACCCTTCGACTCCGGCGACGACGGCGAAGATCATCGAGCTATGCAACCGTGCCGGGGTGTACATCGCGTTCCACGTCGGCAGCACGGAAACCGGCAGCGACCTCCGCGGCCTGCTCGAAGCCGTCGAACTGACCGGTGACAACTGCCTGCACATCGCCCATGTCAACAGCTACCTCCGCGGCCTCGTCAAGGATCCGGTCGAGGAGGTCATGGAAGGCCTTGCGGCAATCGAGGAAAAGAAGAACCTCGTTCACGAGTCCTACCTCGCCGTAATCAACGGCACCGGGGCAAAGATCGGCCCTGACGGCAAGCCGGCCAGCCACGTCACACGCAACTGCCTGCGTATGCGCGGCTACTCGATCGACGCCGCGGGCCTTGAGGCCGCGATCATGGATGGGTACTGCCTGGTCAAGGTGACCGAGGGCGGCGTGACTGTCATTTACACGGGCGAAAAAGGAGTGGCGCTGTTCCGCGAGCGCAACACGAACGTCCCGATCAGCTTCCCCGTCAATTCGCCGCAGGCGACTTTCCTGTGCGCGGTACGCAAGGACAAGGCCGGTGACTTCGTCGTCGACGCCATCGGAACGGACGGCGGATCGACCCCGCGCAACGTCGCTGTCGAGTACGGGCTCTGCCTGGTCAAGTACAACGCCCTCACACTCAACGAGTTCATCTTAAAGACGTCAACCGCCGGGGCCAGGATGCTGGGGCTGCACCATAAAGGCCATCTCGGCAAGGGTGCGGACGCCGACATCACCGTGCTGGACATGGAGCGGGGCGAAGCTGCGATGACCATCGTCGACGGCAACGTGATCATGGCCCACGGGATCGTGTACGGCCATGGCGGGACAATTCTCACGACACCGAAGGGTGAAGCCAAGGTAAAGGAATACGGGTACGATTACGGCATTGTCAAGCCAGAGGAAATGCTGATCTACACGAAGCGGGGCACATAGCTCCGGCCAAGCCAATGGCGCAAGGCTACTGGGGGCGGGCCGGATTTGGCGGCCTGCCCCGGTCTTCTGCTTAGTGAACTACAAGCGACTGACCGCCATCACCATCATCCCTGCGACAAGCCCGTAGATGGACGGTGGCGCTCAGTACCCGCGGGCGGAATGCACCAACTCATCCCGCGAGATAAGGGCCGCAATTCCTGCTACACTGCAAACAACCGCAAGGACCAGGCTGCTCATATCGCCCCGCAGCATCCAGGGTCAATGGGCGGGTCTGGCTAACATGAACCCTGCCAAATGACCTTGCCGACCACGTAATCTCCCGATGGTTCGATGCGGATCTTGACTCCAAACGGCTCAGACAATTGCGCTAGCTGATTGAGGATATCCGTACCTTTGGCGGCGTCCGCCAGCCGCGGCTCACCAATCTGGGACCGGTGGCGGGCCCGCCAGTTGAGCTCGATGGGGTGGAGTTCGAGCGAAGCGAGCTTCCAGTCCTCGAAGCGGCAGACCGGGATGACGGATTGCCAGAACCGTTCGTCCGCTGCGAAGCCGCGCGGGTTGCCGTCCTTGTCCTTGTTGTTGATGTCCTGCACGTCGGCCGGCGTGGCGTCCTCGGGCAGGCCGAGATTGCGGTAGATCTCCGCAGGGTAACGCTGAATGCCGCAACTAACATAGTAGAAGTCGCCGAGCGAGTAGAAGATGGGTTTACCCTGGTACACCTCAAGTGCCCTGAGCATGTGCGGACCGTGCCCGACGACGGCGTCGGCGCCGGCGTCGACGAGCCGGTAAGCCACATCGGGCAGGAACTCGGCGAGGTCCGGCGAGTTGCCGCGCCGTCCCCGGCCCTGATGCGCGTGCAAACTCATGACAACGAATTCGGCCTGGCGCTTCGCATCGCTGATCCACCGGCAGATATCGTCGAGGTCGCGTTGATTGACCCGTTCACGGATGCCTGCCTGGGCAGCTTTGACGAACTTCAGCCCAAGGAAGTCCGTCATCCCTTCGATCGCGGGCACACGGGCGGAGGCGCGCCTCTCCCGCATCAACTGGGCTGTACCCAGGGCCTCGTCGATGTCCATCAAGGCAGCCCACCGGTCGGCATCAAGGGCATACTCGTAGTCCACACGCAACGGGCTGATCCCGGGGCGGCCGGGCATGTCCTCGCGGGATGGCCCCGCGGGCGCACCTACGACATAGCTCGCGGAGGCGGCGAGCACGGCGACGCGTGCGTCGGGGGCATCGAAGTATGCCGGCGAAGGGGCCTCGCCGAGGTTCAGGCCCCCGCCAGCGAAGACCATCCCGCGCTCGCGCAGGGCGTCCATCGTGTCAACGAGCCCCTTGTAGGTGTAGTCGTTGGAGTGGTTGTTGGCGACGCTAAAGAGGTCGAAACCCATCCACCTCAGTTCGTCAAGGACATACTCCTTTGCGCCGAGATTGGCGCCGCCGTGCTCGGCCGAGGGCACGAGGGGCGGGCGGGGAGTGACGACCTCCAGGTTAACAAAAGACGCATCAGCGTGCCGGATCAACTCGACCATGGCCAGAAAGGCGGGGTCTGTCTTCTGAGAGCAACGCTTGGTGATGATCGCATCGCCGGCGGCGGCGAAGGTGAATGCACTCATCCAGTTGTCCCCCTCGCGTAGGTACTGCGGGTTACTTTAACCCTTGGGGTGGCTTCGCCTTCCGCCAGACGAAGAGGGCCTGCAGCGGCCGCCGTGGGAGGCCGGTCAAGTCCGGTTCTTTCTCCATGTCGTGGATGGTTGGAGGGTAAAGTGCGATGGACATTGAGAATGCCCGCCGTCCAGTCCTCGGCTGCCTGCTCGGCGGCGCTGTCGGGGACGCGCTCGGAGCGGGGCGATCATGGGCACGTCGCTCGGGCCGGAGGCCATACCGCAGCGGTGGCTGGATGAGCTCGAGTTGCGCGAGTTGCTCGTTGACCTGGGATATGAATTGGCTATGCCTTTTTGGCAGGACTAACCGGGCGAAGCCGGAGATCACCTGTCCCGGGCAACCGGTCCATCGTTCTCAGGACGATCGCCCCGCAGAATCCGCCTTGCGGTGCTCCATTCGGTTTCCCAGCGGGGCCTTTTCTGATCGAGATGGGCCCTTGCGCGTCTGAGGAGTTCTTCGCGTCCTTCGTGCAGCGTCTTCTCGGGGTCCTCGCCCTTTTGCAGCCCGTGATAGCCGTCCTTGAGTTGATTACAGGTGAAGCACGACAGGACGTGATTGACCTCAAGGTCCGCGAGTTCGGGGTATTCGCCCTTGGGAAGCAGATGGTCGATCGTCCCCAGGGCATAGTGCTCAGGCGTGTCGATAAGGTCGCATCCGCAGAACGCGCACTTGCCGTCGTACGTCACATACGCATGAGCCCGGACGGGGTTGAAGTTTGCTTCATCCTTCAGCTGCTTTGCGCGTGGGTCGTTGGTCACTCCCGCCACCTCGGATCATCAGTTTGATCGCACCAGTGCAAGAGTGCCCACGCCGGGCATTTTGTACAACACCGGCCCGGCACCTGCATTGAGCTTCGCCACGATGGGCTATTCGGGGGCGACAACCACCACCCGGTCAAAATGCCCGGCCGGGTAGGCGCGGTCTCTGTCGGACGGGTTGAGCGCCAGCCTGGCGCCACGCGCTGAAGCCACATACGGCTCAAAGTAGCCGATCAGAGTCTCACGCCGGGCGCGGGCAACGGCCATCAACTGGCTGAAACTAACCTCTGCTGCATCGGGCGGCAGATATGAGGCCGATGGGCGAATGTGGATCTCGGCCCCCTCCGGCGCTAGCAGTTGCGCGTATACCTGGGCCCGCAGCGGGTTTTTGATCAGCTGAACAAGGTAGTTGCTCGCCAACTCCGGGGTGACCAAGATGTCTCGGACGCCCATGTTCGCCGCGAGCTGCCAGTCGCGCTGGTCCAGGAGCTCGGCGACGATGACCGGCTGCCGGAGCCCCTTGCCGCACGCTGCGCGCACCGCGGAGATCTGCGCAAGCATGGAGGTGTCGTGTTCTTCGCGGTCACGCTCGTCAGATGCGATCACGATGATGTCGAACCCGGTGACGAGTTCTCTCAGGGTTTCGACAGGAACCAGGGAAAGATCGTCGCAGGGCACGCGGGTGACCGAGACGGCTCCCCTTGCGGCTTCTCTCGACGCCGCGGCCTCCGCCAGAGTGTCGATGTCTTCGACTCCGGCGATGGTGCTGCCTTCGGGAAGGTAATGAACCAGGTCGGCGAGGATGGTGCGGGCCTTCTGTCCACGGCCGGCCAACAGCACGGAACGGGGGGCTGACTGCGCTCCGGCGAGGAGGTCGGAGAACC
This sequence comes from Bacillota bacterium, assembly GCA_040766985.1. Classification (GTDB taxonomy): domain Bacteria; phylum Bacillota; class Sulfobacillia; order JAUYEG01; family JAUYEG01; genus JAXGPL01. The sequence goes on from JAXGPL010000003.1 coordinate 80,730, forward strand.
CGGGAGGCGTTCCGCCGGTCTCAAAGCTCACATCCCTGCGGGCGGGCGCCAGCGCGACGATGATGTCATCCGCAACCAACGGCTCGGCGGCGGCCGGTCCGGTCGGGTTGAGGTAGAGGTCAGTCCCCTTGAGGTACCCGATCGGCAGGGCCTGCTTCATGCCCCAGATCAACTGCTCAAACGAACTGCCCGCGGGAACCCCCGCCTCCCCGGCCGGGACGCAGTAGATCTCATCGCTGTGGTCGGGAGACGGCGATGCGGTTTCCATACCCAGATGTGAATAGGTCAACAATTCCCGGTACACGGCTGCCAGTCCGGGCTGCCAGGCGCACTGGGCGACGATCTTGGCCAGCACGCTGAGGGTATGGACGGTCTTGACCCGGAAGCCCTCCCACTGGTCGGAGAGGTTGGCCACGAGTTGGCCCGTCTGCGGCAGCCTGTGGCCCACGAGAAGGTCGAACTTCGCCTCCTGGCCGGCCCGCTTGGCGATCTCACTGCAAGCCAGCACGGCGCGGAGGACGTGGCCGTCGATCAGGTGTTCCTTGCCCGAGTCGTCCCCGATCACCAACACCCCGTCGGCGGCGGCCAGGTTGACCCGTTCGAGGTCCGCGACCGAATCGATGCTGCCCGTCCGGCAGATGGTGCGGCGGGCGCGGCGAGACCGGCAGTACTTCTCGATGCGGCGCTCCATCTCGTCCTTGCTCAGTCCGGACAGCACCACGACCGCTTTGCGGTGGGATCCTTCATCCTCAGAATGGAGAAGGTCGAGAATCGAATAGATCGTCTCGTTCCAGCCGAGGACAACGGTGTGATCGCGGTCGAGAACCAGCGTTGCGCCGCTGCGGACGGTGGTCAGACGCTGCCGGATCGCCGTGCCGATCATGCTGACAAGGAAACCGAAGATAAACCACCGGATCAGCGTGAGGCCGGTATCCACAGCCAAGACGCCCGGGAGGACGCCGGGTGTGAGCTTACCAAGCCCGGTTACCGAACTCCATGCGTCCCACAGGCTTGTTCCCCAGCCGCCGGGCGCTCCCACCGCCTGGAATAGCGCCGCGCCAGCGAGTACGAGGGACAGGATCACCAAACAGAGCGCTGAGAGCTGGCTTTGTGGCGAACGAAGGACGCGATCGGTCCAATAGAGCAGGATATCCTTGCTCCGACGTCGTTTTGCAGACATTGCGGAACCTCCCGTACTATCGCTTGTATAGCAGGCTCTCGCCCATGTCGGCAATCTGGTGCGGTACGCCGGCGGCCCGAAGCGTGCCTGCCCCGCGCTCGGTCGTGATGATCCGGCCGCCCCGACCGGTGATCACCCCGTGGGACATCACGGCCAGGCCACCGACGATCGTCAGCACGGCTCGGCGGCGCTTGAGGTCCACCACGGTGATGTCGGCGTCGGCACCCGGCGCGAGATGCCCTTTGCCCGAAAGGCCCAGCATCCGGGCTGGATTGCTCGAGACCATGCTTACGAATTCGGAAAGCGTCCACAGGTCGAACTCCACCAGCAAGAGGCCCCGTTCAAGCAGGAAATTGCGCGGGATACCCCGCCGTCGGTGGTCAGGGCAGTCAGGGCAAGGTTCCCGTCCCCCTGTCGGCCCGCCGCGCACAAGAAGGCCGTCGTCCGGTTGTTGACCGGGAAGCCGACCGTCGATACCCCTTCATTGGCCTGCCAGTACTCCAACCCCTGCTCGCCGGTAAGGAGTATGTTCGTTCCGCCCGCGTCCGCGGTTACGTGTGCGTACTTCGCGCGGAACGCCTGCGCCAGGCCGTCTTTGGTGTCCGGGTAGCCGCGCATCCGGAGACAAGTCCTCGTCACGTGGCTCTCCGGCGCGCCATCTACGCACTTGCCGCTGGTGCCATTGATCGTCGCCAGGTGGAACTCCGCGGCGATGTGCGGGCGGGTTTGCAGGGCAGCCAGAGCGCCCGTCGTCTCGGCGATCGGGTCGCCGGTCGCCACGCCGCGGCAGTAGGCGTTGATGTGCGCGAGGTGCAATGAGTTGTCGCCGGCGAGCTCAAGTGCTTCCTGGAAACCGTGATAGTTGCTGCCGTGGCGTGTCGTCCCCGCGTGGTACGCAACGTAGCAGCGCCTGCGGTTGGCTTCGGTGATGAAACCTGCCGTCGCGTCCGGCGTGAGGGGGTAGTGGCCGCCCATCAGCTTGACGCCGAGGGCGCCTTCGTCAAGCATGCGCGCCACTGCGGTCGATATCTCATCCGGGCCGGGGTCTGAACCTTCGACGGAACGGCCGGGAGCGGCCGCGTTGAGGACCGCGACGTTGATTCCCGCGCCTGCCCGGGCCATGCCGGTCAGCACCGAGTCGATAGGCCCTGCGCAGTCGAGCGCCGTGGTCACCCCGGCAAGGGCCAGCATCCGAAAGCCGTGCGTCCCGCCGAGCAACTTTGATACATGGACATGGACGTCGACCAGCCCGGGAAAGACGGTGAGACCGTCCAGGTCAACGACCTGGCGGGCGTTCTTGGCAGAAATGACCGGGCCCACTTCGGCGACCCGGCCGTCATCGACGGCCAGATCCATCACGCCTGATACGTTGTTGCGGGGATCGACCACGTACCCGCGTCGGAGCAAGATGTCGTAAGGCATGGAAAGCACCTCCGATAGCTCTGGTCTGGGGCGGCGGGGTCCCGGCAACGCAAGCGGCCGGAAGACGTGGACCAGTGGCTGGAGTTTTCGCGGCAGGGATGGCATCTGTCCTGTAGACCGCGGCAACTGGAGGACGGCGTAGTCATCCGATGGAGGAAGCTCTCAACCCATGCCTGAATAGAATGCAATGGCATAACATCCCAGTAATGGGGGTTGGCAATGCTCAGATTCGAGGGCGTCACCAAGTCGTTCGGCAAGGTCAAGGCGGTCGATGACCTCACACTTACGGTTCCCGGCGGACAGATCTTCGGTTTTTTGGGGCCGAACGGGGCGGGCAAGACCACCACGGTCAAGATGGCGGTCGGCCTGCTCCTGCCCGACAAGGGGCGCGTGGTGGTCGGCGAGTACGATGTCGCGGAGCAGCCTGAGCGGGCCAAGACTCTGATTGGATACGTGCCTGACCGGTCCTTTTTCTACCCCAAACTGACGGGCAGGGAGCACCTGCGCTTTCTGGCCGCCGTCTATCGGCTGCCGGAGCCTCGCGAGGAGAGAGTCGCAAGGTGGCTCGATCTGATGCAGCTTACCGAGGTAGCCGACTCGCCGTGCGAGTCGTATTCCCACGGCATGCGGAGCAAACTGGCTTGGGCCTGCGGGTTGATACACGACCCGGGGGTCGTCTTTCTCGATGAACCCACCGAAGGGCTCGACCCGCCGTCGGCAAGATTGGCCAAAGACCTTCTGCGGCTGCTCAAGGACCGGGGCCGTACTGTGTTCCTGTGCACGCACATCATGGAGCTTGCACAGGGGCTCTGCGACCGCGTCGGGATCATCGCAGGTGGGAAGCTGCTCGCTGACGGCTCGCTTTCAGAGCTCCAGGAGATGTCGGCGGCCGGAGCCGCGTCCCTGGAGGACGTCTTTCTGGAGGTCACCGGAGCGCGCCCCGGCGAGTTGGCGAGCGTTGTGGCGACGCTTGTGGGTGGTGACCGCGGTGAGCGGCCCGTTTAGTACGTTCAAACTGCTCTGGGACTTTGCGTGGCTCCGCATGAGAAAAGGCCGCGAGCTGGCGAAGAGCGACGAACGGGCATCCATGCAGGGTTTCTGGATGTGGATCATGATCCTGATCTTTGAGTTCATCCTCTACTCCGTGGCCGGGCTCATGTACCGCTTCGCGAATGCCGGTCCGGTGGCCGCGGCAACGGTGCTACCTCCGACCCCGGCTGAGGTCACGGGGCTCTTCCTTCTGATGGGCTCGGCCGCGGGGCTCATGACGGGGCTCGCGCAGACCAACGACGTGCTATACGGACGCTCGGACCTGGGTTGGATGATGGCGCTGCCTCTTCACCGGAGCGGGGTGGTGTACGCAAGGGTCGCGGAGACAGGGCTGACGGTAGGCGGCCTCGTTGCCCTATTTGCTCTTCCAGCCTCGTTGGCGTATGCCGCGGTGTTCGGCGCGTGGTATGCGGTTCCCTTGAGCGCAGTATTCGTGCTTTCGCTGACTGTATTGGTCTCTGCGGCGGCGGTGCTGGTCGCCGCCTTTCTGGGGCGGTGGGCTTCGTCCACGCGCGCCAGGGAGATCATGGGACTGATCGGATCTCTTATCGGCGCGCTGCTCTACATGCGCGTCATGACCGCCCGGTCCCTCGAGCTGTCGCTGCCGGAATCCATCGCCCAAGGTTTATCGAGAATTCTGGGCAGCCCCGCCGCAGGAGTCGCCGCGTTGTTTGCCGCACCTGTCCTGTGGCCTGCCGCCGTGCTACACTTGTTGGCCGAAGGACGATTTGCCGCCGGAGCGCTTTCACTGGCGGGAGGCACCTGTGCCAGCCTGGCTGCGGGTTTGGGCATGGCCGCAGCCGTGTCAAAGGTGTAACACCGCAACCTGGCACGGTATGCAGGCCCGGGCCGGGGGACCAGGAGGGCAGTGGCTGGGCGTTACGCCGCTACAGTCCCTGCGCCCAAACAGGTAGGCGTCGTCGGGGCGCTGATCAGGCGCGACTGGGCAATTCTCACCCGCAGCCCCCGGCTATGGCAGCCAATGGCCATGCCCCTGGCCTGGATCGGGTATGTCGCCGCTATGCAACCGCTGCGGGGCATTGGGTCGCTGGCAGCCGCGGCAATTGGCGGCGCCATGGCGGCGGTGATCGCTCTGTCACTAGCCCAAATGTGTTTCGCTGTCGAGGGAGGTGCGTTCTACCACCTCGCGGTGTTGCCGCTTGACCCGCGGAGCAGGGTGATTTCCAAGGTCGTGGCCTTTGGCCTGCCGCCGGCGGTTGCCGGGCTTGTTGTCACGGCTGCGATCCAGAGGGGGTTTGCCGGCCCCATGGGGTTTCTGTGGTCGTTGGGGCTATGCTTTACCGGCGCGATGTGCGGGTCGGCCCTCGGAATCGCGATGACCGCGGCCGACGTCAACTTCGAGGCGCCCGATCCAAGGCAGTGGGTCGCGCCGGCCAACGGTATGGTGGCAGGGTTGCTGCTCATACTGCTCGGCCTGCTCGCCTGGCTGGTGCTGCGTTGCGGGGCAAGCCTTGCCCGTTGGATGAGCATGCCCGATGTCTTCGCGCAGACGGCGGGGGTCGTCATCGTAGCGGCAGTATGCCTGGGGGTTCTTGTTCCAGCGGCGGTACGGCGGGCGACAGTGGTCGTCAGGGCGCGTTCGCTGAGCGCGCCCATCCCGGACTGGTGACGACTCCGCGGGGCCGGCGAGCCGGCCCCCGCTTATGACTGCCTCTTGCGCAGGAACGCCCGCCACGTCATCGCCCACTTCGAGGGGTCGTCCAGAGCTTCGGCGTCGATCTTGTGAACCGGGGCATCGTGGGGCGCGGACCTGACGATCTCGGGCTCCGCATACGCCTCGGCGCAGACGTCCTCGATCACGCCGGCATACCAATCCAAGTCCTCCTTGGGGCTTGATTCGGTCGGCTCAAGCGTCGCCGGTTCCGGCACCACGAACGGGTGGTGGCTGGTCCAGTAGTGCGTCGCATAGTCCGCAACCCTGGCGCGTACGTCGTGGGTGCTGACGCCGGTGTCGTCGAAAAGCCGTTGAAGGGAGTAGCGGACCTGCTCAATGCGACGTTTGTGGGGGTATGGGATCCCTACGCCCGGGACGGCAAGCATCTTCCGGAGTAGGTAGTTGTTGTTAAGCACGGCGGTTTCCGCAACAGCGCGGAGCCCCTCCGCGCCGAGGCTGAGCACCCACATCCAGGCACGCAGGACGCCCTGGACCGCGCCGTGATACGCACGCACCTTGCCCACGCTGCCCGGCCGGTCGTAGTTGAGCCGGTAGCGTGCACCGTCAAACTCAACGGTCGGCACCGGGAGGTGCTTCGCCAGCTCTGCGGTCGCACCAGTCGCGCCGGACCCGGGGCCCCCCGACCCATGTGGCGACGAGAACGTCTTGTGCAGGTTGAAGTGGCACAGGTCGAAGCCCGCCTCTCGCGCCCGCGTGATGCCGAGCATTCCATTGGCATTGGCTTGGTCGTATACGCAGATGCCGCCTGCATCGTGGACCGCCCCGACCAGCTCGTCGATGTGCGGATTAAAGATGCCGCTGTCCTCGGGGTTGGTGATGAAGAGCCCGGCCGTCTTCTCGGAAACCAGCCGCCGGGCGTCTGCCGGGTCGGGGTACCCGTCCGGGCCGGGCCACAACGTCACGACCTCAAACCCCGCCGTCTTCGGACACGCGGCGTTGGCCGGGTGCGAAAAAATCGTCGTCAACACCTGGTCTTTACGGCCCGGGCCGAACTGGCCGCGCTCCTCGTGGTATGCCCGCATGATCAGGGCGTTGGTGTAAATGGCCTGTGAACCGCCCCCGGGCTGGAACGAGAACTTGTCCATGCCCGAAATCTCCTTCATCATCTCCTCGAACTCAAAGAGGATACGGAGGATGCCCTGGACGGTCTCTTCGGCCTGCGACGGGTGCAACTCACAGAACTCCGGCAGGCGCGCGATGTGTTCCTGGACTTTGGGGCTGTACTTTAGGGTGCAGGTGCCTCTGCCGATGTCGACGCTGAGGTCGTTGCCCATGGTTTCCTGGGAAAGACGCAGGTAGTGGCGCAATACCCGGTACTGCGCCATCTCTGGCAGCGCGGGCGGGAGAGAGCGGCGCACTTCTGCAGGCACAGCGGCCAGGACGCCGCCGGCTGCCGCCGCAACTTCCGGCTCGACATCCGGGAGCAGGACACCGCGTTCGCCGGAGTTGCCCATCTCCATGATGATCGGTTCGTGCCAGGCAGCCTGGCGCGGGCGTCGCACACTCATGCCCCGATCACCTCCCCGAGGGCGTCGACAAGCCGTTCGATGTCGGCCCGCCGGTGGACCTCGGTCACGCAGTACAATGCACTCTGGCCGAGCTCGGGAAAGGCTTGGGACAGATCGAGCCCGCCGTGGATCCCGTGGTTAAGCAACCCGCGGTTGATGTCCCGGACGGTCCTGCCGGTTTCAGCGAAGTTGACCACGAACTCCTTGAAGTGCGGCTGCTCGGGCACAAGGACGGTGAGGCCGGGAAGGGCGGCGAGCCGGCTCATTGCGTAACGTGTCCGCTGCATGATGCCTTCACCGAGTTCCTGCATCCCGGCGGGGCCGAGCAGGGCGAGATACACGCCAGCGACGATGCCCCACAGGTTTGTGCCGGTGCCGACGTACTCCTTGCCTTTCTCGCGGCCGATAAACGACGTCCGGTCAAAGGCCACTTCACCGAAACCGTACTCCCCCTGCACGGCCGTGGTGGTAATGCCCACAAGGCGGGTCGGCAGCTCCATCACCAGTCTCGGGTCGTCGTGCAGCGCGATAAAGCCGGCTAACCCGCCGCCGTAGTTGACGTGGATTCCGAGCGGCTGGAGGTCTCCGGTGACGATGTCGGCGCCGTAGTCCGCAGGAGGGGCCAGGACGCCGAGTGAGGAGGGGTCGGCACCGACGAGAAACAGCGCTCCGGCGGCGTGCGCCAGGTCGGCGACGGCGCGGCCATACACCTGAATGACGCCGAGGTACGATGGCGTTTCAATGTACACTGCGGCTGTGTCCTGGGTAACGAGGCCGTCCAAGCGCGCCGGGTCGATTTGACCGGATGGGTGTTCGGCAAAGAGACGCACAGCCATATCAGGGTGAAGATAGGACCGGATGATGGCAAGCCGCTCTGGACCGATGTGTCGCGGGACGAGCACCTCGCGCCGCCCTGTCGCCCGGCCGGCCATGCGCATGGAGGTCGCCGCAGCCTGGCCCCAGTCGTAGGTCGGCATGCTCACGGCCTCCATGTTGAGCAGTTCGCCCAGCATGCTGGCATACTCGAATAAGGCCTGCCAGCGGCCGTGGTCTTGGTAGGTATCCCCGGTGTAGGCGGTCAGAAACTCCCCGCGGGCTGCGATCTCGTCGCACACCGCCGGCACGAAGTGCCGCCAGCACCCGCCGCCAAGAAAGCTGAGCAGGCCACCCGGCCCGTCCGTCGCCGGCCTGTTTGCGGCGAGTATCTGCCTGGCGTGACGGGCGAGGTCGTATTCGGCCAGCGGAGCCGGCAGATTAAGGGGACGGCTGAGCCTGAGGTGGGACGGGATATCCGCAAATAGCTGGTCGATTGAAGATAACCCGAGTTCCCGGAGCATTTGGGCCCGGGTCTGCGGGGCGGAATTGGGAATGTAAGGGTGAGCGGGGCTCTTGGCTGACACAGGAAGACCCTCCCCCGAAGCTTGTTGGGAGGGCTATTCGGCAGCGGGATGAGCGAGCCTGCCCGGTGTGTATTCGGAATCTAGAGCAGGATCTCAATCTCCGCCGCGCCCCGTAGATCTTCTACGAGGGTCTCAATGATCCCAAGCTCGTAGATCCTCTGATCGCGCAGTTCGAGTTCAAGGTATTCCGCAATCTCTTCGTACGGCGGAATGTCCTCCACCTGCTCGGCGTAGCTATCGTACAACTCGCGCTTCTCGGCCTCGGTGACCTTGAGGCTGGCCGGGTCCACGTTCTCCTCGATGTACTGCTCCTCATAGCGCGAGATCAGAAGGTGCCGGCGGATGTCAGCCCTGAGGCGCTCCACCGCATAATCGTTCTCGCGCAGCATGGCAAGGAACTCGTCCTCGCTCTCGAAATCGGAGACCCACTCCTGGTAAAACGCGTCCACGTCCGTTTCCTCGACGACGATGCCGGCAGCCGCCGCGCTTTGCGAGAGGAGGGCCTCGACGATTAACTGGTCAAGCGCGCCGTCGCGCATCTCGGCCAACATATCCCCGCTGACTTCAATACCATAGGCCTGGTATTGTGCGATCTCGGTCTCCACTCGCAGGCTGAGCTCGGACCGCAATATGTCCTCCCCGTTGACCGTTGCGACGACTGGGTCGCGGTCCCGCAGCACAAACCAATATCCCGCAGCCGCCGCCACGGCGACGACGACGCAGACAATGAGTATACGCCTGTTCAATAACAGCAGCTCCTCCCGTTGCGGGCAGCAGTGACTCGATTATACCTGCTATAGCCTGGCGAGCGGGCAAATCGGGCAAATCGTAACGGATGGGCATGCCCCGCCGTGGCGGGGCATCCTTATTGCCTGTTGTCCCGGGATACGACCGATGGTCTGACGCTGGCGGTGCCGCTGGCGGAACCTGCGAACCACGCCGCAGTATCCGTTTGGGTACCCCTACTTGCGCGGGTAACGCTCCGCCACGAAGGCGAGCGACTCCTCGATCGCGCCGAGAGCATGGTCGAGGTCCGCATCGGTGTGCCGGTGTGCGATGTACCAGTGATGATATGGCTGAATGAACAGGTTGCGGCGGATGGTTTGGGTGTAAAAGGCTGTCCTGCGCTCCCTGTACCTGTCATCCACCCGGTCGAAGGTCAGGAACGGCATCGGGGGAATCCCCGAGACTGTCACCGGCACCCCCGACGCATCCACAATCTTGCGCAGACGGTCAAGGAAACCGGCGCCCCTCTGCCAGAGGCTGTCCGTGACGTTCTCGCGCTCCAAGATGTCGATGCACTTCATCGCCGCGACCATCTCCAGGCTGTTGGGGAAGAACGTCGAGCTGATGAAGACTTTCTTCTCGGCGGTCTTCATGATCTCCGCCTTGCCGACGCAGGCGCTGATGGCGTACCCGTTGGCCATGGCCTTGCCGATCGTCGTCATGTCCGGCGTGACGCCGTAGCGTACCTGGGCGCCGCCGAGGTCGACCCGGAATCCCGTACGGATCTCGTCGAAGACCAGCACGACCCCGTACTTGTCGGCCAGATCGCGTACTCCCTGGAGGTACCCGGGCGGCGGGGCGATGATCGGGGCGGCCGTCGGGTGGCCGACCGGGGTGATCATGATTGCGGCTACGTTGCCTTCGTTTTGTTCCAGAAGGCGATCGAGCCCGTTGAGGTCTCCGTAGGGGAACTCAATCGTAAGCCGCTCGACTTCCGCCGGCACACCACCGTGCACCTCCACGCACCAGTCGTGCCAGCCGTGGTAGCCACAGCGCAGGATAATCGGTTTGTCGGTGTACCCGCGGGCGATGCGAACGGCCACGCTCGTGGCGTCAGACCCGGTCTTACAGAGAATGCCCATCTCTGCTGAAGGGATCAGCTTGATCAGGCGATTCATCAGTTCGTTCTGAACCGGCTGGACGAGCGAAAAGCAGAAACCTCTCTCCAGTTGCTCGACCACAGCCGCGTCGATCTCCGGCTCGCGATAGCCGAGGATGATCGGCCCGTACCCGCACAACATGTCGATGTAGTCGTTGCCGTCCACGTCCACGATGTGTCCACCGTACCCGTGGGTCAGGAAAATGGGATACTCGCCCTCGACGAAATTGTAGGGCCGTCGGATGCCCATCACCCCGCCAGGCGAAACCCGCATGGCCTCCTCAAACATGGCCATCGACTTATCTAACTTGAGTTTTGGTCTGCTCTGCATGCCCGACACCCCTCTGCTGCGTATTGTCGCGATTGGGTCAAGCTTCCATAGGCAGGCCCTTATTCGGCTGCTCCCCGGGTTACTCCTGCCGCCCGTCCGTGGCCGGATCCCGAGCGGCATCCACCGCCTCGATCAGAGCGCGGATAAACCGGTAGTTGCGCTCCATGACCTCCGGGATAAGCTTATCCACGGTATCCGTGGGAAGATGCCAGTAGGGGCCCTTACCTTCCGGTGTCAGCCCGATGATCGTTATCGCCGGAACCCCGGCTGCCAGGGCATCGGACATCTCGGTGACGCCGCCGTCCAGGGTAGCTGGATAGGCGCCCAGCTCGGGATTTTCGTCAGCTACCCGTTCGGCGAGGGCGCGCAAGCCCCTGTCGCTGCTGATCGGGAGCACTATCTTCTCGTTGACCAACCAGGCAGGACCACTGCAGCCGAGCATCTCGAGGACGACCGCGCGCGGGTTGACCATTTCGCGGCGGTGCTCGCGGTAAAACGCCTGCGCCCCCTCATGCAGCGCCTCTTCGCATCCGGTACAGACCAGCCAGACGCGAGTCCTGACCAGTGGCCGCTCCCTAAGCTCAGCAGCGAGGGTCAACACCAGGCCGGCCGCCGTGGCGTTGTCGTTGGCCCCCGCCGTAAAGGGGCTGCCCTCCGCCTGCAGGCACATCGCCACGAGCAACATCGCCATGGCGGCGGAAACGGCGGAAACAGGCCAGACCCACGGCCAACGAAACACAGCGCCAAGCATATACCCCACCGCCATCAGTGCGAATGATGCAAAGGCGGTAGTCGAGAACATACGGTAGGCTGCGAACCACTCCGGGGAACTGAAGATCTTCGGCGTGCGCTGGCTGTCGGCGTGGCCCATCAGGACAAGATCCTGCTCAACAACCCCCGTGGGCTCCACGGTCGCGAGCACGTTGCCACTTGGCCGCCGCGGACCAAGACGCTGCAGCGGGTTGGGGTGCAGGGTGAGCTCGAGTGTTTCCCAGGCCAGAATCAGCAGGACCAAGGCCGCCATTGTGGATGGGGCAAAGGGGTACAGCCCGAAAGCCACGATAAAGCCGAGCGCGGCGATCAGATGCGGCCGGAAGACCGAACCTGCGCTGAGAAACCGGTCCTCCCGCGTCGGCAGACCAAGGCCCGCCAACACACGGCGGCAATACTCAAGGCCCATCCGCTCGGAATCAGTCGTGGGACCCCGTGGGCCGATGTCGGAGGCAAGGACTCGCACGTGCTCCAACCAACGCTGCACGAAATCGCTCACGGGAGGCCCCTCCTCTCGCGGCAGATATTGGAGTCATGTTCATCCCAGTTGTTCGCGGACGACGGCCCCAAACACCTCTCGCGCCCGGATAGGCCGGAACTTGCCTGCCCTGCGGGTCACCTACAGCGCAACCTTCTGGACCAAGCCGGCACTCGCGAATGGCCCCGTCGGCGTCGAGCACCTGGTAGCGCAGTCCCTGCTCATCCACTGCGGCCTGGACGCAGTGCAGGTACTCGGTGTCCTCCGCATGTGCGGGAGCGTGCCGGCTCCCGCCGTTGTGACCTGAAGCACTCCGCGATGAACCTGCACGTCAAAGGCCATGATGTGCGAGCAAAGATAGGCAGTCACCCCACGCGCGACTACCGTTGATGGGGTGCGCCGGATGGTGCCCGAGGACGAACCTGTGCCTGGCGCCGGCGCGATACGGCCTCTAATCTAGCGGCACATACCTCTGCCACACATGGCGCGACCCCTCCGGGACCAACTCCAGGATCCCGGCCCGGTCAGGCTCGGCCAGCAAGTGCGGCACCCACGTCGTCCTGAAGTGATGGGGAAGGCCGCAACCGGCAATCAAGGCGATGCTGCTGCGCACAGCTGCGACATCGGTCCGGCAACCCGCCAGCCGATCGTACAGGTGGGCGGGCGCCTTGATGTCCATGGCAACGTGGTCGACCAGCCGTTCATCGAGGATGGATTTGAGGAGCCCCGGGTTGCTGCCGTTGGTGTCGAGCTTGACCTTGAGCCCCAGCTCGCGCAGCTTGCCCAGGAATTCGGGCAGGTCGTCCTGTATCGTCGGTTCGCCGCCGGAAACCACGACCCCGTGCAGCAGGCCACGTCGCTCCCGCAGCGCCCCAAGGATCTCGGTGACCTTGATTGCCTCGTCGTCGAGCGGCGCCTGTGGGATCAGTTGGCTGTTATGACAGAACGGGCACCGCCAGTTGCACCCCTGGGCAAACACGACCGCGCTCGGTACGCCGGGGTAATCGCTCAGGCTAAACGACTGGTATCCACCGATGACCACCAGGTATCACCGGCGCCGCAACTGCCGCACTTTGCCTCCGGCGCGGCTTTGCCCGGAGCGCAGAGCGAACGTCCGCCGAGCCTCCCACTCGGCGCGCTTGCCGTCGTTCCACTGGGAGACCGGGCGAAGGTAGCCGACGACCCGCGAGTACACCTCCGCCTCCTGGCCGCATTGCGGGCAACTGAAGTGCTCTCCGCTCAGATACCCATGCGTAGGACAGACCGAAAAGGTCGGCGTCACGGTAAGGTACGGCAGCCTGAACTTCGCGCAGGCAGTACGGACGAACTCGCGGACCGCCCCGGGGTCCGGCTCGGCCTCGCCGAGGTAGACGTGCATTACGGTGCCCCCTGTGTACAGGGTCTGGAGGCCTTCCTGCAGCCGCATCGCCTCAAACGGGTCGTCCGTGTAGTTGACGGGCAACTGCGTGGAGTTGGTGTAAAAGGGCACATCGGTGTCAACTCCGCCGGCGTACTGCATACCACGGAAACGCTTCTTGTCCAGCAGCGCGAGGCGGTAGGCCGCCGACTCGGCGGGCGTGGCTTCGAGGTTGAAGAGGTTGCCGGTCTCTTCCTGGAAGTGAATGAGCCTTTCCCGCATGTACATCAGGACACGTCGCGCGAAGGCCTCGCCGACAGCCGTGCCGATGTCGAACCCGAACAGGTTGAGGCAGGCTTCGTTCATGCCGATCAGGCCGATTGTCGAAAAGTGGTTGGCCCAATAGCGGCCAAAACGCTCCTTGACCTGACGGAGGTAGTACTTCGTGTAGGGGTAGAGCCCGCCATCGGTGTAGGCCTCGAGGGCCTTGCGCTTGGTTTCGAGACTGGTCCGGGCGGTTTCCATGAGCCTGCCCAGCCGAGCCATGAAGCCGCCCTCGTCGCCGGCTAGGTGCCCGATCCGCGGCAGGTTGAGGGTCACGACGCCGACCGAACCCGTCAGGGGGTTGGCCGAGAAGAGGCCGCCGCCGCGGGTTTGCAGGAGCCGGGTATCAAGACGCAACCTGCAGCACATCGAACGCGCGTCATCCGGAGACATGTCGGAGTTGACGAAGTTGGCGAAGTACGGTACCCCGTAGCGAGCCGTCAACGCCCAGAGGCGGTCTAGCGCGGGTGACGCCCAATCAAAGTCCGGGGTGATGTTATAGGTCGGGATGGGGAACGTGAATACACGCCCGCTCGCGTCGCCCTCACTCAGGACTTCCAGCAGAGCCTGGTTGAGCGTGTCCATCTCCGGCTGGAACTCGGCGTACGTCTGCTCGCGCATCTGGCCCCCGACCACGACGCCTTGGCTTGCCAGGGTCGAAGGTGCCTGGAGGTCGAGGGTGATATTAGTAAACGGCGTCTGGAAACCGACCCGCGTCGCGACGTTAAGGTTGAAGACGAATTCTTGCAGCGCCTGCTTGACTTCGCGGTAAGAGAGGTTGTCCTCCCGGATGAACGGCGCCAGCAACGTGTCAAAGTTGGCGAAGGCCTGCGCGCCTGCGGCCTCACCCTGCAAGGTGTAAAAGAAGTTCACCACCTGGCCCAGCGCCGTGCGGAAGTGCCGCGCCGGCCGGCTCTCGACCTTGCCGGCTGCTCCGCGGAAGCCGACGAGCAGCAGGTCCTGCAGGTCCCACCCGACACAGTAAACCGATAGCAGCCCTAGGTCGTGCAGGTGAAGGTCTCCGTTGGCGTGAGCTTCGCGCACCTCCGGGGTGTAGATCTTGTTGAGCCAGTAAGTCTTGGTGATCTCGGAGGACACGTAGTTGTTGAGCCCCTGCAGGGAATAGGCCATGTTGCTGTTCTCGCGGACGTTCCAGTCCAGCTTGCCAAGGTACTGGTCCATCAGGTCGACATCGGCCTGGTCGACCATCTGCCGGATGCGGGCGTGCTGATCCCGGTAGAGAATGTAGGCTTTGGCGGTCTTCTTAAACGGCGAACTCAGGAGCGCCGTCTCGACGATGTCCTGGATCTCCTCGACGCCCGGCACCTCCGCCCGGCTGGTCGCGTGAAGCATGGCAAGGACACGGAGGGTCAGCTGGCGGGCCATCTCCTCGCCGAACTCACCCGAAGCCTGGCCTGCTCGATACAGGGCCGAGGTGATCTTGCCGGCATCAAAAGCAGCAAGCCGCCCGTCGCGCTTGCGGACCTGAGTGAACACCGGGAGGGTGATGGGCTCCGCCTGAGATGGAGAAGAAGCTACAGCAGTAGCAGAATCGTCCACGAAACAGCCTCCTCGCTGCAGGCGTTACCACGCCCGCCGGCAGGTCTTCGGACTGATGGGCACTCCGTGGGCGGGACTGGGGGATGGAGAAGCCCGCCGGACGCACACCGGGTTCCCTTCTGGCGCCGGGGCGCACCTGGGACCGGCGACAACATTCGACACTAGGAAGGGTGTCCCCTCCGGCGGAAGGGGGGGTCAGCGGAAACGGCAGCGATTGTCGCACGCTTGTTCGGTGCAGATGGGATAGGCACGGCGGGGGACCGGCCCCGGACGCACCGGCGCTGCGAGGACCGATGCGCACCGGGAGAAACCCCGGTCGGGCAGGGGCGCTGCACTCGGGCGGCGTCTATTCCAGCCCGAGATGTTTGCGAAGGTGCTGCCCCGTCCAGCTGGTCTCGGTGCGGGCGAGATCCTCGGGGGTTCCCGTGGCGACCACCTCGCCTCCCGCCCGGCCTCCCTCCGGCCCCAGATCAATGACCCAGTCCGCCCGGACCATGACATCGAGGTTGTGCTCGATGACCACGACAGAATTCCCATCGGCCACGAGGCGGTCCAGAATGGCCATCAGCCGGTCGATGTCGGCGAGGTGGAGCCCGGTCGTCGGCTCGTCGAGGATATAGAGGTTGCCCGTCTTGCCGAGTTCCACCGCCAGCTTGAGGCGTTGGCTCTCTCCGCCGGAGAGCGTTGAGAGCGACTGGCCGAGGGTGACGTAACCGAGGCCCACTCGATGCAGCAGCTGGAGGCCCCGGCGGATCGGTTTCTGGGAGAAGAGATCGAGTTCCAAGGCTTCTTGGGTGGTCATCGACAGAACATCGTGGATGCTCAGCCCTTGCCAGCGCAGGGCGAGGACTTCCTCGGTGTAGCGACGGCCGCCGCAGTCCGGGCAAATCGAGCGGACATCGTCAAGGAAGTTCATCTCCACCGCGACGGAGCCCTGGCCCCTGCAGGTCGGGCACGCACCGGCCGAGTTGAAACTGAACAGCGAGGCCGGCCGCCCTGTGGCTGCCGCAAAGGCTTTTCGGACGTGGTCAAAGATGCCGAGGTAGGTCAGCGGGTTGGACCTGCTGCTCCGCCCGATGGCGGTCTGGTCGACCACAACGGCATCGGGATGCTCCTTGGCGAAGACATCATGTACCAAACTGCTCTTGCCGCTACCGGCAACCCCCGTGATGCAGACCAGAATGCCCTGCGGGATGTCGACGGCGATGTTCTTGAGGTTGTGGGCTCTTGCCCCACGGACGGGCCAGCTCCGGGTCCACGCCCGACGGCCGCGGCGCAAGTCGGCCGCCGGACCGGAAGAACGCCTCATCAGCCGCGAAGTGAGGGTCTCCGCACGAGCGAACTCAGCTGCGCTACCGCTGAAGATGATCTCGCCCCCCGCCCGACCGGCGCCCGGCCCGATCTCGATCACGTGATCGGCTGCGGCGATGATCCCCGGGTCGTGCTCAACCACGAGAACCGAATTGCCCCGGTCGCGGAGATGCCGGAGCATCGCGATCAACTGGCGGATGTCGCGCGGGTGGAGGCCGATGGACGGCTCGTCCAACACATACATCAGCCCGGTGAGGTCACAGTCGAGCTGGCGGGCCATCTTGACACGCTGGCTCTCGCCGCCCGAAAGGGTCGAGACGGACCTGTGGAGCGAGAGGTAACCGACCCCGATCTCGATCAGGTGGCCGAGGGTGCTCCGCATCTTCCGCACCAGGGGCCCGGCAACCGGGCCGTTGAGGGTACTGAGCCAGGCGTCGAGTTCGGTCAACTCCCACTGCACCGCCTGTCCGATGCCTACTCCTTCGACGCGGACTCCCAGCGCGCGTGGGTTGAGCCGCAGCCCGCCGCAGACTTCGCAGTCGTGATAGGTCCGGTATCTGTCGTAAGCATCCTTTTCGCCGTCAGGAACCTCGTCCTCTGCGGTGTTGGTGTAGATACGCTCCAGCTTGCGGGCAATCCCTTCGTACGTCTTGCTGTACACCCCGGCACCGTGCTGCTTCGTGATGGGAATCCCCTCGGCCCACAGAAGCCGGTCCATTTCCTCGGCCGTAAACTCGCGTAACGGCTTGTCGTTGTCGAACAAACCAGAACCAAGCAACTCCCGCCAGGCCCAGTTGGTCTTGCCGTAGTTGGGATGGGTGATTGCACCTTCACGTAAGGACCTATCCCGGTCAAGCAGCAGGCTTAGGTCAACCCCGATGCGCTTGCCGAGGCCTTTACACGCCGGGCACATCCCCTCTGGGTGGTTGAACGAGAAATGGAACGATGCCAACGGTACCTCGGAGTCGCCGCAACGTGAATACAGCATCCGGAGGTAAGTGAAGACCTCTGTCGCGGTCCCCACCGTCGAGCGGAGTGTGCGGCCCATTGGTTTCTGGTCGATAACGATGGAGGTGGACAGGTTGCGGATCTCGTCGACGTCGGGCCGTGATAGCTTCGGCAGGCGACGGCGGGCGAACGAGCTGAAGGTCTCGATGAGCTGCCGTTGGGCCTCGGTATGCAGGGTGTCGAACACCAGCGAAGACTTACCCGACCCTGAGACCCCGGTGAACACTACGACCTTGTCCCGCGGGATAGCGACGTCTATCCCCTTGAGGTTGTGCACGCGGGCGTTGCTGACATGAATGGTGTCGCGCATCTTGTCCTCCCTGCCCGGCAGGTTGAGTGTTTTCTGCCGTTTGCAGACGCCGGGCGGGGCCAGGTCAAAGCAAGATACGTGCCAAGCGAAACCGCCGCGCTCCCCTCACTCATCACCGCTGGCTGCCGCCAAGGAATCGGCGTTCTCCGGCTTCCGCGGCTTGATGGAGCCGGTCTCCTCAAGGAATAGGGCAAGGACCAGCGCCCCCAGCCCGATCAGGCTGGCCGCCAGCAGGAGTGGATAGTATGGCTGCATCTCGAATACCAATCCTGCCGAAAGGCTGCCGAGAGCCATGCCTACGGCGTTGATGCCGTGGTTGACGCCCGCATAGGTCGCTCTGGAACCCTTAGTAATGCACTCCATATTGGTTGCAGAAAAAGCCCCGTTGGCCGCGTTGCCCACGAGGGTGGCAAAGAAGATCAGGACGTAGAGTTGAACCACCGATGTCGTAAGCGGCATCAGGAAGGCCAGCGCCGCACAGAGAGCGGCCGTCAGGACAATCAACCTCCGGCGGCCGTACCGGTCGGCAAGTCGTGCGCCGAGGATCATGCAGGTGGCCGAACCGAGGCAGGCAACGGTGCTCATAGCCCCGATGCCCGTGTAGCCGAGCCCGAAACGCTCCTTAAGCAGCAGCGGCAATCCGATATTGATGGCTCCGTTGCTGGTTCCGTTGACGAGTGTGTATGCGAGCATCGTTATGGCGGTACGCGGATGGGGACCGTGCAGGACGCCATGAGCCAGCACCACTAGCTTCTCTTTGGTGGCAGCGAGGCGTGAACTGATGCCACGGTCGGCCGTGCGTGTCGCGCCCGACCCGTCCACCTGTCCGCCGGTTGCTCTCTCTTCCAGCTTGAAGATCAGCCTCGCCACCAAAAGCAGGATCGGCAGCACACCGAAGAAAGCCCAGCCGGCGCCGTACCGGTCCGCGACCAGCCCACCGACGAGGGGGGCCACGGCGGCGATAAGCTGGTTTGCAGTTTGCACAATCGCGAAAAAGGTCGCCCGAAAGTTGGAGTGAGACGCCTCGGCCTGAAGGGCCATGACCGACCCCACCCCGATCTGCGATAGACCGGAGAGCACGGCAACGACGATCATCCCTTCGCCGCGGAGCCCGGCAGCCAGCACGGCATAGGCTATTAGCTGAAACATCTTCCCAAGGGCCCATATCTTGCGCCGTCCGACGCTGTCGGCCAGAAAACCGCCGATGAACGAAGCTACACCCTGGACCAGGGACGAAACGGCAAAGTACATCCCGACAAAGGCCGCCGACATGCCAATGTCACGCAGGTAGGGGGTGATCAGGGATCCGACGGAATTGAGCGCAAGGGCGTTGATGGTGGTGATTATCAAGAGCAGCTTGGCGTTACTGGAGAGTGCCGGTCGCTTTGCGCTACGCTGGGACATTGGCAGGACTTGTGCCTTGGGATCCACGGACGACACACCCTTCCCGCAGGGACTCTGCGATAATGGTATCCTCGTCCTTAGCTAATGTCAAGGTAGGGCTTAAAAGTAATTAGTATTCGGGTTGATTCCTTCAATTTCACCTGAATCTAGGCCGCACAACCGCCGGCTGGGTGCGGGACCGGCGAAGAACAGCAAGCCCGGAGCCGCCGCACGACGGCCCCGGGACGATTTCCGGGCCTAGGCACCCGGCGGCGTGACGCCGGCCTTGGGAAGACCTGTTACTTTCCCACTCGGCGGTACTTATACCGCTCCTGGAGCATCTCAACAGCGTCCCCGTCCCTGATGAACTCCACTTGCACCCTGTTGACTCCGGAGAGCGTCCAGAACTGGCCGCCGTTCGCGTCGAGGCGTTGGGGAATGAGGATCGTCCGGTTCGGGGTCTCGGGATCCACATTCTCGACCACGAGGTAGCTTCCGCTCCGTCTGACGGCTACACCGGTCGTACCCTTATAGGTCTCATACCTGCCCTCAAGCGCCTGAAGGCGCCGCTCGGCTATCACGAATGGGAGAGCCTCAGGGTCTTCGCCGAGGACCGACGCTAGCGCATACTGGGCGAACTGCGAGCACGGGTATCCGTTGCCGTTGGTCAGTACCATGGCCCCGACCCGGTGCTTGGGGATAAAGGCCATCTCAGCCGTGGCGACGTACACGCTCCCGCCGTGGCGCACCACGGTGTGGTTACCCATCGGCGCGAGACTCAGGCCATACCCATACCATCCGGGGCTAGTGCTGCCGGGCACCGGAGCGCCGGCGGTTTGCGGACCGCTCAACGGCTCGTAGTAGTGTCCGGGTGTGGCAATGCGTGGCTTTGTCATCTCCGCCAACGACCCCTCGGAGATCAGCCTATGTCCCCCGGAAGTGACACCGCCGTCGATGTACATCTGGATGTAGCGGGCCATGTCCTGGACCGAACTGATCAAGCCGCCTTCGCTGGTGATCTTGCCGTAGCAGTAGTCCGCTTCGTGGTACCTGCCGTTGCGGTCGCTCCAACTCGGAACAGCCGCATCGGGGTCGTTCTCCACGTCGTCGCGGGCAAAGAAGCTGCGATCCATGCCCAACGGGGCAAGGATATTGGCACGTACGTAGTCGGTGTAACTCATTCCCGAAACGCTGGCTATCACTGCTCCAAGCAGCACGTACCCTTCATTAAGGTAGAACCAGCGCTCGCCGGGACGGGCGTGCGCCCAGTCGCCCGCCGCGTCCAGGAACCCAAGCATGTCGTCGGGCCCGCCCAACGTCAGGAGCGCCGGCCGGGGCCGCGCTGCCTGCCTCAGCACATGTTCGGCAAAGCCCAGCGCCGGGATGCCGCTTGTGTGAGTCATCAAATGCCAAAGGCGGACCTCTTCGCCCTTGGGTCTGATCCGGAAATCGAGGTATTTGTCGACCGGATCATCGATACTTAGGAAACCCTTCTCCTGCAACTGCATCAGGGCGAGGCACGTGAACGACTTGGTCACGCTGCCGATACCGTACAACGTGCCAGGGGTGGCGGGAAGGCCTTCGTGCCAGTCACGGAAACCGTAACCCCGCTTATACAGGACCTCTCCGTCCTGAATCAGAGCCAGGCTGAGCCCTGGAAGTCGGGTCGCCGACATGCGCGACAGGATGAACGCGTCAAGGCTGGCTTGCCAGGTATTGCTCATGTGTGGGGGTCACCTCCTTAGGTGTAGGTGGGAGGATTCGCCCAGGGATGAGGGTTAACCTCGCCCTGCGACTGCACCCTCGACAACGCCGGCCCGAGGTCTTCCTCCCTATTCCTTCGCCCGTCGCGCGATCCTCACACCCGTGCGGATGGCCCAGGCGGGTTGATTGTCTCGGACGTACCAACTGACAGGCTTCTCTGCGCCCTGCATCATATAGACTGCTGCATCCGGCCCCGTCATCCGAAGCGGATAGCTCTGCCCCTCGAACTCGGCGGCCAGGGAGCCCTCTGCCAGGCTGACCCTGACGCTCAGACCCTCGTCGGTTGCGTACAGCCCGATCAGCAACTGGAGCCTGTCCTCCGAAACGGGGAACGTCGGAGCGGGCGCAAACCTGGGTCCACCTAACGGCAGGCCGAGCGCCGTGTTGACAAGGGCCGTCCAAATCTGGTCCGCGGGGGCGCCGCTGAGGTTGGTGAGGACAACCGCCGAAATGGCGCGTTCCGGGACGTACCCGAACCGCGATGCCACCCCCGGTAAAGAACCACCGTGTTCGACAAGGCTCACCCCGTGATATGCCGGCGTGATCTGCAGGGCATAGCAGTAGTAGCTCCCTTCGCCAACCGGGTGAATGGGAGCGCGCATCCGGAGGACGCCGGCTTCCGAGACAACCTGCCGCCCGTCCGCGCCCCTGCCGCCGGCGCAGTACATATCGCCGTACTTGAGTAGGTCGATGACCGTCGAGCGAATGCCGCCGCCGACGTGATAGGTGCCCAGTGCGGGCCACGCCCGGGTCTCGTGCCCGGTCTTCTCCTTGTTGAGGACATAGAGGCGCGTAACGTTGTCCCACCGCGCGAGGTCGGCGATGTCGTAGGTCGTACGGTGCATGCCGAGCGGCTCAAAGACCCGTTCGCGCACATGCTCCCGGAAGCGCCGGCCCCCGACCCTCTCCGTGATCGCCCCGGACAGCATGAACGTGTCGTTGCAGTAGCTCATGTACTCCCCGGGCCGGCCGAGCATGACCGTGTCGTAGTTGGCAAGGTACTCAATATGCTGGGAAAACTCCTCAAACTCCCCTTGCGCCCGCCGCAGCGGCGGGCAGCCCGTCGTGTGCGACAGGCAGTGGTGCACCCTGATCTTGCTGCCGTCCTCAGCTGCCCTCATCGTAAACTCGGGCAGGTACTGAGCGACCGGCGCCTGCGGGCAGACCCTGCCTTCATCCACCAGCTGCATTACAGCAAGGGCTGCAAACGACTTTGAAACCGACGCGATGCCGAACACGGTATGCTCGTCTACCGGCCGGCCCGTCTCCAAATCCTGTACCCCGAAACCTCGCGCATAGACGACGTTGCCGTTGACTGAGAGCCCGGCCGCGACACCGGGAATCTGCTCGCGCGACATCATGCAGCGTAGATACTTCTCGAAAGCTGTCCAGTCCGGTGTTGCGGTCACAAGCATCCCTCCGGTGATCTTTGGTCGGTCGGAGAGCGGAGCCGGAGCGGGTCGCCACGGGGTGCGGCGCTCCGCGCGCCGCACCCCGGCGGTGATCACTGACCTGATCACTGGCTCCTGGCTGCTAGCCCCAGAGATTGGGGGGCTCGATCCCCCCGGCGCGCATCGTAGCTACGATGCTGCCCACGTGGTGCGAATCGTGCATGAACCACTGTACCCAAAAGCCCTCCAGAGATGGCTCATCGCCCCACGGGAGCTTGACTCTTGCGGCAAGCTCCTCGTCAGTCAGCTTGGCGAAGTACTCGCGGCCCCTTGCTGTCTGTGCGTCGAGGATCGACAGTATGTCCTTGCGCTCGGGATAGGCGGCGGAGTCGATGCCCGTCTGCCACTCCCATACCCCCGTCGTGGTCGTCAAGGCGTCGATCGCCGTCTTCTCAGCCGACAACACGTGCAGGATGTGATCGGCAAGCGACATCACCCCGGGCGCAGCCCGGCAGTCCTCCCTGCCCTCCGGAACGCCCTCTGCCAACTTGCGGAGGCTGGCGCGACGCCCTTCCCAAAGACTGCGAAGCTCGGAAACCTTCATCTCTCAGATACCCTCCCTATGGGAACTACATGTCCGGTACCGAGCATATGTTCGCTGTCAAGGAGACAGTTCCTTCCTTTACTGCCCAAGCCGCCCGGCCACAACTTCAAGCACGCACGAGTTGCTCGAAATGCAGGGTAGCCCGAGCCTATGTTCGAGCACCTCAAGGGCGTCCAGGGCCTGAAAGTTGGTGCAGGACAGAAAGACCCCGTCAACCGCGGCGTCCCGCATCTCGTTTGCTGCCCAAGACACGATTGCGCCGGGTTGCACCTTTCCGATGTCCAGATTGTCCCGGAGGCCGAGCCCGCTAATGCTCGCGACCTCAACCCCAGCGCCCTCGACACTCCATCGGATCGGCCCGTTAAGCTCCTCGACATAAGGCGTTAAGACGGCCGCCCGCCGCCAACCACGGGCGCGCAGCACAGCCCGAACGGCCCCGATGACTGTAAGGACGGGCGCGCCCCCGGCAGATGCCCGGATCTGAGCCATCAGGCGGGTCTCGCCAACCTCGCCCAAGAGGGCGCCGGCCGAAGTACAGCCGAATACGATCAAGTCTGGTGAAACCGTTCCGATGTCCACCGCCGCTTGCTCAACCCGATCAACCATTGCCAGCTCGCCGGCAGGAGTGGTTTCCTTGAGGTACATGCGCGTGGTATGGAGCGTGATGTGCGGAGGCAGGTTTCTATAGAGGTCAGGCTCCATTACGGTGTTCGACGAGGGTACAATCAGCCCAAGACGCATCGCCCGGTGGTCCATGATCAATCCTCCCGGCAGCGCAGATTGGCCTCACATCTTGCGTTCTGTCTGGAGGACCGGGTTCCTTCGCCCGCTGGGGCGCGTTATGTGAGCCTGGTGCAAGGCCGAGGGCCGTTTTAGCCGGATACCTGCCGAGGGGGTGCAACCGTGTCCGCTTCGAGGCGCGTTCTCTTCGGAGCTGCGTTGATTGCTCTTCTGACAGTAGTACTGCTGTTCTCGCTGCGGCTGGCCTTTCGCCTGCAGAATGTGGTACTGCTCCCGGTGACCTTCATCGCCGGGGCGGCGGTCGGCGGCGCCGCCGTGATGCGCCGTGAGGGTGCGCACTGGCCGGAACCTGTTTATGCCGGACTCGTCTCGACCCTGCTGCTGCTGATGCTGCTCAGAGTGGCGTTTCCGGGAATGGGCCCCACATACGTGGGCGACTACCCCGGAGCGGCACGTGATCAGGCCAAGTCGTTTCTTGCCTACTTCGTGGTCGGCGGGGCGGGCGTGTTCATGCTCCCGATGTTTGACAGCGTGGTCCGCCGAGAGGGCCCAAGGCCGTCCGTGTACCGGATTGCACTCACGGCGGTGCTCTTCGTCGTCCTGGTTGCCGCCGTCCAGATGGCCGTCACGGGCCGGTGGGGAGGCACGGGGTATCCGTATTTCGGCCTTGGGATCTTTGTAGCCGGCAGCGTCGCCGCCCTGATTACAGCTGGCCTGGGCATTCTGCTCACACTCGTCGGGGCCCACGACATGGGCGCGTGGTGCGGCGGACTAGGCCTATGGGTGGGAGCGCTCGGCTTTCTGGTATGGCTACTGACTGGAATGCGCTGGTTCCCATAGGAAGAGTTGCTCACCCCCGTCGAAACACGAGCCCGAGCCGTAGGACGTCCGCTAGCGCGGCAGGTCTGGGCTATGACCTGCTCGCGCGCTATTCCTGTCCCCTCTTGAGGGACTCATCCACCCAGGATCACTTAAGGAACTTGGACACGAACGGGGACGAATCGCCCATCCGCCTGAAATGGCCCGATGGCCCTTCGCCAAGCAACTCCGCGAACCAGGACTCGTGTTCGACTTCTTCGTTGAGGATCGCCAGCGACAGATCATAGGTGCGGTGGTCACGCCCTGCTGTCAGGTTGCAGATCTCCGTGTAGACCCGGATCGCGCAGCGTTCGGCAGCAGCCAAGACCTCCAGGATCCCCCGGATGTCCTGCGGGTTGGCCGGCAGGAACGCAGGCGGGCACGCGGACATGTCGGCAAACATCTTGATGTTGTTGGGCAGGTGGCCGCCAAGTTCGTAAATCCGGGGGACCAAAGCCTCAAAGTGGTTGCGGTCCTCGATGCGGGCTGATTCGGTGATGTCCTTGACGGTCTCGCCGTCCAGGTTGATGAGGTTAAGACGCAGGATCGTGTAGTAGTAGTACGTCGTGAACTCGGCTGCGGCAGCCCGGAGCAGCATGTCAATCAGCTGCGGAACGTTGATGCCTGATTCCTCGACAACCTCGCGTGCGACTCTGGCCATGGGGCATCTCCTTTCGCTGGCACGTGCCTGCACCCGCCAGGCGAGCCCGGGGGTGTATTCGTTCACCAGGATATGCAGGGGACGTGCGCGCGGGCAAAGTTTTGCACCCAGGCCTTTACCATTACCGTTGTTGCCCTTGCCCTCGGCTTTGACCTTGGCCGTGTTCTGCCGGGGCCGAATGAGCGGACCTTCATCGCCCCCAATCCTTCCTGCCAGGGTTTGCCGACCATGAAGGTGATTGACCCGACGAGAGTCTCGCCAACCCGGACCTCAGCGGTGTGTTCGCCTTCCACTGAGGCGCGAAAATGCCCCAGCCACATGTCTTCACCAGCGCAGTACCTAGCCTCAGGCTTGGTCATGGATCAACCCTGACCTCGAAAGAGATGCCGTGAGAGGGTGTGTGTGCCGGCTTTCTCCCCGGGAGGGGAGCTCAACTTTGACGGTCCGGGGTCACGAACAACTTCAGCGCTGCGTCTTGCCCCTGGCCGCCAACAACTCGGCAATACTCACCAGCGGCGCCGGCGCCGGGACGCCTCGGGTTGGCAGTGTTGCCTTGACCCCGGCTCGTTGTTTGGCAGAACGTGCCCTGTCGGGATCGGCGTCATGCTTCGCCGGCGTGGACCGCGCGGCGTCTTCAACTCCCCGGGTAATAGGCAGCCGGGGCAGGTCCTCCGCCAGCCGCTGAGTGTAGGCACGCAGGATCAGCTCGTGCTGGCTCTTCAGTCTGGCATCGTAGAACACATACAAGACCGATTTGGCTCGCGACAGTGCGGTGCACAGTAACCTCGGCCGATCAAGCCGTTCGACATCAAGCAAGATTACCACCGGAGCCTCCAACCCCTTGAAGCCCTGGGCTGTACAGAACTTGATCGTATCTTCATCCAAGAGCAGCGGGTCGAGTTTGGTCATGTCAGTGACCGCCAGGTCGGCACCCAGGGCTAACGGGTTGTTCTCAAGACAAGAGCTGCGGAAACCTGTCGGCGAGAGAAGGAATATCTCCTTGCGGCTGATGCCCTGCCCGCGAATGAGCGTCCGTAACAGGCCCGCTAGCAATGCGCGTTCCTGGGCGCGGTCGGCGAAGGGCACGGTTTCCACGGGGGGGCCGGGTATCCGCGCTATGGAGGGCATCTCGGTCGCCGTGACCTCGGCGTTGTAGGCGGCGATCGCGTACGTGTTGCGGCAGTTGACCACCAATTTGAAGTCCCAATACCGGGCCTCTTCCTCAAGCCGACGGAGGCCCGGGCCAAACCCGTCCGGGTTGTAGATGTTCTGGTTGGGATCGTAGCACATGTGCCACCTGCCATCGCGCAGGCCGCCGACCAGAATGACGTCCATGCAATCAAGGTAGATCGGTGCGATGAGATCCTGGCCCTCGTCAACCACCAGGCAGTCGTACCTGGCGATGGCTGGGTGGCTCAGGGCCGCATCACAGAACGCTTCCGGCAGGACCGCGCGGTAGAAGCGATCCCGTTCGTCAGGAGGGGCCGTTTCAGGGGGCGGAGGCAGCGGGCGCCCCAGTCTGGCGAGTTCTTCTTCCATGTAGTCATGGAACGACGCGTATCGGATGCGTTGGTCACCACCAAGGTGACGGAGCATATCGCGGAGGTTGCGGTTGAAACACAGGAACAGAACCCGGTCGCCCTGCGCCGCCCTTCGACGCGCGTACTCCCGGCTGACCATGGTCTTGCCGGTACCGGCCGCGCCGGTCAGCAGGATGCGGTCATGCTCGCCCACCTGGGCAAGGTAGCGCTCTTTCTCATCCTGGGTAGCGGCATCGATCTCTTCCGCGGCATCGCTGACCCACATCTCCAGGCCCGGGACGAAGTCGAAATCCCCTCGCAGAAGCTCCCGGGCGCGGGTAACGTCCTCGGAGTTGAGGAACACGGACGACGGATCACGGTTTGCGCGACGGGCCCGCCAGTAATCAAAGCACCGGCTCACGAACGTAGCGATCTCGGCCAGCCGCCGCCGTCCATCAAGCAGAACCTCTGGGATTACGGAGCTGTCCGACGCGGCTTCCGTCTTGAACCGGATGTCCGGGAAGACCACCCCGGTGGCGTATAGACACCTCTGGAGGGCGGGCGGCCCGATGCGCCCAAGCTTGTGTCTAATCGACATAACGTTGCCCATCGCCTGGTCCCAGGGGCTCTTGGTCCGCTCGTACGACCTGCCCAGCCCATCGGTGAACCGCCAGACGCCATTGCGGTGCGTAACCCGGCCACCCTTGACCTCCAGGCAAAGCAGCCCCTCAGGGCCGATGATCACGAAGTCAGCCTCGCCCTGGGCCTGCCGGATGTGGTCTGGGAGGGCTAGGCTGTGCAGCACAGCATACTGGTCACCAAGCTGCTTGAGGGCATCGAACGTCCTGCGCTCGCCGCTGGTCGTCCGGTCCTTGTCGTAGAATGAAGGGATCATCCTGGCCACGGCGTTCTACCTCCATTGCCGCCGAGTGCAAGCAAGGCCCTACCACTTCTCGTAGTGCACCCGGTCCTTCTCAAACCGGTCCGTCGCCGGCCTGGTTTCCGCGGGGTAACCAAATGCGATCATCCCTACGGCAAGCACCCTGGGGGGCAGTTGCAGCAATTGGGCGAGGTGGGTGTGCCTTTCCCCGCGGCCGCCATAGATGCCGCACCAGACTGCTCCGATGCCGAGGCCGTGCGCGGCAAGCAGCATGTTCTGAATAGCTGCCGAGCAGTCCTCAACCAGAAGCCCGGTGGACGGCTGGAGTTCCTCGTCGCCGATCACCACGATACAGCAACTCGCACCGGGCATCATCTTGGCGTAGGGGTGGGCATCAGCAATTGCCCCGAGCGTAGCCTTATCGCGGATCACCATGAAGTGCCAGGGCCGCTTGTTGCTCGCGGACGGTGCGCAGAAACCCGCTTCGAGAATCGTCTCAATCGTGTCGTCATCGATCTGCTCTGTCGTGTACCGGCGGATGCTCCGCCTTGTCCGGATGGCCGTGAGTACGTCCATCCCACTGCTCTTGATCCCCGGTGCCATATCGCAGCCCCCTTCGGGCTAGTCGCCCGCGTATGTGGTCGCCACCTCCATTACACATGCTTCCCAAAGGGACGGCAATAGCCGGAGGCCCGTCCCAAGTCGGGACCGGCCTTCGGCTTGTGGCCCTCTTGGGGCACGCCGCTCACGAATTACCTCGCAATCGGCGTTACTTCAGCTTGAGTGTCACCTGACAAATCGCGAATCCTCCCGCCGAAGACCAGGTTGGCTGCTCGGCCCGGATGAACACGATAGACTTGCCGTCCTTACCCCATGCTGGATTCCAATCGTTATGGTCGCCTTCGACGACGGCGACGACCTGACCGGTAGCGGGCGGCCCGGCCGCCTCGGCCTCACTTTGCCACTCGGCCAGGTCAAAGCGCGGGTATGGCGTTGACACCGTTAGGTGAAACCGTTCCATGCTCACCACGTTGACAGCCCAGATCTCACGGCTCCATTCCTGGACCACCAGCCACGGCGTACCGTCGGCGCGGGCGCGCAGCACGCGGCTATCCGGCGAGGTTCTGACGTAAGCCACGAATTTCCCCGCTGGCGACCACGCCGGATCGGACCCCTGTCCGAGCGAGACAGTCTGCGAACGATCAACATGGGCGAGTACGAGTTCGGTTTCAGCGCCGGAGTCTCCCGTTCTGCGGGTGTAGACGATCCGGTCCCCGGCCGGCGACCAGGTTGGATGTGTCCCCTCTGCGAACTCGACCGGCTCTCCCGCACCATCGGCACCGACGATCATGACCCTATCTCTGGTGACCACCGGGCGCATTCCGATCAATTGCTGCCGCGTGAAGGCTATTCTTGTGCCATCCGGGGACCAGGCCGGTTCGAGGTCGTAGATCGGCTCGCTGCCGGGCAGCGTGACTTGGGTGAGTCCTGTGCCGTCGATGTTGATAACCGAGATGCCGACGCCGCCGGATTCACCATGCGAGAATGCCACCCGCCTGCCATCGGGGGAGACAGCCGGCATCCGCGCGTAGCTGCCGGGCGGGGGCTCAAGCAACGGCGTGAGCCTACCGTCCTTGGCCATCAGCCAGAGCGCTTCGTCCTTCTCGACGACAACACGATCGCCGGCGGGCGAGGCGCTGAGGTACCCATCGTATCCGGTCAGACGGAGCAGCTCGACACTGCCGATTGCCTCGACCGACCGCGCGGTTGCGATGGTCGGCGGCTGGAGCGCCAAGGCGAGAATGAGGATCACGATTCCCGCAGCGGCCATCGGAAGAACGAGGCGGGGGCGAAGTCTCGTTATGTCACGGCTCACGATGCGGCTACGCCGGGCTGCGGGTTCGACGGGTTCAGACGACAGCCCGTCACGTAACGACCTGCGCAACTTCTCGTTGACGGGTGTCGCGGACGCCATGTCCAGAAGACAGCGGGCGACCGCCTGCTCGCCGGACCCTTGGACACCGTCGGTAGGACTGTGTTCCGGCTTTTCTGGTGTTCGGCCAGTCATAGGAGAACCTCCCTGTGTTGGGACAGCTCGTCGTGCAGCCGGAGCAACGCCCGTTGCAGGGCAACCTTGACGGCGCCCTCGCGCCTTCCCAAGACGCGCGCGATGTCCTGGTGCCGGAGGTCCGCAAAAAACCGCAGCTCGACCACTGCCCGCTGGTACTCGGGCAGACGGTCGAGGCAGGCGGCGAGGACGAGGTCGGTTTCCACGTGTTGGGCCCCGTCCGGTGCCGGAACCCGCTCCGCGCCGGCCATCGACTGATCTTCCTGCGGGGCTCTGCCCCGTCGCCGCAGCAGGTCGGTGACCTGAGCATGGGCGATGCGGAAGATCCAGGCGGCAAAGGACGGCCCGCGGAAACCTGCGAAACCACGCCACGCCTTGGTGAACACCTCGCTGGTGACATCATCCGCGTCACGGGCACCGACGCGCCGGTAGGCATACCGGTAGACACGGTCGAAGAACTCGTCGTAGTACTTGGCGAACTGCTCTCGCTGCTTTTGCAGAAGAATCCCTCCGGCGTGCCTTCCCGCAGTAGAGTCTGGTGCGGCGGTCGCACGACGTCAACTAAGACGAATGAGCGGTCGGGATGGTAACTGCCAGTTGCCGGCTCGCCGGGTAAGGCATGTCCGCCAGCGGTCCCTCCTTCACTTCCCGCGCATCGCAGGCAGGAGGTCTGTCCCCGGTAAAGTAATTCGTTACTGGAAACACTTCCATTCTGTAGAGCAATGCACAAGCTATCATTAGTGTTCTGAACGGGGAGGTGACCCGACAACCGAGGCTCTTATCCACTATCCACGCAACCAGAGCCAGCAACTCGCAGAAAGGGGATCTAGATGCCTAACCAAGTGACAAGCCCTGAGCAGTATTTCGGTTTCCAGATGGGCGCCGACCGCAAGATCGCGCGGTGGGACAAGATCGTCGAGTACTTTTGCCAACTGGAGCGGGAGTCCGACCGGATCAAGGTCATCAACATGGGCCCCT
This sequence comes from Bacillota bacterium, assembly GCA_040766985.1. Taxonomy (GTDB): domain Bacteria; phylum Bacillota; class Sulfobacillia; order JAUYEG01; family JAUYEG01; genus JAXGPL01. The sequence goes on from JAXGPL010000003.1 coordinate 111,169, forward strand.
CAACGGAGGGAAATCCCTTTATCCTGGCCATCATCACATCGGCCGACAACCTCGCCCGCCTTGAGCAGTACCGTGAAATCAACAACAAGATCGTCAACCCGCATGGGCTGAGCAAGGAAGATGTCGCACCCCTCATTGCCGAGGGCAAGGCGGTTGTCTGCCAGAGTATGAGCCTGCACGCAACCGAGATCGGCGGCACGCAGATGGCCCCCGAGCTCGCCTGGGATCTGCTGTCCGGCGACTGCGAGGACACCAGGCGCATCCTTGACAACGTCATCTTCCTGATGGTCCCGTGCTTCAACCCGGACGGGCAGATCATGGTCACCGACTGGTACAACGAGTGGGTCGGCACCGAGTATGAGGGCTCGCTTTACCCGCGGCTTTACCAGAAGTACACCGGCCACGACAACAACCGCGACGCGCTGACCATGAACATGATCGAAAGCAAGTACATGGCCAAGATCATGTTCCAGGACTGGCGGCCGCAGGCATACGTCGACCACCACCACCAGGGCAGCGAGGCGGCGCGGCTGAACATCCCGCCCTACTCCAACCCGATGCATCCCAACGGCGACCCGCTCGTCTGGCAGGAGATCAACTGGTACGGCGCGCACATGGCCTTCATGCTTGAGCAGGCCGGCCTTGACGGCATCCTGCATTCGTCGCGGTATGAGGGCTGGGGCCACCTCGGTTTCCATTGGATAACGATTTACCACAACATCGCCGGCATGCTCACGGAGTCCGCGAGCGCCAAACTGGCGACGCCGCTCTACATCCACCCGTCGCAACTGGTCGGAGCCGACCCGCGCACGATGCCCGAATATGAGGCGCAGGTCAACTTCCCCAACCCGTGGCCGGGCGGCTGGTGGCGCCTACGCGGCATCGTCGAGCGGCAGAAGGTTTCGGCGTACGCTCTGCTCGACCTGGCGGCCCGCCACAAGGAGCAAGTGCTCTGGAACGCCTACCTCAAGGCCACGCGGCAGACGCAGTGCGGAGCGGAGGGCAAGCCGCAGGCCTACATCATTCCGGCCGATCAGCATGACCGGCTTACCGCCAACAAGCTGATTAAGGCTCTGTTGGGGCAGGCGATCGAGATCCAGGTTGCCAAGGAACCGTTCAGCGTCGGCAATGTGACCTATGACGCCGGGACGCACGTGGTCTTCATGAACCAGTCCAAGTCCGGCCTGGTCAAGACCCTGCTCGGAATCACCAGGTATCCGGACAGCTTCTGGACCCGCAACCCCGCCGACGGCACCCCCATGGTCCGCGACGCGACGGCCGATACGGTCGCCGAGTTCATGGGCGTCAACGTCGTCCCGGTGGACGAGTGGGTCGACGGCGAATTCGTGGCAGTGACGGAACCCCCGAAGGCAACCGCGAGCGTCGCCGCAGGTGCGGGTGGCATTGTTTTCGACTGCCGCCTCAACGACAGCTATCGCGTCGTCAACAAGCTGCTGGCCAAGGGTGTCAAGGTCTGGCGGCTTCCGGACGCACTGGAAACCCGGCCGGCAACTCTCCCGCCTGGCGCGTTCTACCTGGAGCCGGGCGCCGCTCCCGACGACTTGCTCTTGACCCTGTCCGCGGAAACCGGCGTCGGCTTCATGGCCCTTGCGGCGGCCCCGGCCGCCAAGACGCCCGTGACGGCCAAGCGCGTCGGGATCTTCCAGCGGTACTGGGCCGGCAACATGGACGAAGGCTGGACACGCTGGGTCCTGGAGCAGTTCGAGTTCCCGTATCAGACGGTCATGGACGCAGATATCAAGGCCGGCAACCTCATTGATCAGCTCGACATCCTGGTGTTGCCCTCCGACAAGAGCGAGATGATGCTCGGCCCGCTCGACTTCGCGTCAAGGGACGCGCGGACGGCCGGCCAGATCAAGCGCTTCGGCAATTGCCCGCCGGAGTACCGCAGCGGGTTTGGCCTTGAGGGCGCAAAGGCCATCGCCGAGTTCGTCGCGCAGGGCGGCCGGGTCGTAGCGATGGACGAATCCTATAAACTCGTGGCCGAGGCCTGTGGGCTCGGAATCAAGAGCGTTGTCGAGGGCGTCGGCGCCAAGCGCTACCTCACACACGGCTCCACGCTCTGGACGCTCGTCGACAACACCAATCCGCTGGCATACGGCCAGCCGGCCAAGGGCCTCATCCAGAGTTGGGATGGACCGGTATTTGAAATCGCGGAAACCTTCATGTCCGAGAACTTCGAGACCATTGTCTCCTACCCGGAACACCACATCCTTCAGAGCGGTTGGCTGATCGGCGAGGAATTGATTGCCGAAAAGCACGCCCTGGTGCGGGCAAAGTACGGCAAGGGCGACGTGGTGTTCATCGGTTTCCGGTGCCAAAGCCGGGGCCAGACGCACGGGACATTCAAGTACCTGTTCAATGCGCTGATGTAGGAGCCGGGGTCACGGCACGGTACGTGAGTCAGATAACACAAGTAGCACGGAGGGGGCCGGCCGAGCAGCCGGTCCCCTCCGCATCGTCACTTGGGCATCTTGGCGAAGAGCACGTGCCCGAACGGGTCCACCCGGACGCCGTCGAGCCACAATTCAAAGTGGAGATGGGCGCCGCCGGTAGGCAGGCAGTTGCCAGATTGGCCGGACTTGCCCACGGATCCGTTTTGGCTGACGTACATCGAGCCGACGGGTACCTCCGTGTATGCGCATCAGCTGGGAAGTAGACCAGGCTGAGGGGCGGAAACGGCCGTTAGCATAGCTTCTTCGCAGCATACTTGGCTCCGTTTCACAAAGCGCCGGCTCATGGGGCAGGCGGCTCAGGTATGCAGTGATTGGCCTTCGCAACAATTCAACGGACCAGATGCTGCTTCTTGCCTGGTGCCTCTCCTATCGTACGACACGTATCCACAAGCCTGCGGCCGACCCGACCATCGGGTAAAGCAAGGGGCCAGCTAATCGACGTGTAAGCCGCAACAGCATGTCGGATACTGTCGAAGCATGACATTTTCTACCACAGGCATTTCAGCTGTGGAGGCCGAACCGACGTTTACTCGGGGGTGTCAGATGGCGGTGGCGGGTGTCCTGGTGGTCGACGACGAACCAAATATTCTCTTTGTCCTAAAAACCGCACTCACAGAGCTTGGCCATCGGGTAACCACGGCTGCAAACGGCGCCGATGCCCTGGCCTTTCTGCGCACAACCGCAGACCTTCCGGAGATCGTTCTGCTCGACCTGCTCATGCCCGGATTGAGCGGGCACGAGGTGCTCGACGCGATGCGCGCCGATTCCCGCCTCGCGCCGATCCCGGTCATCCTGGTGACGGGATCCGCGACGGCACACGACCGGCTACCACCCCCCTGCACCTATGAGGCACTCGTCAACAAGCCCTTTGACCTCTGGGCCCTGACGGACCTGGTCGACGAAGTAGCCAGGGGGCGAAGAGCACCACTAGCGGCAGTTGCCGCGGGCGCACTTGGCCCGGCGTGACCACCGCGTGCTAACGCACGCTGAGCACAGGTTGTGTCCCCTGTATCGCCGCTCCCGCGTGATTATTGCCAGGGTTTGTTCAGGAGCAGGTCCCATCCCTTCGGGGTCGTACTGATCTGTGCGCGTGGACCTCTTGCTCGAAAGATGTAACGACTACGTCCTCCAGCGTCAGCTTCACGTACGGAGCCGCTAAAGGGTGAACACCGCCGAACCGAAGTGCAACCCCCTGGTGCATGCTTCGAAAAGCCATGTGCTCCTAAGTGCGCCTGATGAATCCCCTGATGGTTCCATTATCCGCCCACGACGCCGGGCAGCAGATACATCTTCCCGGCTCTTTCAACGGTATGCGCCACGGGCGAATCCGAAACGGATGGCCACACACAAGGTGGCCCTTTCGGCCCGTGGTGGACTGTCTGGGTCGCGCCGACACTGAGAACATCCGTATTGGCAAGGTTCTCGGCGGCAACTGGCTGGGACTTCCTTCGGCGATCCTTCCCGCGGCGAGTGAGACCGGCGGATTAGCGTAAGCACTCTAGCGCCTCCTGCCCCAGCGTAGTGGTATAATCGGAACCAGCTTTGAGTAGCGAACTGTTTTGGAGCAAGGTGACTTCGTGGGCGATCAGGATCGCACAGAACTCATGCAAGGACGAAGCAACCGTCCAGAGCAACGGTTCCGGTAGGCCCGTGGCAGGGCCAGAGCGCGCACGGTACAGGCGCTCGACCTCGCCAGCCATACCGTCAGCAAAACCTCTGGATCCTGGCTGGCCCGCTGATTGCCGAACGACTCCTCCAATCCGTCGTCGATGCCGCCGATATGGCCATGGTCGGCCGGGAAGGCGCCGCGGCCGTTGCCGCAGTGGGTCTGTCCAATCAGATATCCATGATCGGCATGAGCGTTTTCGATGCGATCGGGTCGGCACCATGGCCGTCGTCGCAAGGCGTATCGGCGCGAGGAGATACGACGAAGCTCCAGAAGACCCTCGCCAGTCTCTATTGATCGCAGCGGTGATCGGCCTGGTCTCGTTCTTGATCTTTTCCGTGTATGGCGGGAGCCTGCGGTTGATGGGCGCCGAGCCGGATGTGGTTTCGCAAGGCACCCTTTACTTCGTCTGGAAGGGCTACTCGCTCGTCTTTGAGTACATCACGATGACCTGCTCACCTCGTTGCGGGGATCAGGTAACACCCGCCTGCCGATGTACTCGGGAGTGGTCGTCAACCTACTCAATCTCTGCGGCAATTACCTGCTCATCGGCGGAAACCTCGGTTTCCCAGGCTCGGAACCGAGGGCGCCGGTGTCGCCACAGCCTTCGCGCAGTTTTCCAGGCATGCTGATGATCCTGTTCCTGACCGCGGAGACAGAACCCGCTCAGCCGGTGGTTCAATGGATCGTTCCGTCCCATTAAAGGACGCCCTCGGCGCTGGTACGGATCGGCCTGCCGGCGTCGGGTGAGCGGCTGGTGCTGCGCGGGGCGCAGATACTGTATACCAGGGCGATCGCTGGCCTGGGCGCAACGCATATGCCGCTCACCAGATCGCTCTGCGGATTGAGTCGATTTCGATGACCATCGGCTTCAGCTTCAGGGCGCGACAGCCACTCTGGTCAGCCGAAGTACCTCGGGTTCGGGGACAGAGATAGGGCGAGGTCTCGGCCACGGGCCGCCGAGGATCAAGCTCATTGATCATGGGCTGCGCCGGTGGTGCTGCTGTTCTGGCCGCCATCCTGGTCAGGCTGTTGTCCCGGATAACCGCCGTTGCGCAGATGGGCACAGCTGCGTTACGCATCGTGGCCGTCGCCCAACCGTTCATGGCGATCAACCACACCCTGGCCGGCGGACTACGCGGCGCCGGCGACACCCGCTGGACCATGTACATCACAGGCGCGAGCGCGTGGGGCGTACGCGTCGCGCTGACTTATGTGCTGGTTTCAATCATGAAGCTGGGCCTCAACGGCGCATGGTACGCGATGGTCGCGGATCTGATCATGCGGTCAATGCTGTTCCGGATGCGGTTTGCAACCGGCAAGTGGAAAGACACATCATGATGCTTAGCCTTCCCCGATTAGGCCATGCATAGCTATGGATAGAAAACCTGGAACGATGTTCCTTCTTCCAGCATGTAGAAACCCTTGCGTAGTCGCATGGTTACAGCCTGCGTTAAGCCGCTGGGAGCACTGGAAGAAAGCGCTGCTAAGAGGTTCCGCGGGGTTCGGCGTTGTAATGAGCTGTCGAAATGCCGTGTTGATCAACTTGCAAGTACTGGAGGCTCAGGCGGATGATGTCTAGGCCGCGGCAACGGCTGCGCGAAAGGCGGTTCGCATTTGAGGGCTGGTATTGTCATCGGTGCAGGTCGGGTTGGTTTCCGCATCTCCACCAGCTGGGGCGGGAGTCATGACGTTGTCCTGATCGACAGCGACGAGCACGCACTTCGGCCCGGCTCGAGTTTGCTCGATGTAATGACGATCAAGGCAACGGAGCTTCGGCGCGTCCTGCAGGAGGCAAGGGTCGACAGGGCCGACCTCCTGGTTGCGGTGACGGAGAAGGACGAGGTCAATATCCTTGCCTGCCTTACAGCCAAACTGTTTGGCGCGGGCAGGACCGTGGCACGGGTCAGAAATCCCGAGTACTCGGATGAATCACGGGCTCTGGTCCACGACCAACTTGGCATTGACCTGATTATCAACCCCGAATTGCTCGCTGCCACCAGCATTGTCAGATTGCTGCGGGTGCCATCGGCCATTGAGGTCGGCTATTTCGCCGACGGCCAGGTTGAGATGATCGGGCTCCGGTGCACGTCTCCCCAGTTCGTAGGGCGCACAATGCAGGAACTCGCTCTCAAATCCCTGGTCGTCGCTTTAGTGCGGGGCGATGAGGTCATCATTCCGCGCGGCGATACCCGTATCGAGAACGGGGACCTGGTATACCTGATCGGGCAGGCAGGCAACTTTGAACGCAGCACCGTCTTGGGCGAACACACCCCGGCCAGAATTCGTACGGTCACGATCGTGGGCGGCGGGGAGACAGGGTCCGCAGTGGCAAGTGCTCTCAGCCGCACGCGGACACAGGGGCTGTCGCTCAAGATCATCGAGAAAGACCCGGTCAGGGCCGAATGGCTCGCAGAGCGGCTCCCTCACACGCTCGTAATCCACGGGGATGGCTCAGGTTTTGACCTCTTGGAGGCTGAGCATGTCCGGGGCAGTGACGCCCTCGTTGCCGCGACAGGGAAAGACGAGACCAACATGCTCGTCGCGATGGTCGCCAAGCGGCTTAACGTCCAGGAAACTATCATCCGATTGGACCGCGAGGAATACGCAAGTATCGCCGAGGCGATCGGAGTAGACGCGACCGTGATTCCCCGACTGCTCACCGCAAGCACAATCCTCAAGCTGCTACGCAGGGGGAAGGTGCACGACGTTGCCTTTGTCCAGCAAGGCAGGGCTGAAGTGATCGATACCGTCGTCCCGGAAGGGGCGTACCTAACCCAGAAACCGCTGTCACAAGTAGCGTTCCCGACCGGTGCCATCGTGGCGATGCTGGTCAGGGAGGGGCGGGCCATTGTCCCGCGCGGATCGACGCAGGTCCAGACAGGCGACAGGGTCGTTGTATATACCCTGCATGAGGCGGTTTCCGAAGTGGAAAAGGCGCTGGGCATAGCGTGAGCAGACCCGGCGTCAATGCCTGGCCCGTAGTCAACCTGAGGCTGGTGGCCAAGACCGCCGGCACTCTCATCTTGGTCCTCAGTGCGGCCATGGTTCTGCCGATGACAGCGTCGTTCTGGGCAGGGTCTTCGGATTGGTTTGCGTTCGTTCTGTCCATATTGTTGCTCGGCATCCCGGGGTTCTTCCTAAGCCGCATGAAGAGCGGCGGACCGATGCGTCCGCGCGAGGCGCTGCTAACCGTCAGTCTGGGATGGATCGTGTGCGCCGCAGCCAGCACACTGCCGTTCCTTTTGACCGGGGCTCTTCCCAACTTCGTGGACGCCTTCTTCGAAACAATGTCCGGTCTGACCACCACCGGGGCCACAGTACTCCCCGATATCGAGAGCCACCCGGCAGGGGTGTTGTACTGGCGAAGCTTGCTTCACTGGCTTGGCGGGCTGGGGATCATCGTCATCTTCCTTGCCGTTCTCCCGCAGGTCGGCGGAAGTGGCACGCAGCTGTTTCAGGCAGAGGTACCTGGAGTCCAGAAGCAGCGCCTAAGGCCCAAACTCCGCGAATCGGCGAAGATACTCCTATGGATCTACATCGCAATGACTGTCCTAGAGATCGCTGCCCTGGTCTTAGCCGGCATGAGCCCGTTCGACGCTCAGATCCACACCTTCGGCACGATGGGCACGGGTGGGTTCTCGAACAAAGCAGCAAGCGTAGGCGCATACAACAGCCCGGTGATCGAAGCGATCATCATCGTCTTTATGATTGCAGCGGGGACCAACTTCGCCCTTTACTATCGGACCTTCTTTGCCGGTGACCGGACGGCTTTCCGCACGGACCCTGAGTTCAGAGGATACCTGGGCTTTTTGGGCACCGGGATTGTGGTAGTCGCGCTTGCTCTCGCCAACCGCTACGGCTTGGTTGGGGCCCTCCGGCATGCCGTGTTCCAGGTAGTCTCCATCATGACCACGACGGGCTTCGCGACGGCAGATTTTGACACGTGGCCTGAAATCGCAAGACTAGTGCTCCTTCTGTTGATGTTCGTCGGCGCTTGTGCGGGTTCGACGGGCGGCGCCATAAAGGTGACACGGCTGATCATCTTCGGCAAACACATGTACCGTGAACTGCTGAGGGTTATCCACCCCGACGCTGTCATGTCGGTCTCGCAAGGCCATGATGTGATCCCGGAGAAGACCGTGAGGCAGGTCAGCGCCTTTATCGGCCTATATGTATCGAGCTTCATCCTCGCCACACTGTGCATGGCCGGATTGGGCCTCGACCTCACCAGCGCATCGTCCTCGGTTGCGGCTACTTTGGGCAACATCGGACCGGGCCTGGGCGTGGTGGGCCCGACCCTCGACTACTCCGTCTTTCCGCAGTCGGGCAAGGCCTTGCTCACGCTGATGATGCTCTTGGGCCGCCTGGAAATCTTCACGGTGCTGGCCGTACTGACTCCGGCCTTCTGGCGCAGGTGAAGCATCATACTGGCCTGCTCTCCAGCCTGTGGTTGGTACTTCCCAGGGGCCAAGGAGAGGTATGCTCTAGAGTAAGGAGGCGGATGGCATTGCGCACTAAGGTCTTGGCTATTTCGGTGCTGGCTTGTGTCTTGGCGCTGGCTGGGTGTTCGTCCGCATTGAAGTTGATTGTTGTTCCGACCGAGGACGTTCCGGGCATGATGCGCGAGTTTGCCAGTGATAGAGGCGATGTGGGCGTCGTGTGGCGCGCCGTCTTCGAGCAAGACAGTCATCCCGTTGGGATCTACAACTTCACCTCCACCAGAGCCACCCCCGGAGCCGTCCCGTCAGGTGTCCAATGGCTCGTGTTTGACGAGGGTGGGCAGCTGGTCATGGAAGTGAGCGAAGCCGCAACCGGGGACACCTATTGGGGAGGATCTCGCTACACGAATGTCCGGGAGGATGCGGGTTTTACCGCCTCCGACATCTATGCGTATGGATGGGCCGTTGCGAATAAGGCGAAGCAGGTCGTGGGAACCACCAGCCTTGGCAGTAAAACGGAAGGTCAGGTCGTCAACGGCCATTGGCTCTTGCACATGACCTCCGTGCGCTACCCCGAGGTTTTTGTCGAAGTCGATGTGCAGGATGCTCAAGGCAAGGTCCTTCATACGCTAACGGTGACCCCGCCCTAGCGACCCACATCCTCCCTCAGAACACGCAGAACGCCCCGAGACCGAAGGGCCTCGGGGCTACAATTTGCTGGTGGGCCATGAGGGACTCGAACCCGCAACCTCCCGATTAAGAGTCGGAAGCTCTACCAATTGAGCTAATGGCCCGAATATGGTAGCGGCGGCTGGATTTGAACCAGCGACTCCGCGGGTATGAACCGCGTGCTCTAGCCAACTGAGCTACACCGCCGAATGACTTGGTTGCGGGGGCAGGATTTGAACCTGCGACCTCCGGGTTATGAGCCCGACGAGCTACCTGACTGCTCTACCCCGCGATTAAGGTGTCAAGAAACAAAAGACGCAATAAGCATTATAGCTTTTTGGGCTACGTTGCGTCAAACGAAAACCTCAGTTGCGCCGCGAACCCCGACCGCCGCGTTTTGACTCCGTGCTGCGTTTGATGGTCGTCAAGCGATCCTCCGAGTCCTTCATGAACTTCGACAGCTTGTCTTCGAAGGACTTGCGGGAGACGCCCCCCCTACGGTTGGGGCCGGACCTCGGATCGACCTGCCTGATCGAGAGGCCGATCTTGCCGCCTGCATCGACAGACAACACTTTGACTTTGATCCGGTCTTGTTCTTTGACGAACTCCTTGATGTCGCGAACATAGGTGTCGGCGACTTCCGAGATGTGCACCAGCCCTGTTTGGCCGGTCGGGAGTGTGACGAATGCACCGAAGTGGGTGATGCCGGTCACAACGCCCTCAACAATACTCCCTACCTCAAGCGGCATGCAGAAAAGCGGTCCTCCCATGGTTTACCTTGGCGTATTGATTATAGGTATCGCCAAGCTACGCTGTCAATCTTAGACCAGCTTAATGGGCGGTTTCTTCGAGAGGCCGCTTGGTATGACCTGCTTTTTGCTATAGCAACAAATGTTGCGCAGAGGACCTGTTCTGAGAACTCTGCCTTGATCTACCGGCTCACGCCCCGCAGGACAGGGAGTTCACCGGGTTTGACGAGGCCGAGTTCGCGTCGCGCGACGAGCTCGATGTATTCGTCGGAATCCCGATAGTCCATCTCGGCGTCGAGCAGCGCTGCCCTCTCCTGCTCGACGAGAATCTGGCGCTCGATCTCCGAGATCTCCCGCTGCATGGAAAGAATCCGCCACTCCACTCCGACCAGTGTGGCGAGGGCCCACAGCACCACGAGAAACGCCCCGAACCGGCCCCACCTGATGACCCGCCGCGTGCGGGTCCGCCGCCGTCGGGTGGCAGATCGAGTTGTCCGCTCCATAGCCATGGTGCTATCCCTCCACCTGAGGATCTTCGATCTCGTCAAGACCAAGCACTCCGGCATCAAGGATGATGACTACCTGATAGCCCTTGGCACGGGCACGCCGGTACAGCGTCGCGACGGTGGTCTCAGTTATGCCAAGCCGGGCGGCGATGTCGACTGCGGCGGCGCCGCTCTCCTTGAGGACCACGACCTGCCGTTCGCGGAAACTGAGTTTCTCCGCGCCCCGGATCTCGATGTGCAGCCCTTTCACCGCCTGGTGCAAGTACAAATTTGGTACAGATTGAGTACAGGTAAGGCGTAAGGTTCGACGTCAGACGCGAGGCTCCTGCTTCCGAACGGGGTTTCCGCAAAGGCTGGTGGAAAAGGGGGGCTGCGGTGTGAATGAGGCTACTTGCCGGGCTCGGAGGGCTTTTCGTCTGCGCCGGCACCGCTCCGCAGGGTCTTACGGGCGGCGCCGACGCCGGATCCGACAAGGAACGCTGCGACGATCATCGATCCCACGGCGTCGATGGAGGATGACCACGCCTGTGCTTCCCAAAGTCTCCCTGCAATAAGGGTTACGAGCACGGTGACATTTGCGGCAGCCTTCGCCCTGTAAAGGCGCCACTGCGAATGAAATAGCGCGGAGCCTGTCTGTTTGGCGAATCCGAGATACCGCCACCAGAACCACCCGTTATAGGCGGCTCCCCCGATGGCCACCAACACCCCGGCCAAGATCCTCCCAATGGGCTGGGGATCGATGAACTCCCGCACAGCACCTGCAGCGATTACCAGAGCGGAGATCCACATCACGCACGCCATTAGCAGCCCCGCGCGGCGGTCAAGCAGGCTTGCGCGCTGTAGGCGGTCGGGACCGGAGTAGCGCCTCGAGACCCGGTACGCCCACCAGGAGAGGATCAGGCCGATCGAGTCGGTGGCGCTGCGCAGCATGTCGGCAACCAGGACCATCGATCGGCCGACATAAGCGGCATATCCGGCAGCCACGGGTCCCCACATGCTGAGCAGCCCGGCTACAAGGAGAACCCGGTCGCGTTCTCTCTCGGCAGCCGTCATCGTATCGGCGGGCGCCGTACCCGGCTTCGGAGGTGACTGCACTAGAGGCCTGCCGCGACTGCTGCAAGGGACAGGAGCTTGACCACAGGAACGGAAAGGGCGGCGACGGCCAGCGGCAGTGCGAGATTGTCAACGCCGCCGCGGCAGACCAACTCGATCCCTCCGCCCACCAGGGCTAGCACCAGTGCTGAGGGGACGCTGACCCAAAGGGATACCCTGCCGAACCACAGCAACGTCTTGCATACAACGAGGAACGTCGCTCCGACCGCGGCCAGGGTGCCCTCGACAGTCTTGGCGCCATCGACGATCCGCAGCGCGATCCGGTGTCGCCCAAACCGCTTACCGATCAGTGCCGCGAAGGCATCGCCAAACCCCCAGGCCATAATGCCGACCGCGGCGTGATACCGGTACGCCGGCCCGAGCAGTCCCCAGAACACCGTTAAGAGCACCACAAAGGAAACCTGCACCGACAGGACCTGCCAGAGCAGCTCGTTGCCGCGCCCCGCGCGGTCAAACCGAAAGCGCTGCATCGCCGACATCTTGCGGCCGAAGAAGATGACCAACCCGCCGAGCGCAAAAGGCATGAGGGCGGCAACGACAGCCATGTACCAGCGGTCGAAGAGCTTGAGCAAGAGGAAAATCGACAGGCTGCAGGCGATGTGGTAGGACTTGCGGGTCAGCTCACGCGGAAGGTTAGCAACTGTGCCGAGCAATACAATCAGCAAAGCAAAGCCTGCGTAATATGCGAGGACGACGAGTCCCGCCATAACGTCACTCAGCACAGCAAGCCCTCCTCCGTGGCCATAGCACTACTATACACCGCAACGCACGCCGACGCGTCGACCTGCGCAAATGGGAAAGGGCACGATAGCCACAGCGTCTCTTCGCTGTAGCTTGGGATTCGGCCGGCGGCCGTTGAGATCGTTTCGTTGGTCAGTGGCCGCGGATGTCCTGACTACTCGTTCTGAGGTGGCCTGCGGCCGGGACGGCGATCCCACAACCACACGCCGAGGCGGCCTGCCGACTGGATCAGCGTCTCGATAGCTCTGAGCAGCCGGCGCGCCGGGGTGCCGAGAATGAGAGTGAGAAGGGCTATTACCGGCCGGCCGATCCAACACGCGACGCGCCATGGCAGCAGGACCAGCCATGTGGTCCCGTCGAGCAGCCACCGCCAGAGGCCCGCGCACGCCCGTCGAAGACCTCCCACCGCCCGGCGCACGAATGGCGAGAACACCAGATAGTACAGTCCCGCACCCGCTGCAAAGCCAAGGAAGACAAATGCCCGGACCTGACCGCCGGCATAGCTCGCCAACACCACCCACGCAAGGGCAAGCGCAAGCAGCCAGAATCCCCAAAGCCGGTTTGTCGAAACCGCCGACGCTTGCCCCCTGCCCTGCCCCGGGACCTGACCGAGCACCAGGATCAGCCAGCAGTCGTGGAGGAGGCCGATACCGAGCCCGGTGGCGAGCGTCGCGCCCAGGATGGTGAAGTCTGTCCATACAGTAGGCATGGCGCCACCCCCAAACAGAAAGTGGGCCATCGTACGCGTCTTACGACATGATGGTGAACGTGCAGCCAGCCCGCATGCCGGCGATAATAGCCCTGGCAGTCTGGACCTCACCCCGTAGTAGGCCGACCGCGGTCGTTGCGTGCAGCTTGGCCGACAAGGTGGCTGCCCGTCTACCTGCAACCATACGTTTGTTGATAGCCCGTTATGGGTATATAGTCATAACAGGATTGGGCATTGCGCGGTGAAATGCCGCCATGAATTTCCTGACGCCCGGCGGGCAGGACCGATAAGCGCTGCCCGGGTGGGGAGGGCTACTCTTGCCGAGATTCGCGTCACCTAACCGTGAGCGGCCCGCCGTCTTGCCTATGCTGCGACGGATGCTGCCCTACATTCACGGTTTCCACCTCCGGCTGCTGGCGGCTGGACTGGCGACTTTGGCCGCGGCGGTTCTTATGCTGGCGGTGCCGATGGTAATCCGCTGGGGCCTTGACACCCTGGTGGTGTCCAGCCGTCCCGTCGTGCTGTGGGGACCCGCTGCCTTGATCATTGTCATTGGGCTGGCCGAAGGAGTCGCCAGCTTCGCGTCCCGCTACTTGATGGAGGCGGTGGGTTTCCAGGTGGTATACCGCCTGCGCTCGGATTTGTACCGGAGACTGCATGAGTTGTCGTTCGAGTTCCATGACAAGGCGAGGGTCGGCGATGTGATGTCGCGCCTGACGGCGGACACCGAGGCGCTGAGCCGGATGTTCGGCTTTGCGCTACCGTATATCGCCGCGAACAGCCTGACAATTGTGGGCGCGGCCGCGTTGCTGCTCTACTGGGACCTCTGGCTGGGGCTTAGTTTCATCCTGGTCACCCCGTTGATGGTAAGGGCGATGAGGGCTTACGCGTATACGGTCCAGCCGTCCTACCGTCGCCGGCAAGCATCCCTTGGCCGGCTCACGGAGGGGCTTCGCGTGGCGCTCAACGGCGTCCGGGAGATCCAGCTGTTCGGGCAGGAGACGCAAGAGATGCGCAAGATGGCGGCGCGGGACGAGGAATACGTCGGCATCAACCTGGAGGTCGCCCGGATCAGCGCCTACTGGCTGCCACATGTGCATTTCCTCGTAAGCTTGGCGACCGCGGTCGCGCTCGCCGCCGGCGGCTGGGCGGTGATGTCGGGTCGGGCAACCCTCGGTATGCTCGTTGGCTTCGTGACGACGGCCGGGCTCCTCGTCCGGCCGATCCGTCAGACGGGCATGCTGACAGCCTCGGTGGTCCAGGCTGCCGCGGCCGGAGGCCGCGTCCTTGAGGTAATCGACGAGAGACCCGCGGTCGAGGAGTTGCCCGGTGCCAAGCCGCTTCCAGAACTCAGGGGACGAGTCGAACTGCAGGGCATCCACTTTGCCTACGTACCGGGAAACCCGGTTCTCAAGGGTATCGACCTGGTGATCGAGCCCGGTGAGGTCGTTGCCCTCGTTGGACCGACCGGTGCCGGCAAGACTACTTTGGCCCACCTGATCCCGCGCTTCTACGACCCGCAAGAGGGACGGGTCCTGCTCGACGGGGTGGATGTCCGCACCGCGACGTTGTCGAGCATCCGTCGTCAGGTGGGGACGGCCATGCAGAACATCTTCCTGTTCAACGGCACGATCCGTGAGAACATCGCCTTCGGAAAACCCGAGGCCACGTTCGCCGCAGTCCAGGAGGCAGCCCAACTGGCCCAGATTCACGACGAGATCGTGGCGTTCCCACGTGGCTATGACACTCCCCTTGGCGAGCGTGGTGCTTCGCTGTCGGGCGGGCAACGGCAGCGTCTCGCGCTCGCCCGCGTCCTGCTGACCGATCCGAGACTGTTGATCCTGGACGAGGTTTCGTCCGAACTCGACGCAGTTACCGAAGCCAAGCTCCGATCCGCTCTCGAACGGGCTTTCACCGGACGGACGACGCTGGTCATTGCGCACAGGCTATGGACGATCCAGCGGGCAGACAGGATCGTTGTCCTCAGCAACGGTGAGGTTGTCCAGCAGGGAACCCACGACCAACTGATGTCGTCAGGGGGGCTTTACCGGGAGATTTACGATGCGCTTACCGGCGTGCTGCCCGGGCGGGGAGGTGACCTGGCATGATCCGGTCGGGGCTCGGTCAGCGCATCGGCCATGGCGGCGAGAGCTTCCGGCTCAAGCACCTGGACCGTTCGGCGTTGCGGGAAATCACTGACAGGCTGCGGCCGCACGCTCGCTCGATCTTGATCGCGCTGGCGGCTACGATGCTGATGACGGTCGCGACTGCTGTGTCGCCGCTGCTGCTGAGATTGGCCGTGGACAGATATGTGGCGATGGCGGACTTGCGGGGCGTCGCCACGGTGGCGGTCGCCTACCTTGCCCTGGCGGGCCTGGCCTGGTGGGGCGCATATTGGCAACGGCTGATGTCGGAGCGCGTTGGCCAACGTCTGACCGCCGTGATGCGCCGTGATCTCTTCGCGCATCTCTTGCGGCACGGACCGGGGTTCTTTGGGAGACAGACGGTAGGCGAACTGATTACCAGGCTCACTGGCGATATCTCGGCGGTGTCCGATGTCGCAAGCTCAGGCATTCTCGGGCTGATCGCCGACCTGGGCGGCGTCATCCTGACGGTCAGTCTGATGTTCTGGCTGGACTGGCGGCTGGCCCTGGCCGCGATCACCATGATCCCGGTGGTCCTGGGATCGACATACTTGTTCGGCAAGCGGCTCCGGGCTGCGTACGCGCAGGTCAGGGAGCGGGCCGCCGATCTGGGAGCGAAGCTTCAGGAAACCCTCGCCGGAATGAGGGTCGTCCAGGCCCTCGGCCAGGAGGGAGCGAGCCAGGAACGCTTCGAGCAGGTCAATCTGTATAACCTTCGCGCAAACATGTACGCCATGCTGGTCTTCGGGCTGTTCTTTCCGCTGATGACCATCACCGGAAACCTCGGGACGGCAGCAATCCTCGCCTATGGCGGGCTGCTGGTGACCCGGGGAGCGGTCAGTCTGGGCACCTTGATTGCCTTCATGGCGTATATTCGCAACTTCTTTGCACCGCTGCGCGAACTGAGCATGGTCTACAACACGCTCCAATCCGCAGGGGCGTCGCTCGACCGCTACCACTACCTGATGACATCCGTTCCGGACGTCCAGCCGCCTGCCGAACCGCGCCTGCCGGCTCGGATCCAGGGAGCGGTTGAGTTTTCCGAGGTCAGCTTTGGATACGGGCGTGGCGATCTGGCGGTCGACAAGCTCACACTCAGAGTCGACCCCGGTAAGAAGCTCGCGCTGGTAGGCCCTAGCGGCGCAGGCAAGACAACCCTGGTATCGTTGCTCACCCGCATGTTCGATGTAACGTCGGGCGGGATCTCGGTCGACGGCGTGGACCTGCGCGACTGGCCGCTCAGCGAGTTGCGCCGGGCGATTGCCGTGGTGCCGCAGGAGGCCGGCCTGTTCCCAGGTTCAGTCCTGGACAACATCCGCTACGGCAGGCCGGAAGCCACGCGTGAGGAAGTCGTCGAACTCGCTCGCCGTCTCGGGGTACACGAGGTCTTCGAGTCGCTGAGCCAGGGATACGAGACCGCCATCGGAGGAGGCGGCGCCGGGAGGGTTTCCGGGGGCCAACGTCAAGTCATCGCCGTGCTCCGGGCAGTGATGCGCGACCCTGCGATCCTCATCTTGGACGAGGCCACATCCAACGTCGACGGGCGTACGGAGGCGTTGATCAACGCTGGCCTAGCCAGGGCTCTGGAGGGCCGGACCGGCATCATCATTGCCCATCGTCTACGTGGCGTGGGTATTGCAGACGAGATCGCAGTTCTGGACCGTGGGCGGATCGTCGACCGCGGTACGCATGTCGAGTTGCTGGAGCGATGTGTTATGTATCGTGACCTTAGCTCATCCCAGGCGATCGGGAAATCCGGGCTGCAAACGCCGGACTAGTGCAACTTTCCTCGCTGGATTTCGTATTGTCTCCGGCATTCCCAATCGGTCGTCACGCCGGAGGAGGAACCCATGAAGATCTCTCAGCAGCCGGTAATCCAGATCGACGGGCTCAGCAAGTCCTACGGGACCTTCCAGGCCCTCAAGCCGCTCAACCTGAGGGTCAGCCGCAATTCGATCTTCGGTTTTCTTGGCCCTAACGGCGCCGGCAAGACGACGACGATCAAGCTTCTGCTGGACCTGATCACGCCGACCTCAGGTTCGGCGTCGGTGTTCGGGATGGATATCCGCGCCGGGTCGATCGACATCCGGTCGCGCGTCGGCTACCTTCCACAGGAGCCCAGGTTCTACGAGCACATGACCGCTCGGCAGACTCTTGACTATACCGCACGCTTCTTCTTCAAAGGCCCGGCGCACGCGATCGCGGAGCGGGTCTCAGAGACCCTTGATCTCGTCGGCCTGTCCGACAAGGCGGACCGCCCCATAGGGAGCTTCTCCGGCGGTGAGCGGCAACGCCTGGGCATCGGCCAGGCCCAGGTTAACTACCCCGACCTGCTGATTCTGGACGAACCGGCTGCATCGCTGGATCCGCTGGGCAGACGCGACGTACTGGAGGTCATGGCCAAGCTCCGCAAACACGCGACGATCTTCTACTCCACACATATTCTCGATGACGTGCAACGGGTGAGCGACACGGTGGCGATCCTCAACCGCGGCGAACTTGTAGCCAGCGGCCCTATCCAGGCTCTTTTGGCGGGTTCGGGCGAGGTCGTATTCTCGGTTTCCGTCGATGGGGCAACCGAAAGCACACGGGCGCAACTGAGCGGCCTTGAGTGCGTCGCCCGGATTGCGGATGGCCCGGCGCGCGCTATAGGACGGACCTGGCTAGTCACCGTGACCGATGAGGCAGTGGCTCTGCGCGATCTGCTGCGCGCCCTTTTGGCCGAGCCGGGGCTTCGAGTCCTTGATTTCCGGCGTTACGAGCATCGCCTGGAAGATGTGTTCGTTCAGATTGTGGAGGGCAACGGCCATGGCAGGTAACGAAGTGTTCAAGCGGGTGGAGGAGCGGGGCTGGCGCCGGGGCTTCGGCAACCTGACTCGCGGGGTCCTGTCGGACTGGCTTGGTGGGCGGCGGCTGGTCTCCAGCAGCCTGGTCTGGGTTGGATTGATCGACGTACTCCTCGGCCTTGTGCTTCTCCAGGGGCGTGGGGTGGAGGCGCCCGCGGGGGCAGATGGCGTGATGCTTTACGGCATCTTCGGCGGGATCTTCGTATCTGTGGGTGTCGTTATCGCAGCTCAGCATGCGCTCGTCGGGGAGAAGACCTCCGGCACCGCAGCTTGGGTGATGTCCAAACCGGTCTCACGGACGGCCTTTGTGCTGTCCAAGGCTGTGGGCAACGGCACCGGTCTTCTGGTAACAGCCGTGCTGATTCCCGGGGCCATCGCGTATGTTCTGATCTCGCTTTGGGGTGGCCAGGGGTGGCTCAACCCACTCTGGTTCCTGGCGGGAATGGCCGTCTTGGCTCTGAACATGGTCCTCTGGCTATGCCTCTCTCTGATGCTCGGCGCATACCTCAACCACCCTGCCGGGGTGATCGGGATTGCGCTCGCCGTGCTTTTCGGCCAGCAATTCGTAGTTGGGTCAGTCCCGCCGCTCGGCAAAGTACTGCCGCTGATTCTTACAGCGCCAGTGGGCGACGCTATCCCATCCGTTGCCGCCCAGTTGATCGCCGGACAGGCACCGGCCACGTGGCTGCCGGTGGTTGTTGCTGCGCTGGCTTCCGCTCTGTTTCTGACCATGGCGGTACGTCGCTTTGAGCGGGAGGAGTTGTAGTGTCACCATCCCTTGAGGTCTCAGGTTTGGATGAGGCCCGGTTTGTCGAGTATTGCCGGGCCCGGGGGGTCGACGAAGACCGCATTTACCGCGAGCTTGCGTCAGTCCAAGCCCTGGAGCGTTTCGCGCGGGAACGCGGGACGACCATGGCCGCACTGGATACGGAGACCCTGCAGTCATGTGTCGGCGACCTGATCAGGGACGGCCTTAACACCGAGGACAACCTTGCGGGCCTCGCCCGGTACATGTCTGCCACCGGCAGAACGGACCTCTATCTCCACCTTACCGGTCTCTTTGCCGGACGGGAGGTTCTGCCCAGTATAGCGCGGCGGCTTGCCGATATCGCAGGCCAGGCTGTCAGCGAAGAGGTCTTTCGTGGCTTCGAACTCCCCCCGCTCGGCTCCGGCCAACGGACCCTTTCACCAATCGCACAGCACATCTTGAGCAGGCTCCGGTTCTGTGTTGGCGACGACACTGCCAAGCATGTGCTGGCTGGCAACCACCACGGGATCCCCGGCGATCGATTTGCTCCCCTCCGCCAGATTTATCTTGGCAGTGGTATTGATGCCGCGCTCGCCGAGCGGCACAGTCAACTCGTGATTACCCTCGAGCAGCACTTGATGTCTGGCCGGCCGTGGTTCGAGCAGGTCGTGACCAGGGGGTTCGTGGAGTATGTGCGTGGAAACCAGGAGATCGGCGCGGGCCTGCGCGAGGGCGACACGATCTACTTCTGCAAAGTGCCGTACGCACCACAGGAGTACCTTGACGCACGAGACCTGACTCTGAAGCGGTACTATTTGTGCCATTGCCCTCTTGCCCGTGAGGCCATCATCGACGCGGATGTGACGGTTGACCCGATGTTGTGCTATTGCAGCGCCGGTTTCACCAAAGTGGCATTTGACGTTATCTTTGGCCGGCCGGTGAAAGTCGAGGTCCTTGAGAGCGCCCTCGCGGGCGATACCCGCTGCCGGTTTGCGATTGCGATTCCGGCCGAGGGGTAACGCGAGAGCCTCCTGCAGGCGACGGCAGCCCGTAGCCGAAACTGTACCCGGGAGGTGCTACAATGCGGTTCCGGATGCGCTACGTCCTTATTGGTCTGCTTATTATCGCCCTCTTGATTGCGGTCCCTGTGATCGTCATGACCATGCGCTTCACCCGCGAGTACTCCAAGCTCCAAATCTCGGAGGTCGCGATCAGTTCGGTTGCCTCAGGGGTCTATAGGGGCCTCTGTGACGTCGGTCCGGTGGCCGCCGAGGTCGAAGTGACGGTTGCTGACGGCACGATCACCGGTATCAGACTGATCCGCCATCAGAACGGGCAGGGCAGTTCGGCGGAGGTGATCACCGACCTGGTCATCGAGGCTCAATCGCTGCAGGTGGACGTGGTCGGTGGCGCCACGATCAGCAGCAAGGTCATCCTCAAGGCGATCGAGAAGGCCCTCACCGGCGGCTAGGGGTTGGGGCGGAGGGCCAATCCCACTCTTACACCAGCGCATCCAGATGGCCCGTTCGCCGGCCCTTGACCACGGCCCAGAGGGCGAACAAGCCCCACAGGGCAAGGCTGACGCCGGCCGCCGCGAAGTTGACCTGCCCCGGAAAGGCAAGCCGCCGGACCGGAGAGGCGTCGGGGTTCCGGGCACGCAGTTCAGCCCAGCGGAGCAGGACCTGACGCACGTAATTCTCGGTTTCGGTGAACGGCGGGATAGCAATCTCCATCGGATCCACCTGCCTGACCGCGGTGGCTCCTGCGTTGTACGCAGCGAACGCCGCAACGAAGTTGCCTCCGAACTCGTCGAGCAGCATCCTCAGATAGGTGGCGCCAGCCCGGATATTGGCCCCGGGGTCGAAAATGCAGTCGGTACCGCAGGCTGGTGGAGCGTGGCCCCCGTTGCATGTGGCGGTCGGGCGGAGCTCGCGCCACGTGGCTGGCGCAGTTGCATCAGCCCGCGTGCTCCGGCCCGTGAGACCGCCTCGGGCCGGAACGAACTCTCAGCGATGATCACGGCCGCCACGAGAGCAGGATCTAGCCCCTGCTCCGCCGCATATAGCCTGATCTCGTTGGCATACGGCATCCCGGGTAGGTCCTGGCTGGCCTGCTCATAGCTGTCGAGCACCGTCCAAGCTGCACGGACCTGGTCCCGGTAGATGACAAGGTAGGCCCAGGCGATCGAACTAGTTATCGCCAGAAGCACAAGGTAGGCGATGAGGGTGCGCCTGGTCAAGGTCCGCTCGCGATGGAAAAGGTCGGCGATGAGCACCGCGGGGCTTGCGAGTACCTCCCCGACAAAGAGCAGAGCAGAACGCACTGCCTGCGCTCGTGCCGCCGGCGCTCCAGCGGTAACCATGAAATGGCTCACCTCCACACAGATGAGCCATTTTCGGTACTTGCAGATGCTTACCTTTTTTGCGCTACCGTAACAGCCGGTCGAGCAGGCCTCGTCCCTTGTTCTTGCCGGCGCGCCCCTTGCCGGGCCCGTACGTCACGCTCATGATCAGCCCCTCGATCGCAAGCTTTCCTGCGTCCAGGTCAAGGTGCTTGATGTGAAGGTCCTCGCCTTTGACGGTCAGCGAACCGAGCTCCGTATCGAGCACGATCTGCTCGTCGTCAAAGGTTGCCAGGTGCAGCACACCCGATATGCTGGCCTGTTCCCGGTTGACCAGGCTGAGTTCGTGGTCTTCCGCCAGCCCGAGTTCACGTTCGTCCATCCGGCTCCCCCCCGTCACAGCCAAGATATGCTTGGCCAAAGGGGTTATTCCGGCGTCACCTCACTTCCACCACTGCTCGACCTTGACGCCTTGGAAGAACCGGTACAGGATCTGAGCCGCGACTTCGCCCCGCTCTGCGAAGTACCGGGCGCTCCACTGCGGCAGACCGACGCCGTGACCGAAGCCCTTGCCCTTCATCGTCACGCGGTCGCCGCTAACCTCGACTTCCGTTAGCATTGTCGACCGCATCTTCTCGGACCCGAGCGCCGTGCGAAGCGCGGCTGCCGATACCCTCGTTGACCCGAAGGTCAGTTCGGTCGCTCGTCCCGACGGGCCACGGGCGGCTATCTTGGCGCTGCTGATTGTCTTGAGATTGGCGCCCTTGACTTGGCGTACCGCGTCGGCCACTTCACTGATTGCGAACGAGGCCTGCCAGACGGCTTCGGGGTTGGCTGACGGGGCTTCAGCCACGACGATGTATGGAGTGGGCGCGTCGGTAAAGCCCAAGCCTTCCTTGGCCGTAGCCGTCTTACCGCCTGCGTCGGCATGGTACCAGGCGCGGATGGGGTTGTTTTGGTAGGTCATGATGAACCCCCTGGTCTCCGCGACAGCCTGCTTGACGACATCGTTTATCCGGGACGCGTTGTAGGCCTGAAACACTTTTTCGTCAGTGCTGACATCGGTTCCAGTCTGCTCCCTGGTGCCGCCCTTGCGCTGCAAAGCTTCAATCGTAAAGGTCCGGGCAAGGATGGCTTGAGCCTTGAGGGCTTCGATGGGCCAGTCCGGCGCCATTTCGCCTGCCACCACGCCTTCAAGGTACCGCTCCATTCCCATGCTTTCGGTGGCCCCTGTGTCGTGCATGAAGACCGTCAACTGCGGCTCGGTGGTCACTTTACGGTATGGCGATGCGCGGCGGAACGGATTGCACGACGCCAGCATCGTTGTCCCGATCAATGCCACGATTAACAGGCGGTAAGCCCATCGCCAGGCGCCCGCGCTACGACTAGTCAACTAATGTCATCCTCCTCGGACGTGCGAAAACGCACGGTCCATTATCAACATGGCTGTCTAGCTGGGGCTTAATCCCCTGGTGAGGCTGGCGGAATCAGGTAGGTTAACCAGTTCGGTAGGTGCAAAGGCACCGTTCATTGTGTAATGAGAGGGGCCTTGCCTGGGCCGTGGCGGTCGCTGTCGCCGGCGATATGGCCTGCTATCCGGCACGAGCGGGACGCGGAGCTTTGCATCATCCAGTGCGGCGAATACGCGGTCGGTCTTCAGCCTAGCACTCGGTACAGCTTCTCCGCCTCTGCAACGGGGACGTGCTCACGGAGGTCCAGGACTTCGGCACGTACCGTGCGCTGGCCGAAATGGAGTTCGATAACATCGCCGACCGCGAGCTCGTGGCCAGCTTTGGCAGGCCGGTCGTTGACCATTGCGCGCCCGCCGTCGCAGAGTTCTTTGGCCAGTACACGCCTCTTGACCAGCCGGCTGACTTTGAGGAACTTGTCCAGCCTCATCGCGCCAACGCCCCCCAACCAAAACAGCAGCGCCGGGTAATCCCCGGCGCGCTCGTACCCGGCCCAAGCGTGCGGAGGCTGCCCCGTGAGGGACAACATCACTCCCGCCGCCAGGTCACAGGCCCTACTTGTGAACCGCCTCGCGCAGGGTTTTGCCCGCCTTGAACACCGGCACCTTCGTCGCGGCGATCTCGATTTCCTCGCCGGTCTGCGGGTTGCGGCCCATCCGAGCGCCACGGGCGCGGACCTCAAAGGCCCCAAAGCCAGTCAAGACGACTTTGTC
Source organism: Bacillota bacterium (assembly GCA_040766985.1). GTDB lineage: Bacteria > Bacillota > Sulfobacillia > JAUYEG01 > JAUYEG01 > JAXGPL01. The sequence goes on from JAXGPL010000003.1 coordinate 134,502, forward strand.
GCCGCGTCCGAGGGCTTCTTGCACCGCTTCCAGCATTGCCCCAACGGCCTTTTCGGCCTCCACCTTCTTGAGCCCCGATTTTTCCGCAACGGCCTGGACCAGATCTGCTCGGTTCAAGTAGCCAGCCTCCTATTCGCGAGCCGCCCAGTCTCGGCCATCTTGCGGGCGGCGATTTCCTGCAGTAAGTCTCCCTTCCATGTCCGCCTGCTATGCAGCCTGGTATGCTTCCTGCGGGTAAGAGATATGCCCTGGGCCGGGCGAGGACCGACCTGGAATCCTGCTCTTAGCGACTGGAGGAACGTGAATGAGAGTTTCATGTTCTGTGATATGGAAGGCACCTCGGGGATTGCCGACTGGAAGCAGGTCACGTTCTCCGACCCCGCCTCGGATCAAGGGCGCCGGCTTGCGACTCTTGACCTTAACGCCGCGGTCGAGGGGGCGGTCGCCGGTGGAGCGAGCGAGGTCGTCGCATGGGACGGCCATGGCAATTTCCCGGGCGCCCTGGACCCGGAGATTCTCCACCCGGAGTGCAGCCTGATCATGAACGCCGCGCAGGAGGGACCGGTGGGCCTCAGTGAGGACTTTGATGCCGCCATGCTGGTCGGCCTTCACGGGATGGCCGGTGCGAAGGGAGGAGTGCTGGCGCACAGCTTCACGCGTGCCGTGGCCGGATTCTGGGTCAACGGCGTGGAGATGGGCGAGATCGGAATGAACCTCCTGACCGCGGGAGCCTATGGGCTGCCCGTGATCTTCCTCAGCGGCGATCTGGCTGCCGTACGCGAGGTGAAGGCGCTAGTTCCGGACATCGAGTCGGTTTCCGTTAAGCAGGGTATCGAGCCCTATGGAACCATTGTGACGTCGCCCGCCAAGGCTCGCGCTGCGATCCGCGCCGGGGCCGAACGGGCGATGGCCGGAGTTGCCACGATCAAACCGTACCGGCTGGAGCCGCCCTACCGGATGGTAACCCGCTGGCACACCGAAGAGCACGCGCGGCGTGACGCCTGCCGGCCTGGAGCCCGTCTGATCGACCCGCGCACCGTGGAGGCAGTGGTCGCCGACCTGAGATAGGCGTTCTGCCTGGCTGCCGGCCCTGGCCTGGACGAAGCGCTTCCTTGGACGGAGCGTCCCGCCCCATGTCCGGCGGACGGAGGACGCTTCGTTCACCGCCTAACCGGTACTCCGGGTGAAATTGCCTTAACCAGCCCTATTGACAGGTGTTCTAACACGCTTTAAAGTCCTAAACAACAACCGCGCGCTCCGGATGGGCAATCCGGCGAATCCAGCGCGGATGAGGTGGTGAGCGTCTTGGACTGCGACGTTGGCTATTATTGCCGCCACATGAGCAATCCCCTTGCCGGACCGGCCGGAGGGATCCTGGTTTTTGTTGTCATCACTTCCGCATTCGGAGGGAGCACCTGTGTCAAGAGTGATAAGCAAGCCGGATACGTCCTCGACGCTGAACACCCGGGGGTTCACCTCGCCGCTTGATCCCCGGCGCCCTTCGCGTAATCCCATCGCCCGCCGCCAAGCCCTGCTTCGTGGAAGAGTCTCATCTCGGGGGGGCCGGAGATGAGCCGGTTGCTTCGCATGGATGTACGCATCCTGTGGGTCGTTTTGACCGTGGTGATTATGATGCCGCTCTTGAGGCCGCTGGGTCTGCCGTTGCGCATCAGCGAGCCCACGGAAAAGGCTTTCGCGGCGATCAACTCGCTTGAACCCGGTTCGGTCGTGGCCTTGTGCCTTGACATCGCGCCTTCCAGTGAGGCCGAGAACTGGCCGCAGGCGTTAGCGGTAGCCAAGCACCTAATGGCGATGGGCCACCGCCTTCTCGTCGTCACTCTGGTCCCCGAGGGCGTGATGTACGGCGAGCGGCTGGCGCGGGACATCGCGCCCGAACTGGGCTACGCGTACGGCCGGGATATCGTGATCATGCCGTACCGAGCCGGCGGCGAAACCGCTGTTACAGCGTTTGGCACCGACCTTCGAAGCCTCTACGACGCCGACTACTACGGCACGCCGCTGTCTGAGCTGCCGATGATGCAGAAAATATCCGGCATCGACGACATCGCAATGGTCGTCAGCTTCGGAGCCGGTGACACGGGGCTGTGGTTTATCCGGCAAGTTGAGGCCAATTACGGGACCCCACTAGTCCATGGGACGGTCGGCCCCGGCGTCGTGATGTATCTCGTGTTCGTGGCCTCCGGCCAACTCCGGGGACTGCTTGGCGGCATGGCCGGCGCCGCGGAGTACGAGTATCTGGCCAAGGTCCCGGGAAAGGCGTTGGCGGCCATGGATGCCCAATCGGCGGGACATGTCTACTTCATCGTGCTGATGGTTCTGGGAAACATCGCGTTCTTTGCGGCAAAGAGAGCGCAGCAGAAAAGCAGGGCGGTCGCCGGAGAAGGGACCTAGGCAAACGCCTCCCGGGCTTCGGCGAGGAGCGCCGCGATCTGGGCGTAAAGGTCTCGGCGGGCTGCCTCAAAGGCCTCTTCTGAGCCCCGGGCCGCCGCGAACGCGACATCAAGCGATGCCAGGCTCGCACGGACGGCCGCTTTGCGGAGCGGGCGCCAGGGACCGGGATCCCCTTCGCCTCCCGTGGCCGCAATCTCGTTCGCCTTGAGGGCGTCCCAGTTGCGCAGGACGTCTTCGGAGTCCTTGACCTGCCAGTCGGAGAAGACGTGCGGGTGACGGTAGAGCATCTTCCCTTCTATCGCCCCTGCTACATCGGCGAGGGTGAAGTCACCGGCCTCCGCGGCGAGGGCTGAGTGAAAGGCGATCTGCAGCAAGAGATCGCCCAGTTCGTCGACAAGCTTGCCTGGGGTTCCCCGCTCGATCGCTTCGATGACCTCGGCCGCCTCTTCAACGACATAAGGACGCAACGAGGCGTGAGTCTGCTCACGATCCCACGGGCACCCTCCCGGTGCGAGCAGGCGGACCATGATCGCCTCCAGCTTGTCCAGCGCGGTTTGGGCGACGAAACGCATTGACTCAGCAGAGTCGATCGCCTGGAGCGCGAACCCGGCCCTCGCGAGGCAAGCGGCCGTTTGGTCTGCGGCACAGGCGTGCTCCGCCAGCCTGCTTCTGATGATTGCCCGCCCAACAGGATCATCCCACGGCTGCCGGGCCGTGAGCACGAGTACTCGCGCCCCGTGTGCTGCCTGCTTGACGGCCGCCGCCGCCAGCGCCTCGGCCTCGTGCGTGTGCTCGTCGCTCGCGACCGGACGAGCGGACTCGATCGGAAGCGGGCGGATTGACCACGGTCTGAGCGCTGCAGCCAGTTCCGCCAGCAGCGCACGCCCGCCCAGGAAATCGTCCGCTGGGGTCAGCGCCAGGATCTCGCCGCTGATCCCACCCCGTGGGAAGGACCGGTGCGTTGCGCCCGGACGCGAAAAGCGCCGCCACAGGGCCCCAGAGCAAGATTTCGCCGGGCTTGGCAGGGGACGTATGGGACAGTGGGATTACCCCCTTATCAGGTGAAGGCGGCGGAGTATCCGCGCGGCAAGGGGACCGACCATGGGAACCATCTCGAGCTCGGAAGAAGTCACGCCGCCCATCAGCAAGATCAGCAGTATGTAGATCAGGCCGCCCAGGGCGATTGCCAGAACGGTCACTCGCGTGTTGCCGAGGCGTGGGGCAAGGGCGGACTTAGCGAAGAATACGGCAAGCCCCATCGCCAGAGCCCCGAGGGCGGGGATCATGCCATGGCGCATGGTTTCCAGGGACCTTCCCGTCAGGCGGGCAGCCGCCCGCGTGTTGAGATAGGCGTTGACGGCGAAGCCGAAGACTGTCGCCAGGGCGGCCCCGGCCACGCCGAGCGCTGTGCCGCTCAGGATCCACGTCAGAACGAGTTTGACGCCCGCCCCGATCATCAGGTGCTTGACCGGCAGGTCGGAACGCCCAAGCCCCTGCAGCACCGCACCGCTTGTCATCTGCACTGTCAGAAAAACCCCGCCAGGGGTCAGCCACAGGAGGGGAATGCCCGCCGCGGGCTCCCTGTACAGCAGAGCGGATATCTCCGTCGCCAGAACGGCCAGGCCGACAAATGCCGGCATGCTTACCAGAAGGTTGAGCCGCGTTGCCAGTTGCGTGCGGCTGCGCACCCAACCGGGGTGTTTGACCTGGGCCTCAGAGACGGCCGGCACCAGGCTCACGGACAACGCGGCGGTAAAGATCGTGGGCACGTAGATCAGCGGGTAGGCCATGCCCGAAAGCTGTCCGTATAGCCCCGTCGCCTCCTGGAACGTATACCCGAGATTCTGGAGCCGGCCGGGCACGATGGCCATATCGATGAACTGCATCAACGGCATGATGATGCTCGCGAGCGAAATCGGCACGGCGACCGACATGATTTGGCGCATAATCTCGCGCGGCGTCTCGCCGGGGTCATCCTTGGCCGCCCTGATGTTGCGCCGGAGTACTGGTTGCGCGGAGAGATAGCGCCGGACAAGGTAGGCGAGTCCGGCGACCGCACCCGTTACGGCCCCGAACACCGCGCCCGCGGCGGCCTTGTCGATTCCCCTGGAGAGAAGGGTGAGTCCCAGGCCGAACATGGTGATCACGCGGATGATCTGTTCGACGACCTGAGACCAGGCGGTCGGCCGCATATCCTGCAGCCCTTGAAACAGGCCGCGCAGGGCGGCCATCAGTGCGACGAGGAACAGGGCGGGCGATACGGCGAGAATCGCGAGGTACGCCCGGGGGTCGCGGACAACGTGGTCGGATATCGGCCGGGCAAGCAGGGCCAGGCCGACGGCACCCGTGAGGCCCAGTACGAGCAACAGCCGTACGGCCTGCTGAAAAACCGCCGATGCCGTACGCCAACGACCCTGCGCGACCTTCTCCGCGACGAGCTTGGAAACCGCGATGTTAATGCCGGTGGTGGATAACGCGAGCATCACAGAATAGATCGGATAGGCCATCTGATATAGCCCGATGCCCTCGTCACCCATCACACGGGCGAGGGGGATGCGCGCAATCGCACCGAGGACGCGGGAGAAAGCCGATGAGGCCGCAAGAAGGAAGGCGCCGGTAAGGAACGAATCGCGCCGCCTACCGCCCTCGGACATCCCCCATCGCTCCTCCGCTTCCTGCCTCTTCTCTAGGATACCGCCTCGGGCAGCCCCAACAGCAGACTATTTGATAGACGGGATTATCACAACTGCCCTTTTGCCTAGACGGAGCGGCAAGCGAGGTAGATGTCGCGGAAAAGCTCCGCCACCTGCGTGGAGGCAACCGGTGGCTGAGCCAAGTTTCGCGTGAGCACGACAAGGATGTACTCCGGACGGTCGGAGGCGTAGACCACGCCTGCATCGTGGCGCACATCCTTGAGTTCGCCTGTCTTGTGCGCAACGCGGGTGCCTATTGGGAAGAGGAATGGGATCCTGTCGTTCATCTGCTGGCGCGCGAGGATGCCGAGCATCTCCCTGTCGGCCTGCGGCGAGGCAGGTACTTGGCGGGACCCCCCCCTTCGGAAAGGTGGAGTTAGGACCGCATGGCCGATCTGGTGACATGTCAGTTTGTGCCATCACGCTTTCGTATGTTCCCTTACATGGCAGGTATCGCCAGCAAGCGATTTGCGGATGGCGCGGGCCGCGGGGATGCCAACGGCCCAGCCGCTAGGCTGGGCCGTCATGTGTCGGGCCGTGGTTTCTGCCTCTGCGCTATCCGGCGGACCGGATCACTGGTCCATCTGCTTTCCGAGGAAGGCGGCACCGGTTTCCGCGAGCTTCAGCTCGAGGGTGCCCATTGTGACTCCGCTCTCGCGGGAACAGAGGATGATCGCGCCGATGGGGTCGCCTGCTGAGACGATCGGAGCCACGACGGCCGTGGTATAGCGGCCCTCGCCTTCGTCCTCGTCCGCCAGCAACGTCTGCCTGACATATTTGCCTTCGCCACTGCGCTCGAATATGGCTGCGCGGCGGCTCTCCATGACTTCCTCGACATCTTCGCTGACCTGTTTGTTCATGAACTCCTTTTTGGACGAACCGGACACCGCAATGATCTGGTCGCGGTCGGCTATGAGAACGATATGGGGTACCGAGTCGTGCAACGAATCCGCGTACTCGGTAGCGAAATCGCCCAGTTCGCCAATTGGAGAGTACTTCTTGAGTATGACCTCGCCGTCACGGTCGACAAAGATTTCGAGTGGGTCACCCTCGCGAATCCTCATCGTGCGGCGAATCTCCTTGGGAATAACGACGCGCCCAAGGTCGTCGATGCGTCTTACGATACCTGTCGCCTTCACTTTACGACCCTCCTCTGAAAGGAAGTCTGCACAAGCTTTGGCATGGTCTATGCGGCAGTACAGCGCGTTGAGGCCACTCATAATATATAGCTCGGCAGCCAGGTTTATTCTGGCCTGGAAGCCTCCAACCAACCAAAGGCCCTGCTAGAATGGACAGGCTCGCCGGCTCCAGGCCGCTGGACGGCAAGCGCGGGTCCTGGCGCCGGCATGTCGCAACCCCTGGTTCTCCACACGGCATTGAGATGCCGGAACCGCACGGCGCGAAAAGCACTCACCTCCGGCTATTGCACTACACGCTTTAGGTGTGGATAATATTAATGCGTCGCATTATAAATCTTAAGGTTGGTGTTCGGTAATGAGCATACCGGTCGTTGTCCTCGAGCACTTGCGCAAGGAGTTCACACAGAGGGGCGCCGCCCGCAAGGCCAACCCTGCCCCGTTCGTCGCCGTCGACGACGTCAGCTTCACGATTCCCCAGGGCGAGATATTCGGACTCCTTGGCCCCAACGGCGCCGGTAAGACCACCACCATCAAGATGATCTCGACGCTTCTGCGGCCGACTTCCGGCATGGTGATGGTCGCAGGAGTCGACGTGGTCAGGCAGCCAACCAGGGCTCTGCGCCACATCGGTACGGTATTGACGGGCGAGAGGTCGGTCTACTGGAAGCTGACCGGCCGTGAGAATCTTGAGTATTTTGCCGCCCTGTGCGGGATGCCCCCCAAGCTTGCGCGCCAGCGCGTCGCCGCACTCCTAGAGCGCTTCGCCCTTACCAAGCGCGCCGACGAGTTGGTCGAGAGGTACTCGACGGGTATGCGCCAGCGGATATGCCTTTCCAAGGCGTTGCTCGCCGAGCCCACGGTGCTCATCCTCGACGAACCGACGGCCGGTCTGGACCCCCAATCGGCCCGCAACCTGCGCGAGATGATCGTTGAGATCCGCGGTGAGGGACGCACCGTCCTCCTCACCACTCACTACATGGAGGAAGCCGACCAGCTCTGCGACCGGATCGGCGTTGTCGACCACGGCAAGATCATCGCTCTCGACACGCCGGCGGCGCTAAAGGACCGGCTGGACATGGAGAAACTGCTCCTCGCTGAACTTGAAGACTGGCGCGAGGAGTGGGGACAACGCCTTGTTGAAAACGGAGCCACGCACTATACGGCCGATTTTGAAGAGGCGACGCGTCATTGGCAACTAACCGTGCATCTCGACGGCCGCCTCGGCCCTGGACAGGCAATGGCGATGCTAGTCAGCAACGGCGTGGCGGTAACCCGGTTCGCGCTCAAGAGCCCTAGCCTTGAGGACGTCTTTATCAGCCTCACAGGCAAGTCACTGGGGAGTAACCATGATTGCCAACGAGCTTGTTGCGGCATCGACCACAAACCCTGTCTTCCAGCAGATCCGTCCGAGTATCCTCAGGGCGAGTCTGGCAGTAGCAAGGCGGCAGATCAGGATCCATCTCCGCTATCCGGGATGGTTCCTCGTGCAACTGGTCTGGCCGGTGATGATCCCAATGAACTACGTATTCGCCGCCCGGGCCCTCGCGGGCCAGGACGGCTCCGGCCTTGCGACCTTCGCCAAATTTGCCGGCACATCCGAGTACGTGGGCTACCTCGTGATCGGCACGACTTTCTGGATGTGGTTCAACTGGATGCTGTGGGGTCTCGGCACCGCATTCCGGACCGAGCAGTTGCGGGGAACCCTCGAGTCGAACTGGCTCGCCCCTCTGCCCAAGGTCTACATGGCTCTCGGATCCTTTCTCGGCGAAGCGGCGTTGGGACTGATTGTCGTAGTCATGTCGACGGTTTCGGCAACGCTGGTCTATCGGATTAACCTGGCTGGCAACCTGGGTCTGTTCGCGCTGGTCGTTCTCTGCTCGACGGTTTCCGTATACGGGTTCGGCCTGATCTTCGCTAGCCTGGTTCTCGCGGCCAAAGAGTCCAACTCGTTCGTGTTCCTGGCCCGCGGACTGATGACCATCCTCTGCGGCGTCAGCTACCCGGTCTCGGTATTGCCGGCGAGCATGCAGGCTGTAACGGAGTACATCCCGATGACCCACTCCATCCGTGCCGTCCGCGAAGTGGTCGCAGGAGGCTCGCCTGGTCAATCGCACCCGGAAATCGTGTTCCTGCTCGTCAGCGGGGCGGCGTTGTTGGCGCTTGGCCTGCTGACGCTTCGAGATCGTCCAGCGCCGCATGCTGAACGCCGGCTCGCTTGTCGCTATTAAGTTACGGAGGGGATCCTGACCATGTGCGACACCCAAGAACGCCTCTACGGATGGCGGCACTGGCTGCGGGCGATGGGGGCGATTTTCCGCAAGGACTTCAAGGTCTTTTTTCGCTACCCGCTCAACGCGGTGATGCGCGTGGTTGAGCCGATCATGTGGATTGCACCTGCCCTTTTCCTGAGCCGCGCCTTCCAGGTTGGCGGCGTCAACGCCGGGTTCGCGGACTTCACCGGGACCACCGACTACGTCGGATTCCTGATGGTCGGCGGCATCGTCTCAAGCTACCTGAGCGCCGTGTTCTGGGGTATGGGATTTGCCCTCAAGAACGAGATGGATACGGGTGTTCTCGAATCCAATTGGCTCACTCCGGTGCCGCCCATAGTACAGCTCATCGGCCGCTCCCTGTTTAACGTCGCTCACACGTTAGTCAACACCCTAGTCATTGCTATAGCGGTCTATCTGCTGTTCGGCTTCGAGTTGGCCGGCAGGGTCCTGCCGGCAATAGTCACTCTGGTACCGTTGCTGATCGCTCTGTACGGGTTCGGTCTGGGTCTGGCCGCGCTGGTGCTGGTCAGCAATAACGCCAACACGTTTGTTGACATCGGCAATTTCCTTATCGGGATGCTGGCGGGAACCAACTTTCCGGTCACCGTGCTCCCGCGGCCGCTGATGATCATATCGTTGGCGCTGCCGATCACCTACGCCTATGATGTCTTCCGCGGGTTGCTGCTGGGGACGCGCACGCTGATGCCGATACCACATGAGCAGGCGCTCCTGACTGCGCTGATCCTGGTGACGGTAGTGCCGGGCTACTTTGTGTTCACCCGAATCGAGAGATGGTGCCGCGAGCTAGGGACGCTGGCCCGGCACTAGCCGGGACCGGCTTAGGATCGCTGCGTACAGGACGTTTGGCGGAGTCGTAACGCCGATTAGCCTTTCGGTGAGCCCTTGAGCGCGCCAGACTCCGCGTACCCAAGGTTGCTTCAGTCCTAACGCACCGCCTCATGGTGGATCGCCTCAATCACATCGAGCACACGCTTGAGGATCGCGGTGCCCTCGCCCTTCTTGGGGCCGACCCGTCCGACTTCGGTGACCGGTCGCGGCACCCGGATCCTGAGGGAGACCTCCCTGCGGGCCCGCAGGGTCAGCTGGTCTTTGTGCTGATTGACATAATGCACCAGCCTCTCCCCAGACAATCGCTTGGGCTGGCCGAACCGGCAATACACGCCGTCGCCTCCCCGTACGATCGACGCGATGCCGCACCGGGTGGCTAGCACCCGGAGCCTGGTTACCTGGAGCAGGTTCTCGACCTCCGCCGGCAAAGCGCCGAAGCGGTCCTTGAGCTCTTCCCGTATGTCGTCGACTCCGCCGGGCACGCGCAGCGTCGCCAGGCGGCGATAGATGTCGACCTTGTGGCCCGGGTCAGAAACGTATTCGTCCGGCAGATATGCGTCGACCGGCAATTCCACGGCGGCCTGAGGCTCCTCCTCATCCGGCCGTTCTCCGCGGAGGTCGGCGATGGCTTCTTGAAGCAACTGGACGTAAAGGTCGAGGCCGACGGCCACCATGAAACCATGCTGCTCGGCCCCGAGCAAGTTGCCCATGCCGCGGATCTCAAGGTCGCGTAGCGCGATCTTGAAACCTGACCCGAGCTCCGTGAACTGGCGGACGGCGTCGAGCCGCTTCTCAGCCTGCTCCGTCAGCACTTTGTCGCGCCGGTAGGTGAAGTACGCGTACGCCAACCGGCTCGACCGCCCTACCCTGCCGCGCAGTTGGTAAAGCTGGGCCAGACCGAGGTGGTCCGAGTCCTCGACGATCAGGGTGTTGACGTTGGGCATGTCCAGGCCGGACTCGATGATCGTCGTGCACAGCAGGATGTCGAATTCACGCTCGAGGAACGAGATCATCACCTGTTCCAACTGTTCCTCGGCCATCTGCCCGTGGCCGACCGTGATCCGAGCCTCGGGCACGAGCCGCGCCAGCCGTTGTGCGACGCGGTCAATCGAACGCACCTGGTTATGCACGTAGAAGACCTGCCCGCCGCGCGCCATCTCGCGGAGGATGGCATCACGCACGAGTTCGTCGCTGTACTCCAGCACGTAGGTCTGCACGGGGAAGCGATCCTCGGGAGGGGTTTCGATCAGGCTCATGTCACGCACCCCCGCCATCGCCATGTGCAACGTCCGCGGGATGGGCGTGGCGGACAGGGTCAGGACGTCAACCGTCTTGCGGATCTGCTTGATGCGCTCCGTCTGGGCAACCCCGAACCTGTGCTCCTCATCGACCACCAGCAGCCCAAGCCCTCCGAACTTGATGTCCTCAGATAGCAGCCGGTGCGTGCCGATCACGATGTCGACCCTGCCCGACCGCAATCCCGCCGCCGTCCTGCGCTGCTGGGCAGGGGAACGGAAGCGGGACATCAGCTCGATGGTCACCGGGGACTCCGCAAACCGCTCGCGGAAGGTGTTGTAGTGCTGCTGAGCCAGGATGGTCGTCGGGACCAGGACGGCCACCTGTTTGCCATCCATAACCGCTTTGAACGCCGCGCGCACCGCCACCTCGGTCTTGCCGTAACCGACGTCGCCACAGAGCAACCGGTCCATCGGCTTGGGCTTCTCCATGTCCGCCTTGATTTCGGCAACGGAGCGGAGTTGGTCCGGGGTTTCCTCATACGGGAAAGCCTCTTCGAACTCGCCCTGCCACGGGGTATCGGCGGCGAAGCCGTGCCCAACGGCGACCTCGCGCGTCGCGTACAGTGCAATCAGTTGTTGCGCCATCTCCCGGACGGACTCGCGGACGCGGTTCTTGGTGCGGCTCCACTCCGTGCCGCCGAGCTTGTTGACCTTGGGCTCCTGCGCCTCGCCGCCGACATACCGCTGGATCTGCTCAACCTGGTCGGTCGGCACATAGAGGCGGTCCTCGCCCGCGTATTTGATGAAGAGGTAATCCCTGCGAACACCCTCGACTTCGAGCGATGTGACCCCAAGGTACCTGCCGATGCCGTGGTTGACATGGACAATGAAGTCCCCGACCTTAAGGTCAAGGTACGACGATATTCGCTGTCCAGCCTTGTACTGCCGCTGCCGCGGGCGCCGGACGGGCTTGCCCGAGATCTCGTTCTCCGTGATCACGGCCAGATTGAGGGCAGGGACGACGAAACCGCTCTCAAGCGTTCGCGCAAACACGTACGTGCTCGGCGCGAGCGTGGTAGCGCCGGGGTCACGGCGGGTTACTGTGATACCCTCGGCCCCGAGCGCGTCGGCGATTCGCTCCGCACGCCCTTCATTGCCGAGGGTCAGCGCAACAATCCGTCCTTCGGTGCGCAGCCGGCGGATCTCACCGGTCAAAAGGCCCCACTGGCCGTGGAAACCGGCCATCGGCCGCGCCGTCAGGGCCACGAGCCCATCGGGCTGCCCGATGCCTGTCCGGCGGAGGATAAGCGAGAAGTGCAGCAGGCGGAGCCTTCGCGCCCGCGAGAGGAGGTGGTCGTAGTCCCAGACCGTTTCAACCTGCCGGGGAAGGGCGCCACCGCTCTCCAGCAACTGCTTATGTCGTTCCGCCTGCATGTTGACCAGGCCGCCGGCGGTTTCCTTGAGGCGGGACGGCTCGTCCCACGCGACTAGGCAGTCCTGCGGCAGGTAGTCCATTAGCGTAACGGCGTCTGGATAGAAAAACCGCTGGTAGGACTCAAGCGCATGGTAGTCGCCCCCGCGCATTCGGTCAAGGTGCTCGCTAACGCGGTCGCCAAGCCGTTGGGCCTCGTCGATCAGCCCGGCCGCCTGAAGCTTTGCCACCGAGCGGCGCATCTCCGCTTCGATCTCCCGGATCGCGCGGTCGACACGGTCGCCGGACGGCAGGAACTCGCTTGCCGGTGCCACATCAGCACGGTCCAGCGATGAAGTTGACCGTTGAGTCCCCGGATCAAAGTGCCTAAGCGACTCAAGGCGGTCCCCGAAGAACTCCGCCCGGACCGGCTCAGACCAGGTAAACGGGTAGACATCGAGAACGCCGCCCCGGACTGCGAAACCGCCGGGCGAATCAACCGTCGGCACCCGCTCGTACCCGGCGCCGACCAAACGTTTCGACAGGTCGGCCAACTCATAGTCCCGCCCTGTGACGAGCGAGAATGCCTGCCTGTGGATCTGGTCGGGCGGAGGCAGCATCCGTGCCAGCGCCCCGACCGGGGCGACGACAACCAGCGGCCGTGCGGAAAACCCCGGGCTATCGTCCTCCACCAGCCCGAGAACCGCCTGCAGGACGGTTAGCCGGGCGCTGGCGAGATCGGGGCCCTGAGCCAGGACGTCGTACGGCAAGATTTCGAGCGCGGGAAAGGTGAGCACGCGCGCATCGGGGAGCAGGGCCATGAGGTCTGACGAGGCACGCTCGGCGTGCTGGGCCGAGGCGACGACGTAAAGGCACGGCCAGCCGGGGAGTTGCCGTAGGATGCCTGCGATCAGGAATGTGCGCTCAGAGCCGCTTAGCCCGTAGGCCAGGTGACTGGATGGGCCGAGGCGAAAAGCATCCACCAGACCACGGAACTCCGGCGCCTGGGGCCACAGGGACAAGAGGGGTTCAAGCCGGGCGGCAGCCGAGTCGAGTGCCGCCGTCAACTTGTCCGGCCGAGCGCAGGTCATTAACTCACCTCACCGGATCCGGGTCCCGGCCGCGGGGAGCGTTCGGTGACCGCCAGATTGAACGTCGCGTGGAGCGTGGCGCTCGCCAGCACAGCCGGCCCGAGCCCTCCGCTTCGTGCCGCCAGCAGCGCTGTCAACAGGCCTAGAGCCGCGTGAGTGGCTAAAGCCAGCCCGGCAGCCACCGGCGAGGGTGCCGGGCCCCGCAGTTCATAGCCCGCCTCGACAAGGCCAAAGGCCGCATGCGCGAGGGGGAGTGACGCCCCGACCAGAAGCGCCGTGCCGCTCTTGAGGAATTCCTCGACTGCGGGGACGACCAGCCAAAGGCCTCGTCGCCCGACACGGCGGAGGACCAGCCAGTTCAGCCCGAAGGCCAGCCCTGCCGCACCGAGCCCCGCGGCGAGAGGCTTCAGCAAGAACATGTCTCGTCGGTGGAGCAGGGCGAGTTGAAGGCATTCATCGCCGCCTCAAGCCCGTCTTCGAGCCAGGCGCGGCAGGCCGCTGCGGCAGTGGACACCGCCTTGGTCAACGCCTCCTTCTCCTCGGGCAATGGCCGCTGGAGCACATAGTCCACCGGGTCCACGCCGTCCGGCGGCCTGCCGATGCCGATCTTGAGCCTGGCAAAATCAGAGCTGCCGACGGCTTCGATGATCGACTGCACACCGCGGTGGCCGCCTGCGCTTCCGCCGCGCCTCAGCCTTACCCTGCCCAACCCGGTGTCAAGGTCGTCATGGATAACCAGGAGCCCGGCTGCGGGGATACCCTTGCGGCGCATCAGCGGAGCCACGGCGGCGCCACTGAGGTTCATGAAGGTGGTGGGCTTGAGCAGCAGCACCTCGGCGCCCGCAACGGAGGCGCGGGCGATGCGGGCTCTGGGAACCGTGCGGAAGGAAGCTCCGAGCATGCCGGCGACCGCTTCGACGACCGCGTAGCCGAGATTATGCCTTGTCCGAGCATACTCAGGGCCTGGATTGCCGAGCCCCGCCAAGACCATCGTGGGCACTCCTCCGCCTCCCTCCGGCCGGCGACAAAAGGCGTAGCCGGTGACGGCTACGCCTCAGATGCAAGAACTACGCCGCTACTTGGGCGGCTCGACAGTCGTTGGGGCTTCGCCGACTTCCTCTTCTTCCTCGGGAGCTTCCTCTACTTCGGCGACCCGAGGCGCGACGACCGTAACGACTATTTCGTCCGGATCGGTGATCAGGGTCACCTTGACCGGCAGCGTCAAGTCACCGGCGCTGATGTGGTCGCCCACGCGCAGGTCGGAAACGTTGACGTTGAGGTGTCCGGGCACATCCGTCGGAAGGCACTCCACCTCGACTTCGCGCAACTGATGCTGCACGATGCCGCCCGTCTCGCTGACATCCTCTTCACCGATGAGGATCAGCGGCACTCGAGCGGTCAGGACCTCGTCCAGTGCCACGGACAGGAAATCGATGTGCAGGATGCCGCCGCGCACGGGGTCACGCTGGATCTCCTTGACCATCACGGTATCCTCTGCGTTGCCGGTCGTCAGCTTGATGAGGGCATTGGATCCGTATCCGAGAATCTGATGCAGAGCCGCCTCGTCAACCGAAATAGCCTGGCTGTCACGGCGGTGGCCGTAGACGACAGCCGGGACCCGGCCTTGCCGCCGGATGAGGTTGGGTTTGCCGCCCTCGCGGGCAGAGGCTTCAAGCTTGATTTCAGTCATTGTCACTCCACCTACCTGGCTCAAGGTGCCTCTCGTATCTTACTTACGGCGCGGTAGCTTGTCAAACACGTCTGCGTACGCCTTTGCGTCAGGAGAACATCTTGCTGACCGAGAGGTCCTGATGGATGCGCACAATCGCCTCGCCCAACATCGGGGCTACCGAAAGCACTGTCACCGGTGGGCTCTCGATCTTGGCAGATAGGGGAATCGTGTTGGTGATGATCAGTTCCTTAAGCTTGGAGGACGCGATCCGGTCAAAGGCAGGCCCCGACAACACGCCGTGGGTGCCGGCTGCGTATACCTCCCGGGCTCCCTTCTTGACCAGCAACTCCGCCGCCTTGGTGATCGAGCCGGCGGTATCGATGAGGTCATCGACCATAAACACGGTCTTGCCCTCGACGTCACCGACGATATTCATCACGTCCAGCATGTTGGGGGCGGGCCGCCGCTTGTCGATGATGCCGATGGGCACCCCAAGCCGCTCTGCCAGCTCCCGGGTGCGGGCGATACCGCCGTGGTCCGGCGATACAGCCACCACATCCGTGAGGCCTTTGCCCCGGAAGTAATCCGCGATCAGGGGGACGGCCGAGAGGTGGTCGACCGGCAGATCGAAGAAGCCCTGAATCTGTCCCGCATGCAGGTCCATGGTCAAGACCCGAGACGCCTTAGCCGTCGTCAGCAGGTTGGCCACCAGCTTGGCGGTGATCGGCTCCCGGCCGCGCGTCTTCCGGTCCTGCCGCGCATATCCAAAGTATGGCATCACGACGGTAATCCTGTCCGCCGACGCACGCATCAGTGCGTCGACCATGATCAGGAGTTCCATCAGGTTGTCGTTGGCCGGGCCGCAGGTGGGCTGGATGACGAAGCAATCGGCCCCGCGGACGCTCTCCTTGATGATGACTTTGATCTCGCCGTCCGAGAAGGTCCCCGCCTCGATGTCCACAAGGTGAACCCCGAGGTGGTCAGCGATCTCTTTGGCCAGGGCAGGATGTGCGCGCCCCGAGAGCAACTTGAATTCATTGGTCCTAGCCATGCGTCTCACCGCCACTGTTGTGATGGACTGCTACTTATGCGGTGCTCCCTGCTTGTCCTCTGCCCCATGGTGGTGGTTGCGTGCGTCCTGGTCTTCCTCGGTGCCGAACCGGCGCTCCACCCAGCCCTCAATGCTCGTTTGACGGGCACGGGCGATCGCGAGGGCGCCCGGCGGAACGTCAGCGGTGATTGAGGAACCACAGGCGATGTACGCCCGGCGCCCAACCGCCACCGGCGCCACCAGGTTGACGTTACACCCGATGAAGGCCCTGTCGCCGACTTGCGTACGGTGCTTGCGCCTGCCGTCGTAGTTGACAAACACTACCCCGGCGCCGATGTTGACGTCGGCTCCAAGGTCGGCGTCCCCGACATAGCTGTGATGGGAAACCTTCGTGCCCTCGCCGACCCGCGAGTTTTTGATCTCGGCGAAATTGCCCACCTTTGCACCCCGCCCCAGGACCGTGTCCGGACGGACATGCGCATAGGGGCCGACCGTGCAGTCGTCGCCCACCTCGGAATCCTCGACGGTCGAGTACCAGACGCGCACCCGTTCGCCGATCCTGGCACCGGCCAGATGAGCGCCGGGGCCGATTATGCAGCCCCGCCCAACTGCAGTCCCGGCCAGCAGGTAGGATCCCGGCCAGATGACGGTATCTTGCCCAACCTCCACTCCGGCGTCGACGAACGTCGTTGCCGGATCGACCACCGTCACCCCGCCCTGCATGAGTTGATCCAGTCTCCTGCGCCGGAAAACCGCATTGGCCTCGGCGAGCCGGTCCCGCGAGTTGATCCCCAGAACCTCTTCGGCAGCGGCTGGGATCGCAGCAACCCGCTGCCCATCTTCGATCAGCATGCCGACGATATCCGTCAACTGGAGCTCGGCCTGTGCATTGGTCCGCCTCAGGCGTGGCAGGCAATCAGCCATCACACGGCCCGAAAGGCAATAGATCCCGGAGTTGATCTCCGTGATCTGAGCCTGCTCAGGTGTGCAATCGCCCTGCTCGACAATCGCCACGACCTGTCCGCCGTCGTCGCGGATGATCCTCCCGTAGCCGGTGGGGTCGGAGAGGGTTGCGGTGACCATGGACAGGCCGATACCGCCCGGTTGCCGCATCTCGCGCAAGTGCTCCCCGATCAGGCCGCGAAGCGTCTCCGGCTGCAGGAGGGGGGTGTCTCCGTAGACCAGGACAACAATATCGTCGGCAGCCACCTCAGGTACGGCACAGCGCGCAGCATCCCCGGTGCCCTGAGGATTGTCCTGATAGACTACCGTAACGCCGTCGCCGAGCGCCTGCGCGACGTCCTGGGCGCCCGGAGACACGACACCTACGATCCTGTCCACGCCCGCCCCGCGCAGAGCGTCGCAAACCAAACTGACCATCGGTCTGCCACCCACGCAGTGCAGGACCTTGGGCAAATCCGAATGCATGCGCTTGCCCTGACCCGCTGCCAGGACCACGCCGCAGATGGTCACCACGGCCACCTCCGCTGTCCGATGTCATGGTGCATGGTGTCAGCCCGTAGGGGCCGGTCCACGCCGGCCCCGCTGATAGGGCATCTCTGACCTAGTGTACCGTAGTTGCACACGCAATGGCCGTAGCAGCGAAATCCTACTCCGGCGCCTGAGCCGCCGTCCCCGTCTGAGGCTGAGACTCTATAGTCGCTTGCGCAAACGCCTCAAGCACAGCGGCCTGAATCGTCTGCCGCGCCTCGGCCGTAATCGGATGTGCGATGTCCCTAAACTCGCCGTTGGCCGAGCGGCGGCTCGGCATCGCAACAAACAGGCCCTTGGGCCCGTCGATGACCCGCATCTCGTGTACGACAAACTCATTATCCAGCGTGACTGAGGCATAAGCCCGCATCCTACCGTCTGGCTGCATCCTCCGGAGCCGTACATCGGTGACTCGCATGATCCATCCTCCCATAAAGTGGTAATGGGAGGTTCGAACTCAGCAGGGTCTGTTCCTGCTTCGGAATCGCAGGAAATGGCACAAAGCGTCATTTCTCTTCGACACGATTCGACACCGGGCCATTCGTCAGCCTCTCACATCACCCGGCCAAACCGCCTCGATCACGGCGTACGGTGCATTCCCGACCACGCCAAGCCGGCATTGGGCTCGACCTCTACCCACCGGCTGCCTTCGTCCACGCGGTGCATGACCAGCAGAGGAAGGAATCTTCCCGCCTTCTTCTCCGCCGGATGCGCGGTGGCGATCGCAACCCCGACTCCCGCCAGGTCGGCCTCAAACTCCGTGACCAGATCGATCAGACCCTTGGCCGTGCCGCCGCCGCGCATGAAGTCGTCGATCACGAGGACGCGGGCGCCGGAGCGGAGCGAGCGACGCGGAAGGGACATGTTCTGAACGCGTCCCGTTGTGGCGGAGAGATAGGTGATGCTAAGCGCCGGCCCTTCGGCGACCCGGGCGTCGCGCCGTGCAATCAGCAGCGGCAGGCCGAGGGCTCGGGCCGTCATCAGGGCAAGGGGAATACCGCGTGTTTCAACGGTCAGCACATGGGTGGGCCTTGCCGGGCGCATCGCGGTCGCGAAGATCACGCCCAGGCGCGAACTCCAATCCGGCGAACACACGAGATCCGTGAGGTAGAGGAACCCGCCCGGAAGCACCCTTGCGGGATCGCGCAATTGCGCTGCGAAGGCGGACAGCGTCGCAGCGATAGCATCCGGCGATGCCGTCGGGATGTACCGCACGCCGCCGCCCTTGCCGGAGATGGTTTCCACCCTGCCAAGGTCGAGTTGCCGCGCCAACCGGTCGAGCAACCGGACGTCCTCACTCATCGTGGAGCGCGCCACGCCAGCCGCGTCGCCCAGCGGGTCGAGGTTATGCTGCACGGACGGGGCGCTCACGAGGCGCATCGCGGTGGCGGCGAGCCGTTCAGCACGGCCGGCTTCGGTCCTGTTCACCGCGCAAGCACCTGTCGCGCCAGTTCAAGGTCGCTGAGCTTGTCGACGTCGACGCCAATCTCAGCGTCCGTTGTGAAGATGACCGCCCCCCGCATCCCGAACATCCGCGAAATCCTGACCTCGAGCTCCCGCGCCGAAAGCATCCCTAAGGCCAGCTTGACCACGAACCCGGGACCGAGGATCGCCGCCATCTTCGCGGGGTTCTTCCGCGCGTCCACGAAAGCTCTGACCTTGTCGCTATGGGCGCGGACTACCGCAGGCGTCACGAGGAAGATGTTCCCGCCGGTGACCGTCGCTTCGGTGAGCTTGACGTAAGTCCGGTGAACACCGGGAAACCTGGCCTCGGCGGCCGCCTTGGGGATCGCGGGGTAGTAGAGATCCGCCGGTTTGGCGGCGCACTGCGCGACCAGGCGGTCGACGATCTCAGCGGTGATGAACGGGACGTCCGAGCTCGCAACCAACAGAGGACGCTCGTCGCCGAGATGCCGAGCGCCGAGGACGACATTGTCGATGACGTCATCGGCCGCCGGGACGAAGTCGACGCCGGCGGGCAGGTGTTCCCTTACCTCGGGGGTGCCGACCACCGCGACCCTCGCCACGCTCCCGGCACCGGTCAGAGCAGCCAGGACGTAGTCCAGCATGGTCCGGTCACCGATTTCGATTAACGCTTCGTTCTTCGCCTGACTGACTTCCTTGAACACACCTTCGTTTGCCCGCCCGGCCAGGACCATCGCATTGACGGTCAAACCTGCGCTCACGGCTTACCCCTCCAAATCGTCCGCCCTTCACCCGCCGGAGCCGGGGTCAAGGCGGCTGCGCACGAACTCGACGCCTCGGTAAGTTTGTCGCAACACCGCCTCTGCCCCTGCTGCTGCACCATCGTCACTAAAGACCCCGAACACGACCGGCCCGCTGCCGGTCATCCCGGCGGCGACGGCGTGCACCTCCGCCATCGCATCCATCAGCGACCCCACCACCGGAAACCGCTTCGCCACCGGCCCTGCAAGGTCGTTGCGCAGAAAACCCGGCCGGCTCAACGTCTCCCGGGTGAGCGGCCCCGTCTGCCAGCAATCCATCCCGGCCGCGTTACCCCGGTCTTCGTCCCACCAGCCATAAGCTTGCCCGGCGGCCACCCCGAAGGGTGGAACGGCAAGCAACACGGGCAGCGACAGGGTGGAATGGAGCGAAACCACACGTTCGCCGCGGCCCTCGACCAACGCTGCGCCTCCCCGGAGGAAGAAGGGTACGTCCGACCCTATCACTGCGGCGAGGCCGGCCACGTCGATACCCGGAAGGCCGGTGCCGCCTCCGGCAAGGGGCCCGAGGTGCACGTGAAGAGCACGGAGCACTGCGGCGGCGTCGGCGCTGCCGCCGCCAAGGCCGCCCGCGACGGGAATCCGTTTCTCGATGTCGATCCGTACCGCCGGCAGGCGTACCCGGGGGCCCCCGGCCGCAGACCATGCCGCAAGATAGCCCGACGCGGCACGGTAGGCAATGTTTTCCTGCCCGCCCAACTCGGGGTACGGGCTGCACCGCACGGCGATGAAGGCGCCGGACCGCTCGTCGCGGCCGCCGTCCGCCCAACCCTGGCGCCCGTTGCGCACAAAAGGCACCTGGTCGCCGCCTTGCCCGGACCACAGCGTCACCGACACCCGGTCTGCCAGTTCGATCTGGTGGACCACAGAGGCGATCGCATGAAACCCGTCAGAACGCAGGCCCTTGACCACAAGCCGCAGGTTTAGCTTGGCCTTTGCGTCAAGCATCGTGCTGGTGGTGTTCTCCGGCATCGGCCGCCTCACTTGGTGTACTTGTCCGCAACCTTGGACGCGCCGTAGGAATCCGGTTTGATCTTGGCGTGGAAACCGCTGCCGACGATCATCCCAACCACTTCGCGGATCAGCTCGCGCGTTTCGCCGTGAAGGCCGACATCGAGGTGGACCTCAACGGCGAGCTTGTCCCAGCCGTTCTTGGCGAGGCGGTCGGCCAGCCTGCTGCTGAGGCCGAGGCTGAGTGACGCCTCATAGTAGATCTTCTGGCGGAGGCTGTTCACGAAGTCCTGCTGCGAGCGCGAGTAGTAGTACCTGGCTCCCTTGCCCACCCGGTGGATGATCACCGCTGTGACGAAGTGGACGGTCTCGCGGACCTGGGAGTCGGTACCCACGATCAGCTTATAGCTCGCATTGGGATCCTCGTTGACGTAGGCGACGATGTCCTTGAACATCCGGTCGAACGTCATGGGCCCTTTGGTCGGGCTGGTAAACTCCAAGATGGTTTCCTCCGCCGCTCTTGGCCGGCAACGCTCTAAACTGCACCAATTGTACATCGAGGCTGAGGCGAGGACAAAACCCCTCCCGCTCGGTTGCTGACGGGGGGTCGTCCGCCATGCGCCTGCGTTGACGGTTACGCTCCGCCGGAAGCCGTCTACCATGACTCTGGAAAGGGGGCATGCTTGCTGGCATATCACGGCTTTGACGTTGCTGACTACCCCGGGGATTCCACCATCGCGCGTTTTATTGAGCCGAGCCCGTTCTCCTGGGTGGGCTTTCACCTCGGCGGACCTTCCTACCAGGAGCGGTTTGGACTTCCCGCCGAAAGCGGCTGGTCCCGGAAGGCCTATCTCCATCTGCTGGACCTTGGCCTCGGCATCGTCCCAATCTATGGCGGGCGCGCAAGAGCAGCACGCGACTCCACGGATTGGCGGGCCTGGCTTGGCGAGGACGCCGATCAGGCCGCGGGGGCCGCCGAGAAGCTGGGCCTGCCCGCCGGGACAGTGATCTTCCTGCACATCGAGAACGGCCGGCGCCTGTTCAGAGCGCAGCGCGGGTATGTCGCGGGGTGGACGGAGCGGATCGACTCGCTGAGCTGCTTCCGTGGGGGCGCCTGCTGTCATGGGGGGCCCGCGGAAACGCTGCGCACCGAAGGCTACACAGCCCCTATCTGGCTTGTCAAATGGGCGGGGGCCCGCGGCGGGTGCCCGTCCCAGGCCGGCAGGCGCTCGAGTCCCGCCAACCCCTGCCCCCCGTCGCTCGGCCTGCGTCCCGAGCCCGGACCCGCAATCCGCCAGTACGCCGGAGAAGTCTACACGAGCTACGGCGGGGTGTGCCTGCGCTTGAACCTCAACCTGTCCCCGGCCGCCGACCCGGCGCGGCCCGCGCCCGACTTCCCTGTGGAAGGTCCTCACCGGCCCGCGCATAACTAGTCCGGGTAGCCAAATCCTTACGGATGGTGATCCGGTTGTCCCGTCTTGCTCCAGCCGTCTTTTTTGCCTCCCCACTTGAAACCGAACACATCGACCGCATCCGCCTTTCTTTTCCCGACCTGCGCTTGCTTGTGCCCACAGAGCTGTGGCCAAGACTGCGCTACGTCGCCGACCACGCGGGCGAGCCGGTAGAGCGCACTTCCGAAGAGGAATCACGCTGGCTGGCGATGATGGCCGAGGCGGAAGTGTTCTTCGACTTCGACCGCGGGCATCTGCACGACATGGTGAGGCTGGCGCCGCGCCTGCGGTGGATCCAGTCCACGAGCGCGGGGATCATCCACTACATGGATGAGAGCCGCGTTCACGAAGCGGGGATTACCGTGACCACCGCCAGCGGAATCCATGCCGTGCCCCTTGCCGAGTGGGCGGCGTTCGCGGTGTTGTGGCACGAAAAGATGGGCTCCCACCTTTCCGAACTCAAGGCCGAGCGGCGGTGGGAGCGCTTCTGCGGCGGCGAAGCCCTGGGCAAGACAGCTCTGATCCTCGGCTACGGCGCGGTCGGACGGGCGATCGGCGCGAATCTGGAGGGCCTCGGCCTTCTGGTCTACGGCGTCGGGAGCCGGGGACTGGTCAAGCGTCCTGGCGGGCCGCCGGCAGCGTTGGCCGGACCTCCGTCGCCGGAGGCGGTGGCCGCCGCTCTGGCAAGCCGCCTGCCGAAGACGGACTACCTTGTCATCGCTATTCCCGGCACACCGGCGACCGAGCGCCTGCTCACGCGGGAGCGACTCGGACTGCTGCCCCGGGGTGCGTTCATCATCAACGTCGGGCGTGGGACCGTCGTCGACGAAGCCGCGCTGATCAAGATGCTCGCCGCCGGCAGGCTGGCCGGCGCGGCCCTCGACGTGTTCGAGCGGGAGCCCCTGCCCCAGGACAGCCCGCTATGGAAAGTGCCCAACGTCCTGATCAACCCGCATTCGGCAAGCACCTCGTTCAGGGAGAACGGGCGGATCACGGACATCTTCATTGAAAACCTCAGGCGGTACCTGGCCAAAGAGCCTCTGGTCAACGTCTACCGGCCGGAGAGAGGCTACTGACGACGCGGGCCAACACAGCGAACTCCTCAAGGCTGACGGTCTCTGCCCGCCGCGAGCCGTCGAGTCCCGACCGCCCAAGCGCGTCCATACTGGCTTCCCGCGAAAGGCCCAGCGGGGGCCCCCCGAGGCTGTTCCTGATCTGCTTGCGGCGCTGGCCGAAGGCGGCACGCACGACCCGGAAGAAGGTTTCCTCGTCGACGTCCCCTACGGGCGGCCGCGCATGCCTGCACATACGGACCACCGCCGACCGCACGTCAGGACGGGGCCAGAACGCGCTGGGCGGCACCGTGCGGAGCACTTCGGCCTGGGCGTGGTACTGTACGAAGACGCTCAATGCCCCGTAATCGGGGCTCCCGGCGCCGGCCACGAGGCGGCGCGCGACTTCCTCCTGGACCATCACGACGGCAAGCTGCATCTGGCGCCAATCGGCCAGGATCCGTTCGAGGATGGGCGAGGTAAGGTAATAGGGCAGGTTTGCCACAACCTTGAACGGGCGACCCTCAGCAGGAAGAACCAACTCAGCGTTAGTCAGGGCTAGAATGTCGCCGGAGACGACCCGGACGTTGGCCACGCCGGAGCGGCGCAGTTCGCCCGGCAGCAGCGCGGCAAGATTGCGGTCAAGCTCGACTGCGACAACCCCGGCGGCGCGCCTGGCCAACTCGACCGTCAGCGTCCCCAGACCGGCTCCCACTTCCAGAACGTGATCAACAGCAGTCAGGCCGGCGGTCTCAACAACGGCAGACAGGATACCGGGGTGACAGAGGAAGTTCTGCCCGAGGCGGTGGTGCGGTCGCAGACCGGCGGCAGCCAGCCGCGCTCTCACGCCGCGCTCGGAGCAGAGAGGCCCGGCGTCCGACCGGGCCTGCTCAGCGATTTCTCCGACGGGACCTTGGTCTCTCACAGGATGTACACCGTGACTTTGCGCCTGCCCCAAGCCAGGGCCTCGCTGTGGGTTTCGTAGCAGAGGTCGACTTCGTTGCCCTTGATCGCCGACCCCACGTCTCCCGCCACCCCGTAGCCGTAACCGTCCACGTAAAGACGTGAGCCGAGCGGGATGACCCGCGGGTCGACGGCGATGACGCCGCGTCCCGCCTTCATCCCCGTGTACGTCAGACCGTTGGCGTACTTGCCGTTGCACTTGGCGCACGGGCAGTAAGCGGTGGCGCTGACACTGAGCGCCTTGCGGAAGCGGATCGTCTCGCCGTTGCGCGAGATCGTGCCCGTCGTCCCGACCGCCACAGTCTCGGCCACCGGCTCCTCGGTGACGACCCGTTCGCTGATCTTGCGCGCGGTTTTGACGCCGTCCTCATAGGTCGTGCAGAACGTCACCTCCTCGACGCCGTCCTTGCCCGGGACAATGACCCGCTTGAGGCCGAGGGCCATGGAATCGTCGTCGACCTTGGTGACCTTGCGCGGTATGCGCCAGAGCGCGGTCTCGAACTCTCTGACGACACGGACCACCCTGATCGCGTCCCCGGGCCGGGGCGGTTCGTCCAGGGGGGGCTCTGTCCGGTCGTCGGGCCCGAGCTCAATGCCGGCCTCCAGCACCGCCTCCCTGACCGTGGGCTGTGCCGTCAGGGATTCCCTCTGTTGCCCGTCAGCCGCTATCATCACCGCAAAAGCACGCCGGACGACGATCGTCTCCCCTTCGCCGATGCGGTCGCCGGCCGCCGGGGCAACCTGATCGCGTTCATTCAGCTTAATACCGGCGTCCGCCAGGACCCCGCCAACCGTCAGCCTCAGCGAGAAGCAGGTCTGCTCGACCCCATCGACGACTACCGTGACATTCTTGGCTGCCCACGCGTAGCCCCAGGCCGCTACCGCAAGTGTCACTGCCAGGGCGATGGCGGCAACCTTGGCCGAACGGTGGTTTCGCCAGCGAGCCACGAAACCGAGCACCGAAGCCGCCGGCACCCGTACCATACGGGAGAGGTCGCCTCCTCGAGAGCCCATCTCACACCTCCAGCGTCATTCTCCGCCCCTGGGCCGCGCTAGCGGCGGAGGCGGGCGAGAATCTGGTCCTCCAAAGTGTAGTCCGGGTGAAAACCACACTCGCGGCGGCCACCCGCCAGGTACCACTCGAGTGAGCGCCGCAGTCCTTCGCGCAGCCCGACGGTCTCGCGCCAACCTAACTGCGCCCGCGCCTTGCTCGTGTCCCTGATCACGTGCTCGCGCCACCGGAACGGGTAGACTTTTCGCACATCACCGGGCGCCAAGCCCACCACCGCCGGGTCATAGTAGACGACCTGCGGCTCTACCGTAACGGCATCCGGCGGCCGCTCGGAGCCGAATCGGCGGCCGACGACCTCCGTGATCGTCCGCAGATAACGGTCTGTCGTCACGCAGTACTCGCCCTGGTGGTTGTACGCCTCTCCCATCGCGCGCTCGTTGCCGATCACGGCCAGCATCATCGCGGCGAGGTCGTCCACATATCCGTACTGCATGATTACCGACCCATCGCCGGGTACGACCAGATGCCTGCCGGCCAGCAGGCGGTCAAAGAAGAACGCCTCCCGGTACACGTAATTGCCTGGCCCGAAGATGACTCCCGGCCGGACAATGGTGGCCGGGAACCCCTCATCCCGGTAGGCCTTAAAGAGTATCTCCTCAATCAGGTACTTTCCGTCACCGTATTCGTGGCCGGTCCCCTGCAGGCCACGTGCAAAGTGCTCTTTGATCGGAAACACGTCCGTGGGAAGATACACCGAGCCGGAGCTGACGTGCACGAAGTGCCACAGCTCGGTCCGGTCCAGCGCAGCCAGGAGTGCGGCGGTGTCCCCTGGCCGGTAGGCCACAATGTCAAACACTACGTTGAACCGCCGTCCCGCCAATTCAGCCTGCAAAGCTGCTGCATCCGTGCGGTCGCAGGCAATGGTCCTGGTGCCCGGCGGAAGGTGCTCGTTGCGGTTGCCCCGGTTGAGCACCGTGACGTCGTACTGGTTGGCCTGCAGGAGCTTGACCAGCGGCAGGCCGACGAAGCGAGAGCCGCCGATGACAAGGGCCTTGGGTAGCCCGGCGGCGACGGCCGGCGGGGGCGCGGAAGCGGAACAAAAAGACATGCGATCATCTCCCAGGTCCGGTAGATCGCCCCGGTCGCGGCGGGGCGCAGTGGACGACTCTTCGACGAAAAGCCCGCGGGCTACCTGCAGCCCGCGCCGGAAGATGGGGCCAGAGCCGGGCCGACCCCTCCTTCGTAGGTATTGGGGCGGCCGGCGGCGTAGAGCATACCCGGACACAGAGGTGGAAGTTCGGCGAATACGGGAGGGATGCCGAGATGCGCGTTGAGCAGCGATTGGCGGATATGGGCCTATGCCTGCCACCGCCGATGGTCCTTCCGCCGGAGATGGTCCTGCCGTTCCCGTGGGTACGGGTGCGCGGCAACATGGCCTACGTTTCCGGGCACGGTCCGCAGAATCCCGACGGCACGGTAGCCGGACCGTTCGGGCAGGTTGGCCGCGAGGTTTCACTGGAACAGGCCCAAGGCCTCGCCAGGCTCGTGGGCCTATCGATCCTGGCGAGCCTCAAACGTGAGTTGGGCGACCTCGACCGGGTCACAGCCTGGTTGCGGGTTTTCGGCATGGTCAATTCCGCGCCCCGTTTTGCGTCACAGCCGGCCGTAATCAACGGCTTCAGCAACCTGATCCTCGCGCTCTACGGCGAGGATGCGGGCGGGCACGCGCGCTCCGCAGTGGGCATGGCCGCCCTGCCGCTCGGCATCGCCGTTGAAATCGAGGCAGAGGTGGAGATAGAAGCGCTTTAGGGTCTAGCACGGCTGCGCCGGCCAAAATACCCCGGCGCTGTTGTTCCAAAGCGCCCGGTAGACCTCCTCCTCCGGCTCCCGCCTCGCCGCCGCCACGGTCTGCGCCGTGTAGGCCACGTAGGCAGGCTCATTGCGTTTGCCGCGGTGGGGAACCGGCGTCAGATACGGGCAATCGGTCTCCACGAGCAACCGCGCAAGGGGCAGGCGGGACGCCAGTTCCCTCAGGTTGCGAGCGCTCGGATAGGTGATCGGTCCGGCAAAAGAGATGTGCATCCCGAGTTCTATACACGACTCCGCAAAATCGGTGTCACCGGAGAAGCAGTGCAGAACCCCACCCCGGGGCAGCGGGGCCGACCCGCGCAGCACAGCCAGTACGTCATCGTGTGCGTCCCGGTCGTGGACCACTACCGGTAGCTTGAGTTCGTGCGCCCATTCGATCTGCGCCCAGAAGGCGGCGCGCTGCTCCGCGCGCGGCGAGAGGTCGCGGTAGTAGTCGAGCCCGATTTCGCCGACTGCGGCGGGAATGCCGGCGGCCGTCGCAGCAACCAACACTTCGCGCAGCAGCGGCAACTCCCGAGCCGCGTGTCGTGCGTCGTGGGGATGCAGCCCGGCCGTCATAGCCAGGCCGGGCTGCGTCTCGCTGCCTTGGAACCCACAGCGCCTGGCAAGTGCTAACGCCAGATCTGCGCTCTCCGAGCCCGCTCCGACGGCCACGATCCGGTCCACGCCGGCCTGGCGGGCACGACAGAGCACACCGTCCAGATCCGGGCCGTACCCATCGAGATGGGCATGTGTATCAATGACCCTTGGCGGCTGCATCCTCGGCCCGGAGTTGCTCACTTGACCCTTGCTCCAGAGGGGATTGCGGCTTCCGGCACAACCAGGCAGAGCTTCCCTTCGGCGCTGGCCGCGAGAAGCATGCCGTTTGACTCCTCGCCCCGGATCTTCGCCGCCGCGAGGTTGGCTACGACAACGATGTGCCTGCCGGTCAACTCCTCAGGCCGGTAGTGCTGGGCGATACCGGCGACGATCTGCCGTTCGGAGCCGCCCACGCGGATCTGCAGCTTGAGCAGGCGATCCGCGCCTTTGACTGGCTCCGCCCTGAGGACCTCTGCGACCCTCAGGTCGATCCGGGCGAACTCGTCGTAGCTGATCACCCCCGGAGCCACCGCAGGCGTCTCTGACCCGGGGACGCCCTTCGTCCCGGCGGCTGCATTGGCGGCCTGGGGTATGCCTTCCGGCCCTTCCGGCGTGACTTCGATCCGCGGGAACAACGGCGCTCCGCGGCGCACCGCGATGCCCGCCGGAAGACCGCCCCAGCGTGCAGCCTGGGGAAGGCGGAAATCCAGGCCCGCGGGATCGAGCCCGAGTTGCCCGAGCAGCGCGTCGGGGGCCCGCCTCAGGGCCGGCTTCAGCAGGACTGCGGCGATCCTCAAGGTCTCAAGCAGGTCGTAGAGCACGGTCCGCAATTGCGGGTGCTTGGCTTCGTCCTTGGCCAGGTCCCAGGGCAACTGCTCCTCGATGTACTTGTTGGCTCGCCCGACCAGGTCCATCACCGCTCCCAGCGCGTTGGACAGGTCAAGGTGCTCAAGGCAGTCCGCATAGGCGCGCCAGGCCTTTTCCGCAGCGGCGATCAACGGCCGCTGGCTATCCTCCATGCGCGCGTCGGGTTGTGGCACCTTTCCGCCGGCAAATCGCCACACCATCGCCAGGGTCCGTTGAAGCAGGTTTCCAAGGTCGTTGGCCAGGTCGACGTTGGTCCTGCGGATCAGCCTCGCCTCGGTGTAGTTGCCGTCCGCCCCGAAGGGAAGCTCGCGCAGCAGGTAGTACCGGATCGGATCGAGGCCGTACTTGTCGACCAGGACCACGGGGTCGATCACGTTGCCCCGGGACTTGCCGATCTTCTCCCCGTCCGCCGTGAACCACCCATGGCCGAAGATCTGCTTCGGGAGCTCCACCCCCGCGGCCATCAGGATGATGGGCCAGATAATCGCGTGAAACCGGACGATTTCCTTGGCCATCAGATGGACGTCCGCCGGCCAGTACTTGTCAAACAGGCTTCCCGGCTGCCCGT
The DNA here is from genome assembly GCA_040766985.1 of Bacillota bacterium. GTDB lineage: Bacteria > Bacillota > Sulfobacillia > JAUYEG01 > JAUYEG01 > JAXGPL01. The sequence continues at coordinate 163,377 of JAXGPL010000003.1, forward strand.
AGCCCAGAGCGCTGATGTAGTTAGTCAGAGCGTCGAGCCAGACGTACACGACATGCTGCCGGTCGAAGGCGACCGGAATGCCCCAGCTGAAGCTGGTTCGCGATACGCACAGGTCATCGAGGCCCTGTTTTACGAAGCTGATCATCTCGTTGCGGCGCGAGAGCGGCTGGATGAACTCCGGGTGGTGCTCGACGTATTCCAGCCACCGGTCCTGATACCGTGACAGCCGGAAGAAGTAGGCTTCCTCCTTGACCAGTTCGCACGACCGCCCGCAGTCGGGGCAGTTGCCGTCGACGAGCTGCCGCTCAAGCCAGAAACTCTCACACGGTGCGCAGTACCAGCCCTCGTAGGCGCCCTTGTAGATGTCGCCCTGCCGGTAAAGGCGCTCGAAAAGGGCTTGTACAACCTGCTTGTGACGCGGCTCCGTGGTCCGGATGAAGTCGTCGTGGCTGATCTCGAGGACCTTCCAAAGGCCCGAGATCTGCCTGAATGCCCGGTCCACGAAGGCCTTGGGGTCAAGCCCCTCCGCTTCCGCCGCCCTGGCGATCTTGAGCCCGTGTTCGTCCATCCCGGTCAGAAACCACGTGTCGATCCCGCACTGCCGTTTGTAGCGGGCGACGAAGTCCGCGGCAACGGTTGTGTAGGCATGACCGATGTGGAGCCGCCCACTTGGATAGTAGATGGGCGTGGTGATGTAGAACGTTTCAGCCGGACCGGCCGCTCCACCGCCTGCAGTCGCTGTCCGCTGCTCCGTCCCCCGCGCCGCGCCGAACGCGGCATTACGGCTCTGCTCAATGTTCATAGCTCGCATCTCCTCCAGATGATTGCCCCACGGAATCCGTCTCCGCCTCGGCGGCCGCCGTCGCCGCGTCAGTGGTATGAGGGTGCCCACTCCGACACAAAAACGCCCCCGGACTACGCCGGGGGCGTCGGTTGCGCGGTACCACCCCAGTCTGCCGGGCGTCTACCTGCCCGGCCTCTGCCGGATACGCTCCCGCCCCGGAAGGGGGCAGGGTCAATATCCTGGCCCGGTAACGCGGGCCTTGCGCCCTGCCCTACTTGCCCAATTGGTACGAGCGGGCTTTGGGGTGGGGGCTCAGGGGCCATGTTGGGCGTTCGCGTCGAGCGCCGGCTCGCACCTTCCACCCGGCGCGTCTCGCCGCCGGGCCCGGCTCTCTTTTGGCTCGCACGGACGCTTACTCATCCCCGTCATCGCCGAGAGCTGTTCCGTTGTGGCTAAATGATAGCCCGAGGCGGAGGCGGTGTCAATCCGGCGGGAGTAGCGGGTGGGGAATGCGGCGGCAGCGGCGGCAGCGGCGACCGCGGCAGCAACGCGGCGGCGACAACACCGGTGGCGAAGCCTGGAGGTGGTTTGGCGTGCAAGCTCAACTTCATTTAACTTGTCTTCGTGCAGTTTAGCCTTTTGGGCTTTTGTACCAAGAGGGGTTGACTGATTCTTACATGGTTGGTATGGTTAGGTCCAGATAGTCACTAACTGTGAGGGAGGGAGATACAGCATTGATGAAGTCCACGGGCATCGTCCGCAAAGTCGACGAATTGGGCAGAGTGGTCATCCCGATTGAGCTTCGGCGCATGTTGGACATCGGGGAGAAGGACGGCCTCGAGATCTACGTCGACGGCGACAAGATCATCCTCCGCAAGTACGAGCCGGCTTGCGTTTTCTGTGGTAACGCATACAACGTCGAGAACTTCCGGGGCAAAAAGGTCTGCCGCAACTGCATTGAGGCTATGCAGTCCCGTACCTTCTAGATTTTCGCCAAGGCACCTGACCAAGCACAACACGAGCCACCCGGGCCGGAGCGAGTGATCCTTCCCGAGTGGCTTTCCCTTCGCTGAAGCCCCCACTCAGCCTTCCAGCAGCTCGCCGAGCACCCGGGCAAGATACGTGTTGGCCATCATCACCGGGCACCCCGCCTCCCGCCGGACTACTTTGCGCATCGGCTCGGTGAAGCCAAAGCAGTCAAGAGCCACGACGGCCGCCCCGGCGGACCTGAGTTCGCGAGCGGCGGCAGCGATCCGCTCGACCGGTCCGTAGGGAGAAGCATGGCGTACCACGGCGTCGACCCCGGCCTCTCGCCAGCGCCGCTCAGCCTGCGGAACCTGCTCCGGCAACGGGATCAGGGCTCCGAGCCGCAGCTTGGCCACAACTCCCGCACAGGCGGCGTGGAAGATGCGCTCGGGCTCGACGAGCAGTCCACGGGTCTGTAGGTCGGGAAAGGTCCCCGTGCACAGCACTGCGACGAGGTCGGCGCCTTGCTCCTGCAGGCGGGAGACGGCCCCCTCCAACAGCGGCAGCACATGCCGCCTGGCCATCACGGCCGACGAGCCGTCCGCAAGGCGGCTGATCAGGACGTACTCCCCGGCCCCGGGAGCCATCTTGACGATCTCGTCTTTGTCGAGGCCATCCAGCCCACCGGCCTGCATCACCTTGGTGCCGGCGGGCAGGTACTCCAGCATGCCCGGCACGATGTCGTCGCGCGGCGCCTGTCCGATCGTGACCAGACCCAGCCGCCGGCTCATCCGGCCGCCCCCCGGAACCCCCCGGTCTGCAACACCTCCAGGCTGCCGTAGGTCTTTTGGATCAACTCCCATTCGGCCGGGTCGTAGAACCGGCACGATCCCTTTCCGTAAGCCTTGGCCACTTCGACGCAGAAACGCGCCGCCATTTCCAGGTCAACGATATGGGAGGCGCCGGTGGCTGAGCCGGGCACTGCCACTTCCGAGGTGATCGCCACCCCGACGACAGGCGATGCGGTGGCGGTGGCCGGCTGCATGATACTGTTGATGTGGTAGAGGCCGTTGCCGTAGGGCGTGATGTCCTGCGTCGTGATCGGCAGCACAACCGGCATCCGGCCGGTCACGTTGCTCATTGCGCTAAGCAGGTCGTCGGCGATCCGAAGGATGTATCCCTCTTTGACCGGCGGCGAGATGGCGAATCCGCGGTGGTTGATCACCCGGTTTCCGCGGGTCGTGTCCACCGACAGGACCGCCTCCATCTCCGGCAGCACGCTCTTTTCCATTGACAGGCCGATGCCGATCGGTGATCCCATGAACGGCACCGGGTCATGCGGCTGCGTCGGAGCATTGGGGCAGATGTGGGTCACGACGGTCACGTCGCCGTCGAGGATGTCACCACGCTTCTGCATCTCCGTGAGTTTGAGGGCAGCAGTCAGTGCGCACACGGCTCCGTCCCCATCGGAAACCAGCCCCAACTGCGCCGGCCTCGCGCCAATCCCGCCAAGTTGGCCGATGATGCCCAGGGTAGGCGCATCGCCGCCCTTGGTCCGTCCGCGGCTGCCGATGACCCTCAGCCGGACGAAGTCGGTGCTCCCTTTTTCGCCTTCGACGCGTTCGACCTCGACGTCCCGCAGGCCCAGGCCGAGGAACAGCGACGCGACGGCCTCGCCGTCGACCGCAGCCGAATCCAGCAGTTCGTAGATCTCAATTGCCTGCTTAAGCACTCTCGCTCATCCCTTCGTTTGGTTAGCTCTCGCCACCGGCGCCGTCCGGATCCGGAAGCGCGCCACGCCCGATCGCCGCGGCCACGGTGGACAGCAAATCGCCGCGCTGCATGGTCTTGCCTAACCGCAAAGCCGCCCTGTGCGCCAGGACCACACCGAGGTGATGGCCAGGCTGCAGGCCGGCGATTGCAGCCGTTGCCACGGGCAGTCCCGACTCAAGGTCGAGAGTTGCGATGAGGTCCGGAAATGCGGCGACCGGCCGACCGTCGACTTCGGCAAGGACGTATTCGTTCCAGAAAGATAGGCTCCACCTGCGCCCTGTCTCATCGTCCAGCAGCACCTCACCGGTGTCGAACCCTCCGTCGGTCGAGAGCCGCCTTCCGACAAGGACACCGGTGACCGCCGAAGCCCGTTCTCTTCCGAGGGCATCGACCACCTGCGCCATCCTGCTCAGGGGATCCCGCGCCCCCTGCATCGCCCGGCCGACTTCGATGGCCTGGGTAATTGCCCCGCGAGCCCCGTTTGCGGCGACGTGCTCGACGGTCGCCGGATTCCGCGCAACGGCGACCAACCCGCCCGCCTCGATGGACGCCCCTCTGGTCAGCCTGGCGCATCCGGCGAGGTCGCCGGACACCAGCATCCTCAACCCCGGCACCCCGCCAGCGCAGGCCTGGATGGCCTGATAGCCCGGTACGAGGTCAAGGTTGAGTGAGCCCATGACACCTGTGGGATGCGCGCGGCCGTTCCCGGGGCAATCGAGGACCGGAATGCCCAGCGCCGACGCCTGGTACCACCCATTGACCGTCGCCAGGCCGCCGTTCTCGTTGGTTATCAACGCAACAGCTCCGCCGCCGCAGGCATCGATGACCATCCGCAGGGCCGTCAGGTAATCAGCCGGGTCGACCGTCGCGCCCGGTGCCGCCGGGGCTCCTACCAACGCCGCAGTGATGACAATGCCGTCGGCCGGAAGTTCCTCGGGTTGCGCGAGGTCCACGTGGCCGGCTTCGAACGCCATGCCAGCGAGCCGCCTGCCCCATTCCGGGTCTCCGCCGCCGCCACCACCGAGAAGAGAACCGCCGAGGACGGCGGCCTCCCCGTCGGCGGGGTCAAGTCTACGCATTGCCGCCTGCGAGCACCCGTCCGCCCATCGCGCCGGTGTGCTCACCCTGCCAGACGGTCGCCCTGCCATTGACGATGACGTACTCGATACCCGACGCGTATTGGTGGGGATCGAGGAACGTCGCCCGCTCGCCGACGGTCTCGGCGTCAAAGACGGTGACGTCCGCAGCCATACCGGGCCGCAGGAGGCCCCGGTCGAGGAGCCGCATCCGCGACGCCGGGAGAGACGTCATTTTGCGGATCGCCTCGGCCAGTCCGAGGTTCTTCTCCTCGCGGACGTATCTGCCGAGCACGCGCACGAAGGTCCCGTAGTTGCGCGGGTGGGGTTTGCCCCGGCCGAGAAGACCGTAGGGGGCGAGACAACTTCCGTCAGATCCCGTCATGACCAGGGGGTGCCGCATAATCGTCTTGACATCGTCCTCGCTCATGCCGAAGCGGATCTGACCGACGTACTGACCGCTCAAGAGCAGGTCAAATACGGCGGAGATGGGGTCCACTCCCCGCGCGTCGGCGATCTGCTGGATGTTCATGCCCTCCCACTGTTTGTCCGACTCCATGCTCACGCTGGCGACGAACATGTCCTCCCACTTGCTTCCGATCTTCGCTTGGTGAGCCTCGATCTCCGCCCGCAGCCGCTTGGCCGTCTCAGGATCCCGAATGCGCTCCAGCATTGTGGCTGGCCCACCCTCGTGCGCCCAAGCGGGGATAACCGAAGAGAGGCCGGTGCTGGATGCGATGTACGGGTATTGGTCCGCGGCGACGTCGATACCTTCACGCCTGGCGGCCTCCAACATCGGCAGGGACTTGGCCGGCAGGCCCCAGTTGGGCCGGCCTACAGCCTTATGGTGAGATATCTGGACCCGGATCCCGGCCCTGCGGCCGACCTCGAGCGCTTCCTCGATCGACTCGAGCAGCCCCTCCGACTCGTTGCGCATGTGAGTCATGTATATCCCGCCGTACCTGGCGACCACGCCGGCCAACGCGGCGATTTCGTCCACATCAGCATAGCAACTGGGCGGATAAATGAGGCCGGTCGACATGCCCCGTGCACCGTCCTGCATCGCCTGCTCCACCAGTCTCATCATCGCGCAAAGCTCCTCCGCAGTCGCCCCCCTGCGGTCAATCCCCATAGCGGCGGCTCTGATCGCGCCATGCCCGACCACGGGGACGATATTGACGCTTGCGCCCCGGTCCGAGACCGCCCGGATATACCCGGCCATATCGGACCAGGTGATCTCAAGACCGTACTCCTTGCCCAACTCGCCTTTGAGTTCCTCGCTGCGCCCGGACAGCGGAGCGGGCGAACTGCCGCACTGGCCGACGACCTCGGTTGTGACCCCCTGGCGAATCTTGCTCTCCGCCTTGGGGTTGACCAGCACCGGGATGTCCGAATGCGAGTGGATATCAATGAAACCAGGACTCACACAAAGCCCCTCAGCATCGATGGCCTTGATCGCCCGCAGGCCCCTGAGGTCGCCGACCGCAGTGATCCGCTCGCCGGCGATTCCGACGTCCGCCTTGGTCCACGGCGCGCCCGTCCCGTCGAAGACCTTGCCGCCTCTGATCAGTAGGTCAAACATCCTCTCCCGTCTCCTTTCCCTCTCCCGCCGACGGTGGCGGCGCCAGGACCAGCGTGATCTCGCCCCGCCAGGTCTTGTCTTTGGTCTGTTCGCAAAGCCGCGCGAGGGTGTCGCGCAGCAGTTCCTCATGGAGCTTGGTCAGTTCCCGGGCCAACAGGGCTGGGCGAACCGGCCAACGGGCTGCCATCTCGGCGAGCGTCACTGCGATCCGGTGTGGGGTTTCAAACAGGACGGCGGTCTCGCCGACCATGTCGATCCAGTTGAAGTACCTGGCCCGGCGGCCCGGCTTCTTCGGGACGTAGCCGGCGAACAAATACCTCTCGGCCGGGAAACCCGCCACCGAAAGAGCCGCGGCCACTGCCGACGGCCCCGCCACCGGTACCACGGGATAGCCCATCCCCCAAGCCGCAGCGACAACCGCCCCGCCGGGGTCGGAAACCGCCGGCGTACCTGCGTCAGTGACGAGTGCCACATCGCTGCCGGCCTCCAACAGGGCCATCAGCCCGGGGATGCGCGCGGCGTAGTTGTGGGCGTGGAGGCTGAGGAGCCGGGGCCTTGTCAAGCCCTCCTTGCCGCCGGCCATAAAGAGCCGGCCCGCCCGCCTGGTGTCCTCCGCCGCGACGACGGCCGCCCCGCTGAGCACCCGGGCAGCCCGCGGGGCCAGGTCGCCGAGGTTGCCGATTGGGGTGGCAACCACGTACAACGTGCCAGGTCCCGGGGAGGTCAAGGGCTAACCCTCGTCGCAGCGCGGGGAGCCCTGCGTCGCGCCGGGCTGGCCCCCGTGCTTCCTGCCGTTGCCCTCGGATCTGTGGTTGGCGTCGGGCTTGGGATCGTCGTCGGGCTTGGAGTTGCCGGGGACGACTTCCTCAGCCGGGAATTCGGCCTGCTCCCCACCTTCCAGGGCAACAGCCACGATGTTACGCAGCACATTGACTGCAACCACCTTGCCTTCGCCTTCCGGCGTCATCACTGCGCTCCCAACATCGGGAAGCGACTCGCGCGAGTCCCCGTAGTGCTCGCATTCATAGCGCAGGCAGCACATCAACCGCCCGCACAGGCCGGAAATCTTGGTCGGGTTAAGCGAGAGGTTCTGCTCTTTGGCCATGCGAATCGAGACCGGCTGAAAGTCGCCAAGGAACGTGGCGCAACAGATGGGCCGGCCGCAGGGACCCAGGCCGCCCAGCATCTTGGCCTCGTCGCGAACGCCTATCTGGCGCAGTTCAATCCGCGTCTTGAAGGTAGCAGCGAGGTCGCGCACTAACTCGCGGAAGTCGACCCGGTTCTCCGCCGTGAAATAGAAGATCAGCTTCTGCCCGTCGAACGTATACTCCGCGCCGACCAGGGACATCGGCAGGTTATGCTCCGCGATCTTCTGCTCGCAGGTAGCGAATGCCTCGCTCTCCTTGGCCCTGTGGGCGCCGACCTGTTCTTCGTCTTTGGGGCTTGCCCGGCGCACGACCTTCTTCAGCGGGGTCGTGATCTGCTCGTCGGGAACCTCCCGGTTGGGTGTCACGATTTCCCCGAACTCAAGCCCCCGGGCGGTCTCGACGATTACCTTCTCGCCTGCCGCGTACTCCTCGCCGTCTGGTTCGAAGTAGTATATCTTCCCTGCCGGCCGAAACCGGACGCCAACAATCGTCTGCACTGTGGTATTCCCCTTGTCGCCCAAGCCCCTCCGCAGTTACGGAGGCGGTTCACTGCCTGGCACTCAAATCCTCGTACATCTCCAATATTGCCGCCTCAAGACTCAGCCGAGCCACGGCATGCCGCGATATCGCGTGTTCGACTGAATCCAGCGCCTCGACCATCGCTACGGCGTCCTCCAGCGGGATCTTCTCGAGCGCGTTCAGATCCGAACCTTCAAGAACCCCGGCCAACAGCGCATCATCGCCGGCGCGCATGGCAATCACGCCCCGCAAGACGCCCCGCATCGCAGCAATCCAATCGAGGGCCGCGTCTCCAGAACCCATCTGTGCGGCGTGCTTCTCCGTCAGTTCGAGGGGCGAATCGCGCCGCTCGCCAAGGATGCCCACGATAAACCCGACCGCGCTCCGGCGTAGTTCGTGGAGGTCATCGCGTGCAGCCAGCCGGCGGGCGGCGGCCAGGTCGCCCCCCGCGGCAAGGCCGGCGAACGCCACCGCCTGGGCATCGTGTCCCTCCGCCGCCAGCCGCGCAGCAACCTCGCCGCCGGTCGAGCCCGCGATGGGCACATGCCTGCACCGGGATACTACCGTAGGCAAGATCCCGTCCACGCCCCCGGCCGTAAGCACCAGCACCGATGTTACCGGAGGCTCTTCAAGCGTCTTGAGCAGGACGTTCTGCGCTTCCCTGGTCATGCCCGGCACGTCGGCCAAAACGACAACCCGCTTGCGGCCCGCCACCGGCCGCTCCGCGAGCAGCGCCAAGGCCTGCTTGACATCAGCCAGCTTGTGTCTTTTCTCACCAAAGTGGAAGTCGGGAAACACGCCCCGCTCGATCTCGCCGCACACGGCGCAGACGCGGCAGGGCCCGTGCGGCCCCGGATTGCGGCAATTGAGGGCCTGCGCCAGGTGCACGGCCGCCTCGCAAAGACGAGCCTCGTCCGGCCCCGTGAGCAGATACGCATGGGCCGGCCTGGATTGAGCCAGTTCGGCGGCAAACAGGCTGGAGCTCAAAACTTCTCGTATTGTTCGATGTTCAGCACGAACACCGTAGCCCCACCCACAACTACTTCCACCGGATAGGGCACGTAGGAATCAACCGGCCCTCCGACCGGCGTGAGCGGGGTGACCAACTGCTCCCGCGATTTGCAGGTTTTGCGGATGACGCCTAGCACCTCGGGTACCTTGTGCGTGTCCACGCCCACAAGCAGGGTCGTGTTGCCTTCCTTGAGAAACCCGCCCGTGCTCGCCAGCTTGGTGGCCCGGTATCCCTTGACCATCAACGCTTCGATCAGCTTGATCGCGTCTTTGTCCTGAACCACCGCGACAATCAGCTTCATCCATTACACCTCCCCGAGTAGATGTTTGATCTGACGGATCACGAATTCGTGAGCGGCGGATATGTCCAGATCGCCCGGGACCAGCCGAAAGCGGTCCGGTTCGGCGGCTGCGAGGGCGCGGTATCCCTGGTAAACCCGGTGGTGAAACGACAGGCCGCGCGCCTCGATCCTGTCCGGCCCCGCGCCGTCGCGCCCCAAGGCCGTGCGGCGTAGCCCCACATCCGCGGTGACGTCAAACAGCAGGGTCAACACCGGCCACAACCCTCCTGTGGCGGCCTCGTTTGCCCGCCGGAGGCCGCTTACGGAAAGGCCAAGGCCGTAACCCTGGTATGCAAGCGTACTGTCAATATAGCGATCGCAAACCACCCACATGCCGTTTCTGAGGCTGGGGCGGACGATTTCCTCAACGAGTTGGGCGCGGGCTGCCGTGTAAAGCAGGGCCTCTGCCCAGGCCCCGATGGCCAGATCCTCGCGGGCGGGGCCGACGAGTGTCGCGCGGAGCCTCTCCCCAAGGCCGGTCGACCCCGGGTCCCGCACGAAAACCACCGGCAGCCCGCGGTCACCGAACCATTGTTCGAGCAACCTGGCCTGGGTGCTCTTCCCGCTGCCCTCGCACCCTTCGAGTGTGATGAACAGCCTAGAGCCCCTCCTCTTCGCACACCTCGACGATGCACTCGCCCGGCCTCGCCGGGTCCGGCAGATCGACGCCGTGCACCGACCCGCCGCCTGATAGGACTGCGAGTAGGGTCGCGACAGCTGACGGCGTCATCGTCTCGCCGGGCCACACCGCCGGCACCCCCGGTGGATACGGGGCAAGGGCTTCCGCAGCGATGCGCCCTGCAGCGACCGCCAAGCTGACCCTGGAGCGGCGGCCGAACCAGGCCCGCCGCGGACACAGAACGCGCGGCTGCCCACAGGATAGCAGGTCCACCTGTTCTGCCCAAAGTGTAGCATGCCCCGCCACAGACTCCCCCGCGGCCGGGGCACCCTGCCCCGCGGAACCCCTCCGGCAAGGCCCCTCGGACCTGACCCTCGCCAACGCCGAGACGAGCCTGCCGGCGGTCCGGTCTGAATCCCCCGGACCTAGAATTACCAACACACTTCGCCAGTCTGCCGCCTCAACCTGCACATTCGCCTGCTCTCTCAACCACCCGGCCAATTCCATCCCTGAGAAACCCAACGGCCACGCATCGATGTCCAGCCGCAACGGGTCGGCCGTGGTGCCAGGCCCAAGGGGCTGCATGACGGTAATCCCGGCCGCGCGGAGGCGCTCGCGCACTTGTGCTGCCAGGGACACTGCCTGTTGCAGTTCGGCGCGGCCGGCGGGGCCGAGGCGGTGCGAGATCGCGGTTTCAAGGGACAAGAGCATGGGATAAGAAGGACTCGTCGTCGATACGAGGCGGAGACAGGCCATTAGGTCGGTGTTGGTCGGTGCAAACGGCGAGTGGTTGGCAAGCAGGATCGAGCTCTGCCCAAGAGAGCCCAGGCCCTTGTGGGCGCTGAGAACGACGGCGTCGGCGCCGGCGGCCAGCGGCGCCGGGGGCATGCCCCCGGCCAGCCCGAACAGGGAGGCGTGCGCACCGTCTACGAGCAGGGGCACGCCGGCGGCATGCGTCATCTCCGCCACCGCGCCAAGGTCGTGAGCTACACCGTGAATGCTCGGGTATGTGTCGACGACCGCGGCCAATCCGTCCGGTATCGCTGCCAGCAGCGAGCGAAGATGATCCAGGTCGGGGCCCGCCGGCAGCCCGCCGTCGAACCGGCTCCGGCAAAACACCGGTTCGAGCCCGGCCAGGATCGAAGCCGACACCAAGGCCCGGTGGCAATACCGCGGGACGATGAACCTCGCAGCACCGGGTCGGCGCGCAGCGGCAAGCAACAACGCCACGAGGCCGCCGGTCGTCCCCTGGACAAGGTAATAGGCGTCACGGGCGCCAAAGGCCTCGGCGGTCCGGACCTGGCTGGCGGCAATCGGACCGCTCGGCGCCGAAAGGTCGTCAAGCCCGGGAACCTCTGTGAGGTCGTCCCGGAACACGCCGGGACCCCACCGTCGTGTCAGGCCGGGGGGAGCTCCGGCGCCTCCCTTGTGCCCGGGAACGTGCAGGCGCGCTATCTCAGCGCCGTCGGGCGGCGAGACGTAAGCCTCGATCGCCTGCCAGATCGGACCGTGGTTAGGCCGGCCCGTGCGTGTGCCCGTGGTCGTGCGCCGTGGCGTGCGAGTGCGAGTGTGAGTGCGCCTGGTGGTCATGAGGACTAAGTTCTGCGGATGCGCCGGAGTGTTCCTCCCGCGCCCGACCGAGCAGCCGCATGGCGTTTAAGGTGACCAGCAGGGCGCTTCCCTCGTGGACCAGCGCCCCCGCGACGGGCCCGACATATCCGAATGCCGCCGCCCCGAACAACCCGGCGATCGCCACTGCACTCAGCACCAGGTTGAGCCTGATGTTGGCGAGCGCCTTGCGGCCCAACTCGATAGCCTCCGGCACCCGCGCCAGGTCGTTGCTCAGCAACACGACGTCGGCAGCTTCAATCGCCAGATCCGAGCCGCCGCGGCCGACCGCGATGCCGACCGATGCCGCGGCAAGCGCCGGCGCGTCGTTGATGCCGTCGCCGACCATGGCCAGTCCGCGGCTATGGGCTGCGATCCGCGAGACTGTCTGCACCTTATCCTGTGGCAGGAGACCGCCTGCGAAGTTGGCTACTCCAAGGTCCGCCGCAATCCGCCCGGCGGCGCCCTCGCTGTCCCCGGACAAGAGCCACGTGGCGACGCCAATCTCCTTTAGCCTCAAGAGCGCACCTTTGGCGTCAGGCCGGAGGGTATCGCTCAGCGGAAGCAGGCCCTTGTACTCACCATCGCGGGCCACCGCCACAACTGTGAAACCCTCGTTGCCCAGATCCAGGGCACGTGCAACGGCGTCCTCCGGCACCGCGACGCCGTACCCGGAAAGCCAGCGGATACTGCCCGCCAGGATGCGGACCCCGGCGGCAGTCCCGGATACTCCAAGGCCCGGATGTGCCCTGAAGCCGTCAACCGGCCCCACCGGAAGGCCCCGTTCGGCGGCTCCGGCCAAGATTGCCTTGGCGACGGGATGTTCGGACGGACCCTCAACCGCCGCTGCCAATGCCAGCAGGGCGGTTTCCTCGCCCTGACGCGCGGGCAAGACGTCCCTGAGGGCGAGCACGCCGCTGGTCAGCGTCCCGGTCTTGTCGAACGCGACGGTATCCACGTGCCCCAGGCGTTCGAGGTATAGCCCACCCTTGATGAGCAGGCCGCGCCGGGATGCCCCGCCGATCGCCGCGTACACCGCGACCGGCGTCGATAGCACCAACGCACAGGGACAGGCACCGATCAGGATCGTGACCCCGCGCTGTGCATCGCCGGTCGCAACGTAGACGGCACCGGCGGCGGCGAGCGAAAAAGGGATGAACCAGCCGGCAAATCTGTCGACAAGGCGCGCGACCGGGGCCTGCCGGGATTGCGCCTCTTCGATCATCGCGGCTATCCGGGCCAGGGTCGTATCCGGCCCGACGCCCTCCGCGCGAACGGTGAGCGTGCCGTCCTGGGCAAGGCTGCCGGCAAAGAGAGCATCGCCGGGGCCTTTGCCAATCAGGCGCGATTCCCCGGTGACCGGCGCCTCGGAGACATCGGCGCGTCCGTTGATCACCGTGCCGTCGACCGGCACGCGGCCGCCCGGCCGGACCAGAACAAGATCGCCGCGGACCACGTCGTCGCGGGGGATCGAGTATTCCCTGCCGTCCCGCAGGACGGCGACCGTCCTGGGCGCGAGGTCCAGCAACTGCCTTACGGCCCTTCGCGACCGCTCGACGGTACGCTCTTCGAGCAGTTCGCCAACGCCCATCAAGACAACCACCTGTGCGGCCGCGAGCGTTTCGCCCGAAAGCACTGCCGCAGTCACGGCCAGCGACACGAGGATGTCGACGGTGAGCATGCGCCGCCGCGCCGCACCTAGCGCGGCGCGGAAGATCGGCGCGCCCCCGACGCCGGCGGCCAGCAATACCAGGCCGGAGGAAACCGGACCGGCGACCCGCCCGGTCAGGAGCCATCCCATGGCCAGCAGGGCGCCCGATGCAGCCGTCAAGTACACCCGCCAGGACGGGCCGTCGCTCCTCGCGCCGGCGTCGACCAGGACAAAACCGAGGTCCCGGGCGGCCGCCTGCGCACCGTCAAGCGCCCGCGCCGAACTGACGTGAATCGTTGCCCGGGCGGATGCAAATACCACGGTTGCCTTCTCCACCCCTGGCACCGCGTTGATGGCTCGCTCCAGATTGCGCGCGCAATCGGCGCAATCAAGGCCGCCCACCTCGAAAACAAACCGCCCCCTCACCGGCCTGGCGATGCCTGCGGCCGGTCCGGAACCCCCGGCCGGCCGCGCCGTCGTAGCGGCGGTACCGGTCATTTCGTCAGCGTTCATCGGGCCTCTCCTTAGGGAACAAGGTATCGGACTACAGCCTCCAGCTCCGCCAGCGCCGCGTCGCGGTCGCCGCCGGCTATCGCAGTGCGAAGGCACTGGTCCAGATGCTCGCGGAGCAGGAGTCCCGAGGCTTTATCCAACGCAGCACGTACTGCCCGGAGTTGGAGGAGCAGTTGTTCGCAGTTGCGCCCCTCTTCAGCCATCCTGCGAATGGCTCGGATGTGGCCTTCGGCGGTTTCGAGCCGGCGGCAGAGATCCTCGCGTGTCTCAGCGCGCAACGACATGGCGCATTCTCCCTCCTCAGCCGAATCCGCCCGCCTGCAGAACGCGGCCGTGACGGCGGCGTGTCCGGTGCTACGAGGGCCAGCCCGCGACACCGGCCATCGAAGGCAAGATACCCCTCCCCTGGGGGCGGGGGTTACACCGCCCGAAAAAAGCCGGCCGCATGGCCGGACTGCCTCGCATCGGCTGACATACATCAAGTGCTCTCTGTCGCTCTATTCGGCAACGCTCGCGAAAAGCCTGCGGCACCCGCACGGCTGCAAGAGCCGGAAGTGCTGCCTGCACCTTCTATCGTCGGCAAGGAAAGCAAGCCGGCCCTGGGGAAAGCGGTCCTGGCCGGTCCGGGCACATCGGGCAGGCAAGAGCGAGTGGGGCAGGGGGGCGATGGGAAGTGCGGCCAGGGCAGACCAAATTCATCCCGGACGACCGGATCATGCTTGGAGAACCGACGCACGTGTGCCTCGTGGTCAGGAACGTCGAACGTACGGCGGAGCTATATAGCTCGCTGCTCGGTTTCGGTCCGTTCCTGATCCGGGTGGTCGAAATCCCGCCGGACCGGGCGTCGGTCCGTGGCGAGCCGGTGGCGCAGGTGCTCAAGTTCGGTTACGCCCGCCGCGGCCCGGTGATGTTCGAAATCGTCGAGACAGTTGCGGGTCGCACCATCTACAGGGAGTTCCTTGAGCAGCACGGTGAAGGCATCCACCACATCGGTTTCCGCGGAAACGGATTGCTCGACGCCGAACTGGCCCGTTGGCAGGGCCTAGGGGTCGCCCCGCTGCAGGTCAATCGCCGAGACGACCCGCGATACGGGTTCGCATACCTCGACACGCAGGCGCGATTCGGTTGCATCATCGAGGTCGTCTGCGACCCCTCGCTGGGCTGGTGGGAGAGCGTAACCCTCGCAAAGGACCTCGGCGGGCCGCTCGGCAAGCTCTAGGCTTGCAGCGGCAATGGCGGCGGACCGTCCCGGCAAAGGGCCATAAGGGTCCCGCGCAACGCACGGGACCCAGACGCCCTGCACGTGTCACGGGAGAAGCCTACGGCATCTCCTTGGGCTGCTGTTTTTGGGCCCACAGATTGTACGACCGGACCAGGTACTCGAGGTTCTCGTACAACCCCGGGTTGGTGCGCGCCTTGCGCAGTTCCTCGATGATCGGCTGTGCCTTGCGCCAGACGCCCAGGTACTCCCGGTTGGTGTCAAAGAACAGGTCTTCGTTGATCGTCTTGTGATAGACAAGGGCCCCGACCATGTCCCAGTAACTGACGACCATCCGGAAATAGGCATCCTCCTGTGACCCCGGAGGGTATCGCTTGCGCATCTGGTCAACTGTTTCCGCTTCGAACTTGCTCGCGAACCAGGCGCGCGCCTCGCGAAGGACCTTCTCGCGCCTCAGGTCATAGATCTTGAGAATCAGCTCTGCGTCTTGGGCCGTGGCTCTGGGCATCAAGGCTCCCCCCTTACCGCAAGTACTTGTCAAACCAGCCTGCCATGCGCTCCAGTCTTTCGACCCGGTGAATAGGTTGCCCCGACCGCGACAACTCATGGTTCTCATCGGGAAACCTCACCAACTCCGCCGGCCTGCCCAGCCACCGCAACGCGGTATAGAGCTGCTCGGCCTGCTCCATCGGACACCTCAAATCATTCTCGCTGTGGATGAAGAGCACGGGAGTCTCCATATTGTTGACGTAGGCAATGGGGGAGTGCTCGAGGTAGAAGTCGGCCTCGTCCCACGGGTTGCCCTTGTACTCGAATTCCCCGTTGTAGTAGCCGATGTCGCTCGTGCCGAACTGGCTATAGCGGTTCGAAGTGCTCCGGCACGTTACCGCGGCCGCAAACCGCTTGGTCTGCCCGATGATCCAGTTGGTGAGGTAGCCGCCGTAGCTGCCGCCGGTCAGGCCGAGCCGGTTTGCGTCGACCCAGTCGAGGGCGGCCGCATAGTCGACGGCGGCCATCACATCACGGTAGTCCCGGCCGCCCCAATCGTGCTTGGTCAGAGCCGCAAACTGCTGCCCGTATCCGGTGCTGCCCGCCGGGTTGCAGAACACCACCCCGTACCCGCGGGCCGCGAGAACCTGGAACTCGAGGAAGAACCCATAGCCGTAGGCCGAGTGCGGGCCGCCGTGGATCTCCAGCACGAGCGGGTACTTGCGCCCCGGCTCGCGTTCGGCGGGAGGCATGATCCATCCGTGTATCTCCCCTCCGTCCGGCCCGACACAGGTGAACTCGTCACAATCCGCAACCAGCCGCCCGCGCAGCCATGCGTTGATGTCCGTGAGCCGCCGCGGCTTTGACGTCGGGCAGTGCCGGCCGGTCGGGTCGAACTGGTAGCAGTAGATGTCTCCCGGGTTGGTCTGCGTCCCGACGGCGGCGACCATCCGGGAGCGGTCGGCGGTCATCGAGCAGCCGTAGAGCGCATGCTTGCCCGAGGTCAGTTGCTCGATGGCGCTCGGCGCGCCATCCTTCTGCTCGCGTAGATCGACACGGTACAGATCCGAAGCTCCACGCCTGTTGCCCGAGAACAGCAGGGCTTTGCCGTCAGGCGTCCACATCGGGCCGGGCATCGTGGCAGACATCATATCACCGCCGGTGCCTGAGCCGACACCTGCGTCCCAGCCCGCCAGCAGGTCGCGCGGCGCGGCGGCGCCGTCTCCGGCCGCCGGGACGACCCAGAGGTGGCCCTCGGTGGCTCCTCGATACTGGTTCTCGTGACCATAGTAGGCGATCCATTCGCCGTCCGGCGACCAGGCCGGCTGCGCAACAGGACCGAGCGAACGCGTCACCTTCCGAGGCTCCCCGCCCGCCACGGGGACGATCCAAACGTCCGACACCGGGGTGCGGTCGGGATCCGCCGAACGGTTGGCGGCGAAGGCCAACCACTGCCCGTTGGGAGACCAGGCGGGGATGCCGTCGTCAAACTCGCCGAACGTCACCTGGCGCGGCTCAGCTCCATCGAGCGAAGTCACGAACACGTGAGCGTACTTACCGTCCCACAGCCCGCGTCCGTTCTCCTTGTAGTGCAGCCGGGTGAACGACTTGACGTCGGACCTGGCCTCCCCAGCACCGCCCTCGGCACCGCCGGCCGTACTCTGCTCCCCGCCCGCCTCCTCGCCGCCCTCCGCCACCCGGCGCGTGAAGGCGATGCGGGTGCTGTCGGGAGACCAGACCGGCTCGCCCGCCACGCCCCCTTTGAGCCTGGTCAACTGCATGGCTTCGCCACCGGCCGTCCGCATCACCCAGATCTGAGCTCCGCCGCCGCGGTCGGAGACGAATGCCAGCCACTTGCCGTCCGGTGACCAGCGAGGCGCGCGGTCGCGCGGGCCCGCCGTGAACCGCCGCGCCTTCGGCAATGTCCCGTCTCCTGCATCTGGGCCCCCAGGGCAGGTCACTGCCACGACCCAGACCTCCGAGGTATTTTTCTTGCCCTTGCGCTCCGGCCTGGTGACGACATACGCGGCGCGAGTGCCGTCCGGGGCAATCTGCGGGTCGTTGACCCAGGTAAACTCATAAAGATCCGCGGGAGTCAGAAGTGTGCGGGGTACTCCGGTCATTGCGTCGTCACTCAAAAATCGCTACCCCCTTAGGGACATTCTCTCGACCCGGCGGCCGGCGGCAGGAACAACTGGCGCAAGGGCCAAGCCTTGCACCGGGCCGGTCGGCAGATGAACCCCGGCGTTTCATGGTTCGCAGGGCCAGGTTTCGGCGAGCGGCAAGCGGGTTTCCTTTGTCGGACGGCAATCTGGTTGAACGGGGTGATTGGATTGGGCGGCGAACTTGATGGCACAGCGTCCATTCGCTATGCCGCCGGGGCATTGGGCAGGGTCGTGGTGGGGCGGTTCGCGCCCGGCACGGAGTTGTTGGACGGCCTCGCGCGCCTCGTCGAGGGTGCGGGCATCAGGAGCGGAGTGATCCTGGGAGGAGCGGCGAGCCTGGAGTCGGCGCGACTCCGCAACGTTAGGTCGCGGCCGGCGGAGTGGCCGATCACCGATGCCAACCGGGTCTATCTTGACCTGGATGGGCCGCTTGAGTTGCTGTCGATCGCGGGCAACATTTCGCGCCGCGATGACGGCGGGCTGCACCTGCATGCGCACGTCGTGGTTTCCGCGGGGGGAGACCGGCCGGGAGCGTGCTACGGCGGGCACCTGGTCGAGGGAGCGAGAGTCCTTTCCACTGCGGAGATCGTGGTCGCCGAGGTCGTCGGCGTGGACTTGCTGCGACACGTGGATCCGGAGACAAGGGTTGTGGAGCTATATCCCGAGTAGCCGCACATCCCGGGCACCTGGCCCCTACACTGGGGTAGCGGTGCTGGGGAGGGCTGGTTCGGCGTGCGATGGGAGAACGTCTGGCCGTGCGGCCATGTGCAACGACGGCCCTTGGCCCGGGGGCAGGACGGACAGACGTCCGGGACCACCTCGGCCCCTGGGGTGCAGAACGATGCGGTCGGGACGTTGCAGGCGCAACTTGAGGAGCAAGGTCTGGCGGTCGAGTTCCGGGCGGCTGTGGCAGTCATCAGGCCCGACGCCGTTTCGTTTTCAGCCGGGTTTGCCCTGACGCCGGAAGCCTTTTTCCTCGCAGTGATCATCTCGCGACTGCAGGGTGCCGGCCTGGCAGAGGAGGAGCAACCCCAACGGCCGGCCGCCGCCGCCGTGGTCCAACCGACGCAGCCCTCGGGCTAGCCGGTCTCCCGTCGCCCCCTGGACCGGCTGCCGCCCGGCCCGTTACGGCCCGGCCTTCACCGACCTTCGTGACGGCGCTGGTATTCCTTGACCGAGCAGAATGTCCTCGGGTCGCGCACGAGGTCGATCGCGAGGATCCCGTCAAGATGCTCGATTTCGTGTTGGAGCAACTCGGACAGGTCGTCGGACGCGTCAACGATGTGTTCGTTGCCGTTGACATCCCGGTACCGGACCTTCACACGCCTGCAGCGATTGACCACAAAGAACAGCGTGAAGTAGGAGAAGCACGCGTCCCAGACGTCGAACGTCTCTTCGCTCCGCCAGACGATCGCCGGGTTGATCATCGCCACGGCGTCCTCGCCGGGCATGCGGAACACCACTACCCGCTTGGCAACGCCAACCTGTGGCGCGGCGATGCCCCGGCCATAGCCCGTACTCGCCCGGAAGTGGGCCAGAGTGTCGGTCATGTCCCGCACCAGTGCCGCAATCTCAGGCGC
This sequence comes from Bacillota bacterium, assembly GCA_040766985.1. Classification (GTDB taxonomy): domain Bacteria; phylum Bacillota; class Sulfobacillia; order JAUYEG01; family JAUYEG01; genus JAXGPL01. The sequence continues at coordinate 182,421 of JAXGPL010000003.1, forward strand.
GCGCGGGTCCTCGACGGGCGCGCAAACCTCCCGCAGGACCGGGTCGCCGATCTGGGCGATTTCGCGTACAGCCACCAGCCATCCACCTCCATGCCTCGCGCCTGACGCTTCGGGCCTGCAGGGCCGGAGTCCTACCGGCGCCGGCACGACTGCCAGCACAGGTTTTGGGCGGCGGGAATACGCATCGCTCCGGCGAACCCTTTGATACCAGCACATTGGGGGGGAAAGCTTGGATTGATGAAGACGCCTCCTGTGAGTTTCTTGCGGCTCGGCTACCAATGTCCATTCGTGCTATGGTTCCGACAGCAGGCAAGCCAGGCCGCTTCCGACCTTGGCGCGCCGTTTGAGGACCAGGACTTGACCGGCCGCCCCGATTTGGCTGTCGGCTCCGGTGCCTATCTCTCCCTGCAGGTGGAGTCACAGGGCTGCCCGTTGCTCGGGGCGCCTCGCCCGGCCAAGACACTGCTCGAACAACTGAAGTGCGGCGCCGGCCCGCACAGCGATTGCGTCCCCGCCGCCGGGTTGGATTCATCGACGGAGTCCGGTCCCGTGTCGTGCTATCGCCCCGGCGAGCCAGACTGGCCGGGAGCAGTCGCGGCTGCCGCACTCGTGTGCCTTCGCCATCCCAGGCCGGAGCACTGTCTGCCTGAGGCGGTCCAGCTCAAATTGCAGTGGCTTGCCGGCCTTGCCCAAGGCGGCGAGGGCGGCCGGGGCAGTGTTCCGCTCGTCTTCCTATCTGGACAACTGGACAACCCTATGGGCTTCGCCGAACTCATCCCCGCCCACGCGGCATCTGCACCGCTGGCTCACTACAACCCGGGAGACATGTATCTGACGTGCATCCATGTCGCGACCGAGGGAGCGGGCAACCAACGCCTTGATCTTCTGCGTAAGACGCTGGCTGCGCTGGAACCCCTCCCGCCGCTCTT
>JAXGPL010000030.1:0-18143 GCA_040766985.1 Bacillota bacterium
TCAGGCCTTGCTCCTCTCGTCGGCGCGGCTGATAGCCCGCTCCAAGCCCTGCGATTGGATGCAACACGCCGCCACGGCGAGCGCGTCCGCGGCATCGTCCGGCCGAGGCAGGTCAACCAATCCGAACAGGGCGCGGATCATCTGTTGTACCTGGCGTTTCTCGGCCCTGCCGTAGCCGGCGACGGCCTGCTTAACCTGCATTGGCGTGTATTCAAAGACCGGCAGGCCGAGGCGCGCCGCAGCGACTAGCACCGCACCGCGAGCTTGGCCGACGGCGAAGACGTTCCGGGCGCTACGTCCGAAGAACAGCTCTTCCACAGCTACCGCGTCGGGGCTATGGGCACGTCCGAGGTCCTCGACCGCTTGACAGATAGCCCCGAGGCGCTGGGACAACGGGATACCGGCGGGTGTGCGGATCGCCCCGTACTCGAGGGCCTCCAACCGCTGGTCGCTAAGGCGACGCGCGACGGCGTAGCCGGTGGTGGCAGTACCGGGATCGATACCCAGGATGACCACGACCTCACCTGCCTCCGCATCTTATCGCCTTGGCTGGGTTCTCCCTCCTGGGTCGGTTTGTCCTGCTAGCGGATATCCCTGGGGCTAGTCGGACAGCCCCTCGATGAACCTCTCCACCGCAGCGTCGCCCGTCAAGACGATACCGTTCGAAAGACGTTCACGGTCGGCGGGGGCCAGCGAATTGACCGGTATGGAGGTTGCACGCTGCAACACCAGCCCGGTGCCCGGACGGCCGAGGAACACCGCGACATGCCCGTCCTGAACCCCCAAGGTCCGGTAGTTGCGCATCTCCGGGCAGAGCCCTTGGACGAGTTGAAAGAACGATACCGCCGATTCGCTGAACGATTGAAGGCTCCATTCCGAAAATGACTGCGCCACCTGTTCCTCGGTCAGCCCGGCAAGCTCCATGCCGGCAAGGCGGGTTTCGCGGACCCTGCATCCGCACTCGGCATAGGTGATTGTGAACTCCAGCTGCGTGTGCTCCGTGGTCACCGGGGGGCTCGGCGGGCTCGCGGCGGGACCTCCGTCGCCCGGCGGCGTGGTCCCTCCCGGTACCTTGGCGGCCGGGCCTCGCAAGAGGCCGAGCGCGGCTCCGGCGTAGAAACCTGCCACAAACAGGCCCGCAATCATCAACACCGCGATGCCCAGCAAGGTGTAGCGGAGGACCTTAGTGCGCGATCCGCTCTGCTGCCGATATGGGGACATATCCACCACCCTGACGGTGCGCCCTGGCGGGCGCGAGTCAGTCGGTTATTGTCCCCCAAACAAGGCGTTCTATTCCAGCGCCCCGCAGCCGCTCCGATGGTGAGCGACCGGACTTACCGAGGCACAAACCCAAGGTATTAGCTGGACGCGATACGGGAGCTATCCGGAAGTCTCACAATTTGCGTAAACGTATTGCACATCGTCGTGATCGTCAAGCAGTTCCACCAGGCGGGTTATCGCCACCTGGTCGTCGCCGGACACCTCGACGGTGGATTTGGGGATACGTGTCAGCTCGGTATGGGCCATCGCTATACCGCTCTTCTCAAATGCGCCTTTGACCGCTTCGAAGTCGGCGGGAGCGGTGATCACCGCAAAGGAATCGCCTTCATCGCGAACATCCTCGGCGCCGGCCTCGAGCGCGGTCAAAGTCAGCGCATCCTCGTCGATACCCGGCGCCTCTTTGTCGAAAAGGATCAGGCCTTTGGTTTCAAAGAGCCATGCCACGCACCCAGCCTCGCCCAGGCTGCCGCCGTTGCGCGAGAAGATGTAACGGATATCCGCGGCTGAACGCTTCTTGTTGTCGGTCAGCGCCTCGACCAGTACGGCGACGCCAGCCGGCCCATCGCCTTCATACAGGACTTCTTCATAGTTGACGCCCTCGAGCTCGCCGGCCGCTTGGGCGATGGAGCGCTGGATGTGCTCCATCGGCATGTTGGCTTCGCGGGCCTTCTGCACCGCGATGCGCAACCGGAAGTTGCCGTCCAGGCTACCGCCGCCCTGGCGCACAGCCACGAATATCTCCCTGCCGAGCTTGGTGAATACCTTACCGCGCTGCTGATCAACTTTGGACTTGTGTCTTTTGATGTTTGCCCATTTGGAGTGTCCGGACACCCCGGGCACCTCCCGTCCCGGTTCTGCCGCCCGCTAACCGACGGCGGCCCTGGTATTGTGTGATTCTTCCCGAACCCGGCCAGCGCCGGGCCACCGCCCGGCGCGCCGAGGTCATCCGACCGGCGGCAATTCGAATAGCGGCGGGGCCGGCGGCATGCGCCGTTTGTGGTCGCTCATCCGGTGCATCCGGTCGATCCGCTCGCGAACGGATGGTTCCACCTCGCCGCCCGCGAGGTACGTGTCGAGTTGGTCGTAAGTCAGGCCCATCTCGCCCTCGTCCGTCTGCCCGGGCCAGAGTCCTGCCGATGGAACCCGGTCGACTATTGCATCGGGCAATCCCGCCGCGCGGCCGAGCGCCCTGACCTCCCGCTTGAGCAGGGCGCGGCCAGCGGCAGCAGGTCTGCTCCGCCGTCACCGTACTTGGTGGAGGAAGCCAACGTGAGCTCCGCTCGGTTGCCTGTGCCGATCACCAGGCGCCCGGCCTGGTTGGCGTAGTGATACAGCGTGATCATCCGCAAGCGGGGCTTGATGTTGGCCGCGGCGAGCCGCTCGTGTCCATCGGATATAGCCTCACCCCGGCCGGTGGCGGCCGAATCTAGAGCTGCATGGAGCGCATCGAAGGCCCCGCTGAGGTCGACTGCGATCGTCGCCATATCAAGTTTCCGCGCGACGATTTCGGCGTCGGTGAAGTCCTCCGGCGCACTGTGACACGGCATCATCACGCCGAGGGCGTCGTCGCCCACCGCTCGCCGGCAGAGTGCCGCCGCGACCGCCGAGTCCACGCCCCCCGATAGGCCGACAATCGTACCGCGCAGCCCCGCGGCATTGACATGCTCCGCAATCCAATCAGCCAGGCGATCGGCAACCTCCTGCCAATCCCGCGCCGGGCGTTCACTGTCCGCCAAAACTAACCGCCCCTTCCCGGGCCGGAACCGGCCCCATCCAAGGGGGCTCGAGCAGGCCCTCCCCCTCTACTGCCGCTGGTCCCGCGGATGCGTCGCAGACACAATCCCGTCGTTGAGGCTGCCACGCCGGTATCCGCCGAGGTCCGCACACACATAAACGTAACCCAGACCCCTGACCGCGTCGACAACCGCCTCTCGCTCGGCGAGCAACCGCGGCAGATCTTCCGTCGCCACCTCCACCCGCGCGACGTCGCCGTGGTGGCGTAGACGCACCTGCCCGAAGCCCATGCCCCGCAGCAAGGACTCGCCCTGGGCGATCCGGCGCAAGTCTTCAGGCCCGACAGGCGTGCCGTACGGAAACCGCGAAGCGTAGCACGCCATCGCCGGCCGCGCCGCCCCGGGTATACCCAGCCTTGTTGCCAGGACCCTGACGTGGGCTTTGGTCAGCCCGCACTCCAGCAACGGGCTTCGCACGCCGTGTTCCAGCGCTGCACGGCGACCGGGACGGTAGTCGTCACGGTCGTCGGCGTTCTCGCCGTCGGCGATCCACGCGAGTCCAAGCAGGCGCTGCAATTCGTGGAGACGCGAGAAGATGGCGCTCTTGCAGTGGTAGCAGCGGTCCGGCGGGTTGGTCCGGAAAGCCGGTAGCGAGAGCAGGTCCATCGGTACTTCGAGGTGCTCCATGCCGAAGGCCCCGGTCACCTGGCGGGCCAGAACGGTTTCCTCGGCGATGAATACCTCGGACGTGACGGTCGCCGCCGCCGCCCTGCCCGGCAACTCCTGGGCGGCGATCGCGGTGACGAGCGAGCTATCGACCCCGCCGGAAAAGGCTACCAGGACGCTGCCGTATGAACGGATCTGTCGCCTTAGGGCGGCCTCCCTCGCATCGAGCGCGCCCGCGTCTTCCGTCACAGCTTTACCTCCCCTCTTCCCCACCGAGCGACGCCCTGTGCAGGATCTCCGTGATCACCGGGCCCGACCACGTCTGCCTGAGCCAGCGGTCGTAGCGGCTTACCGCATAGTAGGCCGCAAGCAGCCCGGCGATCCCACCGAGGGTTGCTCCGGCTTCCTGGGAGATTCCCGCCTGCGCTAATAGCGCCCACCCGATCACTCCGCCGAGGACGGCCCCCAGGGTCGGCACCCCGTACGCCGCGAACGAGGCCCGGACGACGCTGATGTCGGGCACACTGACCCGCACAAAGGTCGCCCGGAGCGGCGCCGTGCGGGTTTGCGGCGCTTAGCACAAGGTCACGCGCTCCATGGGCCAGTTTATGGCATAGGCCGCACTCGGCGCAGGCTGAATTGCGCTCCATCCGGACCACCGCCCGGCTGGATTCGGTTTGTAGGACCACGCCAGCCTCGATCAAGCGTCCAGCCTCCCCCGGGCTCCCCGGCCAGATTTGGGTCATTCTGCCCGCGTGCGTGCGTTCCTCCTGGATTACCCGCTGCGCTTAAGCTTTCCCGTCCGCATTGCCCGTTGCTCGCCGAGGCTGAAGACGTACAATCCAAGCGGGATGAGCACAGCGCCTGTCGCTAAAAGGATCAGAATCGTCGGGACCAGGGACGAAAGGGGTTGTCCGTCGAGGAGCGCCCCGCGAACCGCCCTCAACGTATATGTGGCTGGGCTGATCGTCGATAGCGGCCTGACCCAGGCCGGCAGTACCTCGATCTCGTAGTAGACGCCGGAGATGAGCAAGATGACGCCCTCCATGATGTGCGTCGCCTGCGAACCCCTTTCCGGCGAAAGCAGCGGCAATACCGCAGCCATCAGGCCCAGTCCGATAAACGAGAAGCTCGACGCGATAAGGACGACTCCGCCCGCGACGAGGTTCGCTCCAGCCAGGTCCATTTTGAAAAACAGCTTGACGGCAAGGAGGATGACGACGGTCCTTGCCAGCCCGTAGATGACCGCGTAGAAACACATCCCGCCGAGATGCGTTATGCGCCGGATGGGCGCCATGAAAGTGTACTCAATGGTGCCCTCCCAGCGTTCCCAGCTCACCGACTCAGCAACTTCGTGGAACAGGATCGACAGAAAACCCCAAAGCAACGCCCCAATCACCAGATAGAGGACTTTGCGCCCGGGATCGGTGGAGTCGAGGCCGATGAACCCGATCGTGATCGCGTTGACCGCCGAGTAGACCAGAAAGACGATCTCCCAGCCCAGGTAGCGCCTGACGAGCGTGAAGTTGCGGGCCACGAACGCATACGTGGCGCGCAACTCCCGCCGCCGGGAAGTAAGCTCCATCATCCTTCACCGCCCTCTTCAGCCGGCTCGTCCGGCCATTTCTTGCCGGTGACCTGCAAAAACACGTCTTCCAGGGACACACCTCCGTGTCCGTTCGCCCCGGCTGCCCGCTTGAGATCGGCAGGCGTTCCAAGCGCGACGATGCGCCCCTGATCGATGAACGAAACCCGGGAACAGAGTTTCTCGGCCTCGTCCATGTCGTGGCTCGTGAGGATTACGGTCAGGTCGGAATTGGCCTGGCGCTCCAACACGAAGGCCTGGACGTCGCGCTTGGACTTGGGATCAAGCCCGGTGGTCGGCTCATCCAGCAGCAACACCTTCGGCGAGGTCAGAAACGCCCGCGCGATCGCGACTTTCTGCTGCATACCGCGCGAAAGGTCCTCCATGGACTCGTAGAGGCGATCCTCCTCCAAACCCAGCCGCTCCAAAATCCCGATCGCCTCGCGCTGGGCGGTGCGGACGTCAAGCCCGTACAGTCTCGCTGCATAGCGCAGGTTTTCGATGGACGACAGCTTCTTAAAGAAGGCCGCGTCCACGGAAACCCGGTTGATGACCCGGCGGACGTCCATGCGGCGGGTGCATACATCCATACCCAGGACGCTGATCTGGCCCGCATCGGTAAGCAAGAGCGTCGCGACCAGCCGGATCAACGTGGACTTGCCCGAGCCGTTGGGGCCGAGGATGCCAAAGATCTGCCCCCGTTGCACCGCGAAGCTGACGTCGTTTACCGCGACCACCCGCCTGCGCGGCGTGCGGCGGAGCATCCCGGCTAGCCGGGCCCTCGGTCGGGTTCCAGCTTCACCTGGCTTTTGCTTGCGCGGTCCAATACTGCTCTCGAAGAAGGACTTCTTAGCGCCCTGGCAGACCACGGCGGACTCCCCGCTCAGATCTTCCACCCTTTGCCACCTCCCGGCTAGTCGTCGATGCGGCCGGCCACAGGCCGGCATCCCTAGAAAAGCAAAAAGCAGGCTGCAATGACAGCCCGCCCGGTATCCGGATAGCGATTGCGATCTTTACCTGGTTTTGCTCAGCAGTGGGCCACCTCATGCACCCACGGACCGCAGCCGCCTGCCCGTGCCCGGGCTGGGCGGGTACCGGTGAAAACTCCCATGGGTGCACCTCCTGAGGTCAGATTGCTAACAAACGCGATTATACTGCTGCGTATCTCTCCGCGGCAAGCGGAAAACCGGGCCCGTGGAAATCCGGGCCCGTTGCGCAAAGCCGGTCCCGTCCAAACCGGGACCAAGTGGCCCGATCTGGCTGTGGTCGCGCTACCGGCTAATGGCCGATTCGCACATAGGTTCCCGGGACGTCGCCCACGATAATCGCCTGGGCGAGAGCGAGGCGGGTGCTGACCCGTGTCGACCGCACGAACGGCACCACGATGTACATATAGGCCTTGATCTCAAGGTAGATGACATGCTTGGTCTGGTTGATCCCGGCCTCCGCGAATTCCTCGGAAACGCTGCCTTCGACGGTGCCGACAGCGGTCACCGTGGCCGGCACCCGAGGCCCGACGTTCATGAACAACTCCGTGCCCAGGGCTTGGTTCAGCGGTACCATGACCTTGAACTCCTCGCTCTGGCGGAGTTCATCCTGGATCGCTACGACGGCCCTGCTCATCACGCTGATCTCCAGTGTATTGGGCTGCATGAATGCAACCCGGCCCCTGGTGTCCTTCTCCAGCTGGATCAGGTTGTTATAGTCGATGCCCGGGATGATCTCCTCCATCACGACCCGCGAGATCGTCTGGATGGCCCACGATTCGGCCCGATCCTCGGCGATCTTCATAACAATGGGCGCGAGATTGTCCCTGCGGCAATCAGCAACCACATGCACAGGGCAAGCGGCAAGGCCAGAGTCAGGAGCCACTGCGTCTTGCGCCCTTTGGGCCGTTTTGACCGGGACCGGTACAGGACATCCACCACCGTTGGGGATATCCTATGCGGCGGGCACCAGAGCGCGTGAAATCGCTGCTCTCCCGGACTATCTCGGTCCAGGCGCCTGCCGGGCGCAGATCCGCAGAAACCGCCTCTTGCCCACCTGGATCACGTCACCGTCGGCGAGGTCAATAGCGTCATCCGCGCCGACCCGAGCGCCACCGACCTGACGGCTCCCTGGCAGATCAACCGCCTGGCCTCGCTTGAGCTTGGCGCGAGCCCATGGTCGGCAAGCATCCTTGCCAGGTCGGGCATAAGAAGCCGGGCTTCACCGAGTGGCCTCGCGCTCCTCTACCTTCTCAGGTAGGTCCCCTTGCCGGAACACCTGCCGAAAGGGCCGGCGGCCGCCTCGGCTGCCCGGGGCCCGTGATGTGATCTCGACAAGGCGTCCGGCGAGCAGCATCTTGACGTCGCGGGGGTTGAGCCGGCCGCGAGGCGATCGCACAACTACGTGGACCCCGCCGGCCCCCAATCCGCCGCCAGGGAGAGGTAGTCGGAGAGCAGTCCGTCGGGCACCCGCACGTCCGCCTGCACCGAGCGTCGCTGACACCGATGTAGTTGCCGAGGCTCTTGGACATCTTCTCTTTTCCGTCGATCCCGACTAGAAGCGGCAATGAGCACAACCAGCGGCTCAAGGCCGTGGGCACGCATGACATCGCGAGTGGCAGCGAAATTGAACGTCTGGTCAGTACCCCCGATTTCGACGTCGGCCTTTAGGAAGACCGAATCGTAAGCCTGCGCCAGAGGGTACATGAACTCGTGCACGCGGATCGGGCGCCCGTCACGGAGGCGCGCGGCGAACTCGTCGCGCTCAAGCATCCGCGCCACTGTGTAGCTTGATGCGAGGCGTATGGCATCGGCGAAGCTGAGGGACCCCAGCCAGTCATTGTTGAACACGATGTGCGTCAACTCGGGCAGGAGGATCTTGAAAATCTGGTCCTCGTAGGTCTTGGCGTTCTTGCGTACCTCTGCCTCCGTAAGTTGGCGACGCGTCTCGGATTTGCCGCTCGGGTCGCCGATGCGCCCGGTGAAGTCGCCGATGACGAAGTAGACCTCGTGTCCATACTCCTGGAACTGCCGCACCTTGCGCAACGGCACCGCATGCCCCAGATGGATGTCCGGGGCGCTGGGGTCTGCCCCCAGCTTAACGCGCAACGGAACGTCACGCTCCTGTGCACGCTTGATCTTGGCGAGCAGGTCTGATTCGGTAATTACTTCGGCAGCTCCCTGCAAGAACACCCTCAATTGCTCGGCTGCCGGGGCTTGCGAAACACGCATCGAACACACCTCCAAAGTGAGGTACCGTGGGCGTGCAAACGAAAAGCCGCCCCCGCAGGGGCGGCAAACACCGCGGTACCACCCTGATTGGCTCGGAAGGAGCCACTCGGCCCGCACCGGGACCCTCCCGGAACGGCTGCACGTCTAACGGGTGCAAGCCGGCTCGGCCTACCGCGCCGCGTACGGCATGCGGCGGTTTGACCTGCTGCTCACGGGGGTATTCGGACGGCGGCGCCAGCCTTTTGCACCGGTACCGGCTCTCTGTGTGGCGCAGGACCGCCTACTCTGCCCGCTCATCGCATCTCAAGCCAGATGCTATTGGTGGGATTATACACCTCCCGGCGAGACTGTGACAGCCTTGTCGGCCGAGGAGGTCGAGACCCCAAAAGCAGGGAGCGCCCGCATAGTGGGCGAACGATAGCGGGTACGCAGGGCCCCACGCTCGCCGGGAGCCGAATGATTCCCGCAGCGTTAGGCATATGAATCGCCCGGAAGGGTCCATGGGCGGACAGGTGGGTGAGCAATGGCTTCCGGATCGGATCGACCAAGCGCAGGCGGCAGGGCCAAGCGGACCAAGACAACCGAGCCCACGGCTCAGTCCAGGTCCAGGCGACTGCTGCGGCTTGCGATTATCGTCTGCCTCGCCATCGGGATCATCGGCGCTGCGACCGCAGGCGGCTTCGTGATCGTCGCATGGACGAAGATGCCGGCGCTGGAGACTATTCAGCCGCGGTTTCTCGCAACATCGTTTGTTTACGACAACAAGGGCGAAGAGATAACCGGCCTGGCCGGCGTGGAGAACCGTGTCCCAATGCCCCTTGCCGAGATGTCCGAACTCCTCAAAAAGGCGTTTATCGCGCACGAGGACAAGTACTTCTATACGCACCACGGCTTCGTCTTCCGGAGGATCCTGGCTGCAGCATACTATGACGTCACGGGCGGAAGATTCCAGGGCGCCAGCACAATCACACAGCAGTTGGCCCGGTCGGCGTTCCTGACGATGGACCAGACGATTACACGCAAAGTCCAGGAACTGATCCTGGCTATCCAATTCGAACGAATCTACACCAAAGAAGAGATCCTCGAGATGTACCTCAACGGGATCAACCTCGGCCACGGGGCGTACGGCGTTGAGGCGGCGTCCCGCAACTTCTTTGGCAAGAGCAGCGCCGACCTCGACCTTGCGGAGGCAGCGCTGCTCTGTGGTATCGCAAAGAGCCCCGGCTATTTGACGCCGTACAAGAATCTTGAGGGGGCCAAGAAACAGCAAAAGATCGTCCTCAGTCAGATGGTCGAGGAGGGTTTTGTGACCCAGGCCGAGGCGGACGCGGCATATGAGCAGGAGTTGGCATACCCCGGGATCACCGACCGAACTGAGTATCCGTACCCCTTTTTCATTGACTACGTGCTCAAGCAGTTGCTCGATGTCCACAAGATCGATCCCGACGTACTCTACGGCGGCGGGTTGCAGATCTACACTACCCTCGACGTTGAAACCCAGAAAGCGGCCGAGGCAGCGGTCGCGACATATTCGGTGCACTTCCCCACCAACGCCAAGGGCGAGCGCGCGGAGTGCGGGATCGTGGTGATGGAGAACGATACCGGATACCTCAAGGCTATCGTGGGCGGAGTCGAGCACACACAGAAGCTCCAGTTCAATTTCGCTACCGAATCAAAGCGGCAGCCAGGGTCGGCTTTCAAACCGATCGTCGACTACACCCCGGCCATCGACCTTGGGTACGCGCCGTCGACGGTGGTCGACGACGCCCCGGTCGTGTTCACGACGCTGGGCGGCGAAAGCTGGATGCCCGGCAACTACGACGATCAATTCCGCGGCCTGGTCAACTTCCGATACGCTCTGGAGCGGTCGATTAACGTGCCCGCAGCCAAAGTCTTGAGCTGGATCGGCATTCGCACCGGCCTTGACTACGCTTCGCGAATGGGCATCGACAACCTCGTTATGGAGGGCTCGATCAACGACGTCACGCATTCGTTGTCGCTGGGCGCTCTGACCTACGGGGTTTCACCGCTCGAGCTAACCAGAGCGTACGCGGTGCTGGGCAATAAGGGCATCAAGGTCCAGCCGCTCGCGGTGCTCAAAGTGGTCGACGGATCGGGCCACGTCCTGGTCGATAACTCACCCCGCAAGGAAGTCGTGGTCAGCGAACAGACCGCCTGGTTGGTAACGGACATGTTGGTCGGCGTGATCCACTCGTCACACGGCACAGGAACGCGGGCCAACCTAGGCAACTGGAAGGCCGCAGGCAAGACGGGCACGTCCTCGGACTACGCGGACGCATGGTTCGCTGGCTATACCGCCAAGCACTCGGCCGCCGTGTGGCTGGGATATCCCAAGGAGCGGGCTTCGATGGGCGTCCAGTTCGGCGGTATGTACCCTGCCTTGATCTGGAAGGAAGCCATGCTCGCCGCGCACAAGAACCTCACGCCGGTGAATTTCGAGAAGCCGCCCAATATCGTCCAGGTGCAGGTCTGTCGCAAGTCCGGCAAGCTTCCGGGGCCCAGTTGCCCCACGGGCGATATCATCACCGAGTATTTCGTCAAGGGTTCTGAACCCAAGGAAGCCTGCACGACTCACGTCTCCGCCCGGGTCTGCCTGGACGATCCCCTCCACCTCGCGGGGCCGGGGTGTCCCCCAGAGCGGGTCATCTGGCGCACGTTCATCCAGCGCCCCGAACCTTACGTGCCGTACGTGACCAGGAACGGCGTATCGCTCGTACCTCTGGACGCAGCACAGGAGCTTCCGGACGGCTACTGCCGCGCGCACAACATCCCCGAGGAGTTCGTGCCGGACCAGGTCATCGAAGTCAAGATGAGCGGATACCGTTTCAACCCCCGCAGCATTGAGGTGCGCAGAGGCACGAAGGTCAGGATCGCCTTGACAGCCACCGGCCGCACCTACAGCATGGCGATCGAGGGATACGGCGTATCGGCGGTGTGCCCCGCGGGGCAGACCGTCTACCTCGACTTCATCGCCAACAAGAGCGGGACGTTTACCTACTACTGCAACATGGACGTCGGAGACGAGCGGTCGAAGATGACGGGCAGGTTGGTGGTGTCTGGCTAGAGGGAGCGGCGGGAGGCTTCGCGCCTTTGGTGGCGCTTTGCCCGATTAGCTCCTCGGGACGGACGCGCCGAATCGGCGCGCAGCCACCCGCCGCTCCTGCAGGTTGTGGGCGTAAGGTCTGGGGTCGCATACGCAACCAGCAGAGGGCTCAGGCAGCAAATGGAGGCTTCGCGCCTTTGGTGGCGCTTTGCCCGATTAGCTCCTCGGGATGGACGCGCCGAATCGGCGCGCAGCTCCCCCCGCCTTGGGCTTGACTACTTAAGCTCAACCACCGACACCCCGTCCCCGCCCTCGTTCTGGGGCGCGAAGGCGGTCGAGATGACGCCGGGGTGCGTTCTAAGGTACGCAGTGATCCCCTCGCGCAGCGCGCCGGTGCCCTTGCCGTGGATCAACCGGACCTGCTTCACTCCGGCAAGGAGGGCGTCGTCCAGATGCTTGTCCACCTGCGAAACGGCTTCCTCGACGGTCTGCCCCCGCAAGTCCAGTTCCATGGAGAACGTCGCGACCTTTGTCCCGGCAAGGCCGCCGCCACGCGGCCCGGCGGATAACGCGGGTGTAAGCGGCTCCTCCTGGTCGGGCACCGGTACGAGGTCCTCCGGACGCGCGAGAACCCGCATGATGCCGATCTGCACCGGGACTTGCCCCGACGAATCCGGCCCGCCCAGGACGTATCCGGCCTGTCCAAGGCGCGCCACCCTTACCCGCACCCCTTGCTTGAGCTCCGATGGCCTGATGGGCTGCCCGCGCACGGTGGCTGGCGGCTCCTCGCCGATCAATTCATCCGCGGCACTGCGGACATCGCGGAAGCGAGCGCGCAGATCGGTGATGCCCCGTTCAAGTTCCTTGCGGTCGCCGGCGTCTGCAAGCGCCCGCAGTTCCTTGATCAGCCCGTCGAATTCGCTCCGCGCCCTGACTACGGCATCCCGAAGGTCACCGCGGACCTTTGCCATAGCCTGAGCCAGCCGCGCCTGCCCTTCGCGTCCGCTGGCCTCGTACTCAAGCTTGATCGCATTGGCCTCGCGCCGAAGCCTTGCCAGCTCCTCGCGCTCGGTCGCCAGCCGCTCTCTCTCAGTCAACAGGCGGTGGATCATCTCTTCGATCTTGACCTGGTCCTCGCCAATCAATTCCACGGCCCGGTTGACGATGTACGGCGATAGGCCCAGCCGCCGGGCGATCGCCAGCGCGTTGCTCGGCCCCGGGACGCCGATGTTGAGGCGGAAGTTGGGGGCGAGGGTTTCCGGATCAAAGGAAACCGACGCGTTAGCAACGCCGTTGTGTGAGTAGGCGAACTCCTTGAGCTGCCCATAGTGCGTGGTCGCGGTCCGGCAGCCGCGGGCGTGAAGCTCCTCCAGCAGGGCGGTTGCCAGGGCTGCGCCTTCGGTCGGGTCCGTGCCGGCGCCGATCTCGTCCAGCAGCACCAGCGAGCGCGGGCCGGCGAGACCAAGGATGCGGATGATCCCCGTCATGTGTGACGAAAAGGTCGAGAGAGGCTTTGTTCGATGCTCTGCTCATCGCCGATGTCCGCCAGCACCTCATCGAAGACCGTGGCCAATGAGTCGCGGCCGGCAGGATGAAAAGGCCGCTCTGGACCATTAAGCTGAGAAGCCCGGCGGTCTTGAGTGTAACCGTCTTGCCGCCTGTGTTGGGCCCGGTTATCACGAGTACGGTGAATTCCCGCCCGAGGCGGAGGTCGACGGGCACAACGGCATCCCGGGAGATGAGCGGAGCCGGGCGGCTGGATAGTCGAAATGGACGCCTCTGACAAGCTCCGGCCGGTTCGCGCCCATATCAGCGGCCAGGCGAGCCTTGGCGAAGGCGAAATCGAGCATGCCCATCGTGTCAACCACTTGAGAGATGGGTTCCGCGAACGCTCCGACGACACCGGATAGCTCGGCGAGGATTCGCCGCACCCCGTCCTGCTCCTCGCCGGGTGAGGCTGCGCAATTCGTTGTTCATCTGGACGCAGCCCAGCGGCTCGACGTAAACTGTCGCGCCGGAACTGGATACATCGTGGACCACTCCGGGGATGGACCCGCGGGAGTCGTGGCGCACGGGCAAGACGAAGCGCCCCTCGCGGATTGTCACGATCGGCTCCTGCAACGCCCGCGAGTGCTCTGAGCTGCGGATGTACGAGTTCATACGGTCACGGACCCGCTCGGAAAGAATGCGCAGGCTGCGTCGAAGGTTGGCCAGTTTGGTACTCGCCCCGTCGGCAACCTCAGCCTCGTCGGTGATGGCCTTGGTGACCAGCTTGATGACGTCGTCTGGGGGACTCATGGTCGAGGCAAGCCCGGCCAGGCCGGGGCACCGGCCCTCGCGTTCACGCAGGAACGAGCGCATCAAGCGGGCGGTCTTGAGCACCGAGGCAACCGCCAGCAGTTCGGCGGGGTCTAATACGCCGCCAAGCTCGGCGCGCTTGACGCCTTCGCGAACGTCGGTGACGCCACCGAACGGCGGACGATCGCCGGACTGCAGCAGAGCGTAGGACTCGGCGGTTTCCGAAAGCCGCGAATCCACCTCGGCAAAGTCGCTGCTTGGTTCAAGCTCCAGTGCCAACCCCCGGCCGAGCGACGTGGAAGCCTGGTTGGCGAGCATCTCCCTGATCCGGTCGAATTCAAGCGTGTGCAAGCTCTTGCCGTCCACATCACTCGCCCCCCTCCGTCGCCAGCGCCAAGAGCAACCCTGCCACATCTCCAAGCCAAGTGCAAGCCCGGGCACGCCGGCGGCCGCCCGGATCGGCGGACCAGACGGCGAGGGGCACGGGATTGCGCGTGTGGGTCGGCACCGAAAGATCCTCGATGTTGCCGTGATCGCTGAACAACACCAGGTAACCGGCATCGGAGGCGGTCTGGAACGCGGAGACCAAAACGTCCAGCATCCGGTCCAGGCGCGAGAGGACGCCTGCCGCCTGGGCCTGGTCCTGCGAATGGCCGGCCCCGTCAGTCAGGAAGTACTCGAACAGCGTCAGGTCGTGCTCCCGGGCCACCGCCAGCGCAGCGGCCGCCGCCTGCTCCGGGGTGATCGGCTCGACCGGTTGGCCCTGCGCCGCCAGCGAATCGCCGGTGATGTCATGGTATACGGCAGTCCCCCGCGCAATCTGCGAGACTTCGCGCAGCGGCAGCCCCGCCGACGTAGCCGCGAGCGTCGTTACACTGATGTGCCGGTCGCCGGCGATCATCTTCCGGAGCCCCCGGCGCCCAAACGCGTTGAGGAACGTCGCGCGGCCGCCCCGTTTGGTCACGCCGTCCAGAAACGTCCCCTGCGCGATCAGCGGCCGGAGGGCGGGCCCGGGAAAGCCGGGCAGATGCCTGCCGCCGGCGTGCCTGGCAGCGTTCAGGCCGGTAAACAGCGTGACCTGACCGGTCGAACTCTGAGGAAGGCCCGGCGTATCGAGGCACGCGTCCAGCGGCGTCGCGATGTGCGCCAGGTCGCCGAGGGCGCGCCACTGGGCGCCGGCCAAGGGGTTGGCGGGGCTCGCCGGATCGCCCAGCCCCAACCCGTCCACAAACACCGCAAGGACCATTGGCTAGGCCTGCCCGCTCTTCCGCCTGCCCGCGTGCCATTGCCGGAGTTGAGCCGCCGGAAGGGTGTTGAGGACGTCGGCGGCCCCGAGCCAGCCCCGCCGCGCCGCGGTCACGCCGTACGACAGTTCGCCCAGGCTGCGTGCGTCGTGGGCGTCGGTACTTACGACAAGTTTCACGCCCCTGGCAGCCGCCTGCCGGGCGAGATGTGGCGGCAGGTCCAGGCGGTGCGGCGAAGCGTTGATTTCCAAAGCGATTCCCGAATCCGCAGCGGCTGCGATCAACGCCCCGGCGTCGAGGGGGTACTCCTGCCGCTCCCCGATAATCCGGCCGGTCGGGTGCGCGATTACGTCGACGAGGGGATGCCGGGCGGCCCTGACCAGCCGCTCGGTCAGGCTCAGGCCCCCGCGCCGGTTGGGCGAATGGACCGCCGCAACCACCCAGTCCAGCTCCGCCAACGAGTCGTCCGGGAGGTCGAGCGAGCCATCCGGCAACACCTCAACCTCGCAGCCCCGCAGCAGCACGGGGCCGCCGGGATGAGCGGCGTTCCAGGCGCGGATTTCGGCTCCCTGCAACCGCAACCGCTCCGGGGTCAGGCCGCCGGTAAACGCCATGGCCTGGCTATGGTCGGTTATGGCCAGATAGCGCATCCCGAGGGCAAAGGCCTGCTCCGCGACGACAGCCAACTCGTCTCGGCCGTCGCTCCAGCGGGTGTGGCAATGCAGGTCACCCAAGATATCCTCCGCCCGTACCAAGACCGGCAGTTCACCGCGCAGACCGGCCTCGATCTCGCCCTGGTCCTCACGCAATTCGGGCGGGATGTACGGCAGCCCGAGGGCGGCATAGAGCTCTGCCTCGCTCGCGGCCGGCAAGGATTCGCCGCCATCCTCCGGGAACAGACCGTACTCGTTAAGGCGGAGCCCCTTTTGCTTGGCCATCTCACGCAGGCGTACATTGTGTTCCTTGGAGCCGGTGAAGTAGACCAGCGCCGCCGGATACTCCTTCTCGGAAACCGCCCGCACATCGACCTGCGCGACCGTCCGCATCCGCACGCTTGCCTTAGTGTCGCCGAGGGCCAGGACTTCCTCGACCCCCGACACGCGCACGAACCGTTCCAGAACGTCACGCGGGTCGGAGGTGGCGACGAGGATGTCGAGATCACCCACGGTTTCCCGGCCGCGCCTCAAGGGCTGCCCGCGGCCTGCACTCCAACCACGCCGGGGTACGTTGCCAGTTCGCGGACGATGGCGTCGGCCAGCGGCTTGGCGTGCGCGATCGGCACCCGACCGCCCCAACTGCGCACGGAGGCGATACCGGCGAGGACTGCCTCGGCGCGTTTCGGCCCAAGCCCCCGCAACCCGGCCAGCCGGCCGTCGTTGGCGGCTTGCTCCAACTCCTCCAGGGTCGAAACCCCGAGTTCGCGCCAGACCAGGGCCGCGGTCTTGGGACCCACGCCCGGAATCCGCATCATACCCAGAACGGTCTGGGGGATCGCTTTGCGCAACTCCTCGAGTTGCGGGCACGTGCCTGTGGCGATGATCGCCTCGATCTTGAGCTCGAACGCCTCGCCGACTCCCCTGACGTCGCGGAGCTTGCCCCTTTGCCACAGGTCGGCAAGGGGCTCGGGGTGGCTCTCGATCGACTGCGCCGCTCGCAGGTAAGCGCGCAGCTTGAACCCCTCGATGCCTTTGAGCTCAAGCAGGGCGGCCATCTCCAGAAAGCAGGCGGCGATCTCGGAGTTGGTTACCAGCCGGCCTAGTCCTTGCGCTTTCTCTTCGCCCATTCGTCCTCGAAAATCGAAGTCAGGCCCTCATATTCCTGACGGAGTCTGAACAACTCGTCCGCAATCTGCATCGCCGCAAGGACGGCGATTCTGTTGGTGCCGAGCCTGGCCCCCTGGTTGCCGATCTGCCGCATCGCGCTGTCCACATACTCCGCAAGGCGTTGGAGATGGGCCGCGTCGGCGGCAGTGCTCTTGAGGGGATATTCTTCCCCGTACACCCGCACCGTGACCCTGGTCGGGCCGGCCTCGGACGGCCGCTTGCCCGGGCTCTCGTCAATACTGCTCATACCCTCGCCTCCGCGGTCTAGATTCACCGGTGCGGATAGCGCTCCTGCCCGTCCGTTACCTGCCCCTGGACGCCCGCGCCTCCAGCCGCGCGATCTCGTTTTCGATGTCCCGGTATCGCTGCAGGCGGCGCCGGGACTCGCGTGGGCTGATCGAACCCCTCGTACGCAGCATCTCGGCCTCCAGCGCCGAACGCTCGGCCACAAGGCTCTGGATCTTCTGCCTAAGCCCGTGACCCCCCGCGCGGGACGCGGGGGCATCGTCGTCCGGCGGAAGAGGCCGCTTTGCGGTAGCGGCTCCCGCCGCACGCGCCGCCCGGTAGGAGCTGAAGTTGCCACGGTGGTAGGCCGGACCGGAGGGCTCGAACGCGAGTATGGAGTTTGCCACCCTGTCGATGAAGTAGCGGTCATGGGAAACCATAATCACCGTCCCGCCGTACGCCGCAAGTGCGTCCTCAAGCGAGGATCGTGCCGAGATGTCAAGATGGTTGGTTGGCTCGTCGAGGAGCAGCACGTTGGCGCCGGAGACGAGGAGCCCCGCCATCGACAGGCGGCACCGCTCACCGCCGCTCAACGAACGAACCTGCTTATGCACTTCCTCGCCACGGAACTCAAAGCCGGCAAGCAGGCTCCGGGCCTCGCCGGGCAGCATCTCGCACTGGGCGAGCATGTTGTCAAGTACGGAGAGGTCGTCGTCGAGGTCCGACAGATCCTGGCGCAAGTAAGCCGGTTCAGTGCCGTGCCCCCAGTGAACCGAGCCCTCCGCCGCGTCCAGCTCGCCGAGCAGTACGCGGAGCAAAGTCGTCTTGCCGGACCCGTTCGGGCCGATGAGAGCCAGCCGGTCGCCCGCGCGCACGTCGAAATCCAATCCCGAAAACAGCCTGCGATCCCCTGCGCTGGCCGCAAGGCCGCGGACCGATAGGACTTCCCTGCCGGAAGA
This sequence comes from Bacillota bacterium, assembly GCA_040766985.1. Taxonomy (GTDB): domain Bacteria; phylum Bacillota; class Sulfobacillia; order JAUYEG01; family JAUYEG01; genus JAXGPL01. The sequence goes on from JAXGPL010000030.1 coordinate 18,097, forward strand.
AGAGCGGACATCGAATCTGAATCTGGGCCGCACAGCCGTCCGCGACC
>JAXGPL010000031.1:0-17773 GCA_040766985.1 Bacillota bacterium
CGTCGGCAGCACATCAACCGGGCGGGAAGTTGAGTGCAGAGTAGTCAACGGTTTCTGGGGGTTGTTGGTGATCGACGCTAAACCTTACGAATGGTGGACATCCGTTAACGCCGTGGACGCGGATGGCCTCGTGCTATTCCGTTATTGGGACGGCGAACGCTGGCACGCGGGGTAACTGAGCACCCGGGCCGGCTTCAGGTGGATAGGCACGAGTGGCTGCACTTGCATGCTGCTGGTGTACGAGGGGGAGGTCCCACGTGGGTTGTCACTGGTCTCATGGCCGGTCGGCGTCGTTCGGGTTGCGCCTCTTATGCATCCTCCTTGTCTCTTCGCTGCTCTTGCCGCTCACCGGCTGCCAGATTGTCAGCGGAGAGGAAGTCCCCAACCCGCAGCCCCAGCCGCCCGTGCTGACCGGTGCAACGGGGGAATTGCTTTACATAACCATCGACGGTGACCTTACGCTTCTCCGTCCTGGTACGTCCTCTGGCCCTGAGGCCACCGTGCTGCAGCGGGGTCTTCCGGCTCACACCTCGTGGGCGTGGTCACCTGACGGTCAGGCGTATGCTTTGGCCATCCCCCGCGACGGCATCGATGCTCATGACATCTTGGTCTATTCCGTTGCGTCCGGGGAGTTGCTTCATGAGACCAGAGGCTTTCCGACCTTCGGCCTGGGCGCCATTGAATGGCCTGCGAAAGGCCCCTCCTTCAGCCTTGATACGGGCACTGGATTCGGCCGTGCGCTGGATCTCTTCACGCTAGGGCAGCCGGACCCGGTTGCATCGATCGGATACCAAGGTTCGTACCGATGGTCCCCGGACGCTCAGGTGATTGCCTATTGTCAGCCGCGGGAGATCGAATCGCCCAATCTGTGGGAACTGACGGAGGCTGGCGGGTCAGGTGACCTTGCGATCTACCTAGTCCAAACCGGCGAGACGACGACCCTGATTGAGGGGACCGCAGAGTACATGTACTCCCCCACGGCATGGCTCTCCGCCGATCGGCTCGTGGTTCGACGCTTGGCATCGGATCCGGAGGCGCCAGACCATGTCGCGTACTTTGAATGCGGCCTGAGTGATCCACCGTCACTCGCTCCGCTTGAGGTAATGCCATATAACCTGGATCGCGACTTCGTGGTCGATCTGGTTCCCCCGGACCTGCGAGAGAGCTGCAAGCGGACCGGGCAGTACTCGTGGACCGCCGACCTCTCCTACGTTGCTGTTGCCCTCCGGGCGGTGGAAAGCGGCAGGTTCGACGTCTGGGTTATGTCTGCCGACGGAACCGAGGCAAGCAAAGTTGCGGATGATTGCGTTGGGGGAACCAAAGCCCTGTGGCGGCCAGGCTATCTGTTGGTACCTTAGGCGTTCAGTCAGGGCTGGATACGAATGTGGAGGTAGGGCCAGGTATGGCGGGAGGTGGTCTAGGGTGAAAAGCGCGTAAGATGTGGGTTTCTCTGCACCGTACTTCCTTCATGGATACGGCCAGTGGTGATGTGGCTCGTGCTGGCCCCAGGAGAAGAGGCGTGAGGCGAGCAACAGCGCAGTGGTACCTCCACCAGGTCGCCGGGAAAAGCAGTGCCACACCGATCGGTCCGGGCAGACCCAGCAAGCAGGCTGACAGCACACGACGACCTCAGCGTCATTGTGGCGCAATTGGAGCTATAGGTGGTATAATGGAGGCAACGGCAATCGGAAACCGCAAAGGAGTTGCTGTCCGATGGGCTGCCCAACAACCCGCCCCGACATCGTACCGTGGCCGAAGACCTTAGTGGCCCTGCTGGTGATCCTCGTTCTGTCACTGACTATTCCCTCCTGTTCTCAGGCCTTCAGGCAGGCTGTAGTCCCCCCTGAGGAGATACCGGCAGAGATACGCGAGAGGGGATCGCAGAGGGAGAGTGACCCCGCCCCCGTCTGGCGGGCCTACTATGAGCAGGGCGGATACGATATCGCTGTGGCCTATTACCTGCCTTCCACTACACTCGGCAACAGGGAGCGTTGGGCTTGGTTTGTGTTCCGCAACGGGCAGTGCATTGCCAGACCGGGGATAGGTGGCCAAAACTACGTTCTTGGCCATCCGCAGGGCTTTGATGAGCGGCATGTCTGGAATGCAATTGAGGACCTGGACGCCACCCCCGGCGGTGATCCCGCCGACAACGCCCTTCGTATTTACGCCTACGGCTGGGCATGGGACGATGAGGCGTACAAGGCAACCGGGACAACCACACAAGGCCGGACCTACGAGGGCCGGGTTGTCAACGGCTACTGGATGCTTTTTGACCTAGATGTGGATGGCATCGATCGCTTTGAGACAGTAGTGGTGCAGGACGACGAGGGAGAAGTGATCCGCACACATCGGCGGACCGAGTAGGCGAAGCGGAAGGGGGAGTCCGGATGAGCTTGTCAGGCTGGCGTAAGGCGACCTGTCACATCCCAGAGATCGCGTTGATCATTCTTGTGTCCATCACGGCTGCCTCCTGCGCGGGGTCCAGGGACCTGCTGATGACTGCCACGGCGGCAATTACAGGGACGGAAATCGTCATCTCAGGCACCGCCAACGTCCCCGACAATTCATTGTTGCTGTGTGAGGTCCTGGAACAAGGCAGCGATACGACAGTCGCGCAAGGCACCACGGTAGTCAATAATTGCAGGTACACTTACGCGGCGTCCCTTGGAGATATGCGCTCAGGTGTGGTCGAAGTGAGAGTTGTGTTCACAATGCAGCCGGAGGAGTCCCTCTCTCAGCCGGAAGCGATCCTCCGGCTCTACGGGTCCCGTGGAGAAAAGCTCAAGGGCAACCAGATTGTCAACACGGGAGGAACCAAGAGCGGTCTGGTTACGGCTACGGTAGACTTTGTGCGCCCCGTCGCACACCAAGTCGTCAAGACAACCGACATCTCGCCCCTCGATGCCGAGCGCGTCCTGATATGGTATGTCGTCGTTGAGGGTCAGCCAAGCCCTCGCGAACTGAGCGCGTTGGCCGACGAGCTAATCGTCGACGCCAAGGAGAAAGCTCCGTTCAATGCGCTTTCAATCAGGTTCTATGACTATCCACATTACGTTGAGCAGCACCGCGCCTACACCGTAGGCAGGGTCGATTACGCTCCGTGGGGTGATTTGGGTAAGGGCCTGATGATTAATGCCGGCGAGTACAACGTCATGTTGCGTAGTGACAACCTGCCCGCCAAGGACTGGTCAAAGCAACTGACTCCTGCTGAAGTGGAGATCTGGGAAGCGACCGAGATCGAGTATTCGAGGCGAGAGGACTTGCTTACCAACGCATCAGCGGAGGTTGATGAGGACTCGTTGTTCCGCGATATGGCACGGAAGCACGGCACGACGATAGATGAGGTCAGGAGGATATACCTGAAGTTCGCCGGCTGGGAGGCCTCAGACTGAGAGCCGGGCCTAGCCCTGCGCCGTGCGGTGTTTGACGTCGATAACGCCCTTGCTGAGCACCTCGAACCGGTAGCCGCTCGCCTTGAGTTCGTGGATGACTGAGGGCAGAGCCTCCACCGTTGCGCCGCTCGCGGGGCCGTCGTGGAACAGGAGCACGAGGTCCCGGCCGTGTAGCCTGGCGATCTGCTCCTTGGTGGTAGATATGATTGAGCCGGCCGTGGCACCGGGTAGAGCGTCGCCCGAGTCAACATTCCAGTCAAAATAGTCGTAGCCCTGGCTGACTACTTCTCGGATCAAGTCCTCAACGATGATGTCGTAGCCTGATGCCGCCTGACACACCGTACTCGACGATCCGCCCGGAAACCGCATGATATTCGTACGGATTCCGAACTCGCGATAGAGGAAATCCTCAAGGCGGCGGAAGTCCGCGAAGAACGAGTCCACGCAGGCATATACGGTCTTGTAGTGGTGTGTGTAGCTATGGATGCCGATGGCGTGGCCGTCAGCGACGATTTGGCCGTAGATGTCCTGGTGGCCCGATAGATTGTTGCCTGTCACAAAGAATGTAGCAGGCACGCCCGAATTCCTCAGGATCTCAAGGACCTTGAGGGTGTTGAGGCTCGGACCGTCGTCGATGGTGATGTAGGCCACCGGCCTGCCGTTCTCCCACGCCTCCTTCTCACGCTCCAGGCGTTGGTAATCAGCCCGCAGCCGTTCCAACTCCTCAACCAGGCGGTCGATCTCGGCCTGGAGTTCGGTTTGGCGACCTTCCGCGTCGGTCACGGCTTGCCGGAGCGCGAGAAGCTCGGGGCTTGCTGCATCGGCCGCCGACGCGTGTGCCCAGACAAATGACACGGCGGTCGTCAGCGCCAGAGTGAGCGCAGTCAGGATTAGGATTGTAGCTGGACCGCGCTGCTTGCGTACAGGTGGTCGGTCTGGGGTTAGTAGCTGCATCTTGACCCACCTCGGTGTCGGAAATCTACTGCCACCGCTCAAGGTAACATAAGTAGTCGACACGCTCTTCTCAGCGCGATGAGCAGATGTGACGGATGGTTTACAGCGAGGCGAAGTTTGAAGTGACAGGCCGCAAAGCAGTCCCTAAACCGGCCGGCGGGCTTCGATGATCACCCCGTCCGCCTGCCGTAGCCCCCGCTTGATGATTTCGCGGGCGAGCCCTAAGGTGCCGGCCAGGGAGTCGCCGATAATCCCGATGCCCTGCCGCAGGGAGACGCTCTCCCTTGCCCACTGGCCGGCGAGGATGCCTTCGACGGCTGCCGTGCCACACTTCAGCGCACAGCTGGCCTTGGCGCCGTCGCAGAGCATCCCAAGCAGGTTGCCGATGACCAACTGGGCTGCAGCCTCAAGCTGCTGCATGTTGCCGCCGAGCAGCCAGCACGCCGCGGCTGCTACTCCGGTGGCTGCGCTGACCGAACCGCAGGCCGGGGACACTTCGCCGATAAACGAGTGGACATAAAGGTTGACCGCGTGGGCAACGACTAACGCCGTCGTCTGCCGGCCGGCGTCTGCTCCGACTGCGTTGGCGACCAACAAAACCGGAATCGCCACGGTGATACCCTGGTTGCCGCTGCCTGCGCTCGTCAGGACCGGCCAGTCCTGCCCGGTCATCCGCGCGGTCACGGCTGCCGAGACCATTGAGCGGGCCTTGTGGTCGAGTGCCGGGGCGGTTTGGGAGGCGGTCAGTCCGAGGAGGTGCAAACCAAGGGGTGGCTGGCCGAGCGACGTATTGAGTGGACATCGGGCGGAGAGCACGGCTTCGGCGAGCTCCATGTTGGACAGCGCGCCCTGCCGGACGAAGACCGCATCCGCGGGGTCGACGCCCAATGCCGCCTTCACCACCCGTTGGAACGGCCACTCCGCCAGGCAGGCGAGTTCACAGCCGCCCGTGCCCGAGGGTCCAGCATCCGGCGCGCGGGTGATCCGCATCCCCTGCATAACGTCCCGTCCGTCAATCGTTGCGCTCTGGATGCTGCTATGGCCGCCGGCGATTACCACTTCGGCGGCGTGCCCCTGGGCCTTTGCGACGACCCGCACATACACGCTGTCTCTGCCGCAATCGGCGTCGGCGGCAACGTGTCCTTTGTCGAGGAACGCGTGGGCAGCGGCAATCCTGTCGGGAGTAAGCGCCTGAAGGATCTTCAGTTGTGCGCCGCTGTTCCTGACCACGGCGCCGAGGGCGGCTGCAGCAGCGGGCCCCCTGCGCGGCGTACCGGGCAGGCTGGCGCCGAGCGCATTCTTGAATACACCTGCGCTGGTCACTACCTCGAGCCTCTCGGGCTCAAGTCCCAGCAGTTCGACAGCCAGCGCAGCCGCATATGCGATCGCCGCCGGCTCAGTGCATACCGTGGCGATTTGCGATCCGCTCTGAACAAGACCCAGCAGAATCCCCGCATCAGACATATCCGAACCTCCCTCGGGAAGCCTCGGAAAGCGTGTTCTTTGGATAGGATGACGATTCCTTGCTAGCCAATCGCGGCCTCGGTCGCGAAAGCAGGGGAAATGCGGTGCTTGCTGAACGACGGCTTCAGGCAAGAGCACGACGAGGAGTGGGCAGCGGTGGCAGCAGAGAGATTGCCGGCGCTCTACATCATTACCGGCATCATGGCATCAGGCAAATCGACGGTGGCTGAAATGCTTGCACAGCGGCTTGAGCCCGGGGTGCACGTGCGTGGCGATGTGTTTCGGCGGATGGTCGTCGCCGGCAGGGCGGAGATGGCCCCGGACCCGTCGCCCGAAGCACTCCGGCAACTCGATCTTCGCTACCGGCTCACCGCTCAGGTGGCGGAAGCGTATCGGGAGGTTGGTTTCAACGTCGTCGTCCAGGACATTTACCTGGGCGACGGATTGCGGCGGATCGTTGAGCTGGTGCGGAGCAGGCCGCTTTACGTCGTGGTGCTCTGCCCGAGGCCGGACGTTGTGGCAGCCAGGGAGGCTGCGCGGGGCAAGGCGGCCTACGGGACCTGGTCGGTTGGGCAACTGGACACGATCCTGCGCACGCAAACCCAACGCCTCGGCCTGTGGGTCGACAACTCGGACCAGAGGCCGGAGCAAACGGTCGATGAGGTGTTACGACGCGCGCCGGCGGAGGCCCGGGTGGGATAGGCGGCGACGGTCGGCTTGAGGCCTCGGAAATCATTCGTGCATGCCGGAGGTTGCTGCAGCTGGGGCGCAACCGGTGTCGTGCTACCGCCCGAAAACCACGACGACGTTGTATGTGGTCGCGGCAAGGATGACCGCGTTACTTAAGCCCTCACTCAAGAGCGACTTCTTTTCCAACGGCCCATTGGTCGCGACGTAGGCGCCTGACACCGCGAGCACGGCTATTCCAAGGACGATCAGCGGGGCGTGCCGCGCGTGGGAGGGTGCAGCAGCCGGTATAGAGAGTAAATGCCGATCAGTATCCAATCCAGAGCCAGGCGCGTTTTTGCGGCCATCATGCAGCCGCCTAGTCCACCCTGGCAATTGCGCTACTGGCCGGGTCCACCGAGTAGAGCGCGTATTGCCCATGGCCGGTTTCGAAGTCCGGCCAGTAGATATAAAGCTTGCCCGACATGCTGTACATCAGGCGCCCGTACTCGTATGCCGTGTTGAAACTGGGGCCGGGGAGGTCGCTCACCAGCTTGAGTTCAGGCGTCGCCGTATCGAGGGCGTAGATGCCGGCCGCCTGGCTGTCGTCGGAGCCGTCGAGCTTGGCGACATAGACCTTGTCGCCGACCCTGCCGAGTACCGCCGTTTGTTCCGCCAGCAATACGCTCCACTCACCTGTCTCGAGATTGAGCGAGCCCACCGGGCCGGAATATGCCTCCGAAAACGGCAGCGCCTCGACGGCCTGTAGGTAAAGAGTCCTGCCGTGAAGACCGAGGGGCCTGGCCTGCCAGGAATCGCGCAACCCCTCAAGCAGCGTCAACCGGCTGCCGTTGGACCGCCTGACCCGCTGGACCGCCATTTCGTAGTACTGCTTGCCGGCGGTGCCCCTGAGCTTGACCCGGGAGATGAACGAGTAGGTGTCGTCCTCCCAGATCACCTGCTCCACGTCTTTGCCCTCATCGAGGGCCTGCCAGATGTTGTCGTACGCCACAGGCTTGTACATCGTCTCGGCAGGTTGGTGGGCGACGGGCGGCGCGCCGTCGGTGAAAATGCCATCCATCCAACCGGAGTGGTAGGCGCAGTACCGGCCCCCATAGCTGTACAGCGTGAGCACCAGCCTGCGGTCACGAACATAACCGTCCGGGTCAGGGTCTCCCCAGCGGGATCTGGTTTGGGAGAATGCGTTTTGGGCCGGCTTAAGGTCGGCCACGAACTCGACCGTCACTGTGCATGGCCCACTGCTCGTGACCTTGGCCGACTTCACGGCATACGTCTCGATCGTGTACTCATCAAGATAGCTGCTGAACTGAAACCGGTCCAACAGAGCAGGGGGGTAGAGCTTGGCCGCCTCCGCATGGTTCGCAGCGGCAACGACGGGGACGTTTCGAGCTGCCGGCGGGACTTTGGTCGACAGCATCAGGGCCTGGTCGGAAGGGTTTCTGATCATGGAAACCACCGCGAAAAGCTCGACGTGCTGAAAGACCTGGCCGTGCTCGGCGCTCAGGGCGTAGAGCTTGTTCTCGCCGGCCGGGTCGAGCAGCACCGGCCTGCCGTCGGAAGTGCCCACGTAGAGCAGTTCCTTCTCGAGTATTGTGCCCGGATCGCCAAGCGCAACGGGCTTGGGAGCCTGCCTGCAGCCTGCGACAAAGACGGTCAGGCAGACAAACACGAACACAATAACTGCGGATTTGTTCCCAAAAGCCTTCACGTGAACCCCCTCGCCGCCGTCGCCATAGGTGAGCGCCAGCCTGCGATAGTTCTTGACCGGCCGGCGGGGGTCCTGCCTCGGGTTGCCATGCCTGCAAGGGAAACCCGGCCCGCGGGCGAAGACCCCTGCGAGGTGAGTCGGAAATGCGCTTTGAACTGCCGTGCGGGCCCGGCGACGAGTCGCTGTCCTGCTTTCTGGAGCGTAACGGCCTAGGTGGCGCAGCCGTCGCCCGTGAGGGGTCCCGGATCGTGGTTGAAGTACCCGAGGGCCGGCTTGCGGATTCCGGGCTGCGTACTGCCCTGACCCGCCATTTCGCGTTCATGGACTTGTTCTACTGGGTACGGGAGGGATTCGAGGACGTCTCGTTCTGGGACCGCCAGGAGCGGTGGCCGGAATTCGTCCGGGAGGTCCGCCGGTTTTACTCGACGGGGGTTACGACGTCCTGGCAACGCTCGAGGCACGGGGGTGGTTTATTGCCGGTGTGTTGTCGCAGGCCCTCGGCAAGCCTGTGGTACCGGTGCGCAAGTACCGCGAGGCGTTTGGCAGGTATCCTGGCCATTCGGCCGTGTATCGCAACTGGCGTGGCGAAGATGACCGCCTATGGCTGCAGAGCCTGCCCTGGCTGAGAGCCCTTCGCGGCGGCAGGGCCCTGTTCATCGACGACGTCCTTCAGACCGGCAGTTCGCTGGAAGCCTGCTGCAAATTGCTCGCGGCGGCGGGAATCACCGTCATGGGGGCGATGTACCTGATCGACGTGAGTGAACCGGGCGTCCGGGAGCGATTCGGGTTTCCGGTGCGGTCGCTGTTGCGCATGAACGGCCTGGCCGGCAACACGGCGCCGGCCCGAGGCCGTAACTAGCCCGGGACCAGCCCGGAATCAGTCCGGGGAGAGCTTCCGGCTACCACACCGCACCTATCAAGGAGGAACGACGGCAATGGCTGATTGGGATCGGTTGACTCTGCTTCGCGAAATCACAGACGCACCGGGGGTGCCCGGCTACGAGGGGCCCGTGCGCAAGGTCATCCGGCGGTACATGGAGGGGCTCGCTGATATCCAACTCGACGGGCTCGGCAGTATCGTCTGCCGCAAGCAGGGCGCGTCGGATCGTCCGAGGATCATGCTGGCCGGGCACATGGATGAGATCGGGTTCATGGTGACGCTGATCACCAAGGAGGGGTTTCTCAGGTTCCAGGCGCTCGGCGGCTGGTGGTCCCAGGTGATGTTGTCGCAGCGGGTCATCGTCAAGACCCGCAAGGGCGATGTCCTCGGGGTGGTCGGGTCCAAGCCGCCGCACATCCTGACGGACGACGAGCGCAAGAAGGTCGTCGATCGCACGGACATGTTCATCGACGTGGGAGCTTCGTCGGATGACGAGGCCCGCAACGTCTTCGGCATTCGCCCTGGCGACCCGGTGATTCCGGTCGCGGAGTTCTCCCCGATGGCCAACGGGCGGCTGCTGCTGGCGAAGGCCTGGGACTGCCGCGTCGGGGTGGCCCTGTTCATGGAAACCATCAAGGCGCTCCAGGCCATCGACCACCCCAACACGGTCTTCGGAGTCGGTACGGTCCAGGAGGAGGTCGGGCTGCGCGGGGCGATAACAAGCGCGGACCTGGTTGATCCCGACGTCGGCATCGCACTCGAGGTTGGCATCGCGGGGGACATGCCCGGAGTCAAGGAAACCGAAGCGCAGGAAAAACTCGGCAAGGGCCCGACGGTACTGCTCTACGACTCGTCGATGATCCCGCACACCAAGTTGCGTGACCTCGTCTTCGACACGGCGGCGGCGGAGCACATCCCGGTGCAGGTGGATGCCATGGCGCGCGGAGGCACAGATGCAGGCAGGATCCACATCAACCGGTCGGGCGTGCCAAGCCTGGTGATCGGGGTGCCGACCCGGTATATCCATACTCACCAGGGCATCATCCATCTCAACGATTACGAAAACGCACTCAAGCTGCTACTTGCGATCGTCAGGCGTCTTGACGCCGCGACGGTCAAGGGGCTGACGGCAGACTAGCCAGGGCAGGGGGCAGGGGCCATGGCCTCTTGAGACCGTGGTCCCGCTCTCCGCGGACTACCAGCATTCGACACCCTCCCGCAGGTCGCCCAAGCGCTCGACAAAGCGATGGCCACAAAGCCTTGACCTGAGGCCTTTCCCGTTATATTTCCCACCCTTGCTCCAGCTAAAGAACGGTATGGGGTTATGTTGCTTCGCGTTTCCCGGGGCGGTAATATGTAAACTTACGTTACGTAAACTTCCGACAGCATTCGTGCGCGGCTATGTCAACTGAGTCTCCCGGTGTCGAAAGGTAGCTCCCTCGGGTGTTGAACGCAGGCGAATACTGGCGAGAGGACGAAGCGCCTCGGCTGTGGTATTCGGGCGATGTGGCACACAGAAGGCACAGCGGCGCCACACGTGAGGGCGCGGCGAGGGGACGGTGCAGGCGGTGATCCTGGTAGGTACGGCAGGCTTCAGCTACGCTGACTGGCGCGGCGTATTCTACCCGGGAGGCCTGCCGCAAAGCCAGATGCTGGAGTACTATACCCGGCGATTTGCAGGGGTCGAGCTTGACTACACCTACTACCGCATGCCCGTGGCCAAGGCCATGGCGGCAATGGTCGAGAGGACGCCGCAAGGGTTCGAGTTCTGCGTCAAGGCCTATAAGGGTATGACCCATGACCGCCCGGCGAGCGAGGATGACGCGAGAGACGTCTTCGGGCAGTTCCAGGCGGCGCTGTTGCCGTTACGTGACGCAGGGCGGCTGGGGTGCGTCCTCCTCCAGTTCCCGTGGTCGTTCCGGTGTACCGGTGAGTCGGCCGAATACCTCCGCCGGTGCTCGGACTGGCTTGCGGGGATGCCGGCGGTCGTTGAGTTTCGCAATGCCGAGTGGGTCCGGCCGGCCGCGCTCGACCGGCTCGTGAATCTGCTCGGCGGCCTCGGGTTCGGTTTCTGCGCCGTAGATGAGCCCCAGCTTAAAGGGCTTATGCCGCCCGTTGTCGCGGCGGCGGGCGACCTTGGATACGTGCGCTTCCACGGCCGCAACGCGCGCAGGTGGTGGAAGCACGATACTGCGTCCGAACGCTACGACTATCTCTACAGCACCGCTGAGCTTGCTGACTGGGCGGAGAAGATCAAACGCCTGGCCGGCGAGGTCAAGAAGACCTACGTCTTCTTTAACAACTGCCACGCCGGCCAGGCCGCGACCAATGCTACCGAGATGCAGGGGCTGCTCGGCCTTGAGCCGCCGAGTCCGACGCTGGTCTAGCGCCGCGCGGTCAGGCTATCCACCGCACGTAGCCCTGCCGTTGCAGAACCTCGAACACCATGGTCAGGATGTCCGGGTCGCACCACCCGGTTTCCATGGCGACCATGTGGCTGATCTCCCCGACATTGCGCCTGCCGTCGGTCCAGCAAAGAGCTGACGAAACGAGGCTGGACAATGCCCACAGATCCTTCCCCCTATCCTTGAGAACGGCGAGGGCGTTCTTGCTCCACTCCTCCCGCTCCGTCGGGGTGAGGCCGGCAAACATCTCGCGCCTGCCGAGGGGCCCCCGGAAGGCGCGCTCTGGTATCCGCTCAAGCGAATCTGAGGCAGCCGCCGCACCGGATGTGCCCGCGGGCGGCGTTCCCACACTCGCTCCCAGCAGCCCTGTGTAGTGAGCCAGGCTGGCCCCGTATTCGGCCGCAACGCGGCTGTTGGCGCTCGCCAGCGCCGCCTGGAGAAGATCTGGCGCACTCCCATCGCCGAGGGCTGCTGCCGACTGGATGTCGGCCATCTTCCGGTCGCGCAGGAAGGCCAGTTTGGAGCCAAGGGCGGTGGCGTCGCCGGTCTTGGACAGGCTGCGCCCTGCTGCGGCGCACTCGGCGGCAAATCCGGCGGCGATCTCTCCGGCCAGCCAGGCAACCTCGCGATCACCCGCCGCGGCCAGTGAATAAGCGTAGGTGGCCGTGAGCAGCGCCGCGCGGGAGAGCATCGCCGGATCCACCTTGTCGATGGTGTCCTGGCTCGTGTGGTAGAACTTGTCCGGCCACTGGATGAGCATCGGACACGGAATGCCGACTGTCGGGTCAGAGAGAATCCAGTGGTCGCTGCCGCCGGAGAAGGGCGTGACGGCGTGCCGGAATAGCGCGTACCGGCTGGTCCCACCGAGGTTGCCCGCATCGGCGGCGATCGAGCCGAGGATCAGGCCCGCGAGGTCGCCGGCGAACGAAGCGATGGAACGGGGCGGTTTCTCCACGAGAAACGAACTGCCGCAAACCTCCTGGTTCTCGCCGACCATGTCCAGGTTGATCGCGGCCTTGATGTCGGGGATGAGGTGTTCGTTGCTCGCCAGGAACGCGTACGTGCCCGCCATTTCGGGCACGAGCAGAAACCGTATCGAACGGCGCGGACGCTCAAGGCCCCCGGAGGCGATCAGGTCGGCGATCGCGCGGGCTGCCTCCATCGCGGCGCCGCAACCCGAGGCGTTATCGTTGGCGGAGGCCTGGGGATGGCAAAGGTGGGCGACGACGAGGATCTCGCCCTCGGCCGTCCCCGGAATGCAAGCCTCGACATCCTCGATCGCGCCCGGATAAAAGCGGCTTTCGACATTGGCTCTGACGATGACGGGGCGGGACGCCGCGGTCTCCTGCTTGATGAGAGCCCGGAGCCACTCGCCCTGGCGCGGCGACAGCACGAAACCGAAGCACTTGGGCTCATGAGGGTTCGGCCACCAGAAGGACGTGTACTGCCTTGCGTCCGGCACGTCGGTGCGTTCGCGAACCGGTGGGAATTCGCTCATCCCGTCGCTAACGATGCCGAGGGCCCCGGCCTTCTTGACGGCCAGGTCGCGAATCCGGTCGAGGTCGCCGCGCACCAGGACGAGCTTGCCCTTGAGGTCGAGATTGGCGTACGAGGCTTCGTCTTCGGGGTCGGCGAGGACGACCAACTCGGCCTCCACCCCACCGGGCGGGGTCGGGGCCGAACGCTGGATCAAGGAGATCTTCAGCTCGCTGAAGTCGGCAAGCCGGCGCGCCTGGGACTGCGGCTCAACCAGCGTCAGTTGGCCACTGAGCCCCTCCCATTCCTCGAACGACCGGGACGCCCAGTACGTCCTCTCCCCGTCATAGGGATAGGAATGAATCTTGGTCTTGATACCGCTTGCGGCAAGCGCCCGCTCGCACCATTCGGCGGCGGCGCGGTAGCCGGGGCTCGCCTGAATGCGGTGGTGCTCAACGATCCGGGCGACGTTGGCAAGGGCCTTGAGCCCGCTGATCTCGCGGCGCAGGGCCTCCAGGGCGGATTGATACATCGCACATACGCTCCTCTGCCTGGGGGCCGCAGAGCCGGCCGTGGACACCAGGCGTTTGTTTGACTGCCGGGTCAATTCTGCGGTAGCTGGACCCGCCCCTTCAACGTTGTTTCGGGTTGGGAAAGGATTGGCGTGCCCAGGCGCGAATTCGGAACCGTTACCAGCTTGAACATTGGAGGCGGACGCAATGGCCGGGATGACCACCGAGCAGATGATGGCGATTGCGCTGGACATGGCGGGCATGGATGACGTCCCGCCGGACAGCGCGGTCTATGTTCCTGGGACGGGCATCCGCCGAGTGCTCTGCGGGATTGACATGGGGGTCGCCGAGATCGGGATCGCGCACCGTTTGGGCTACGATTGCGTCCTTGCCCATCACCCGCAGCCGGCGGTCCTCACGTTTCCGAGGATGGTTGAGCGACACGTTAACATAATGACCGCGGCGGGTGTCCCCGAAGAGGTCGCCAGGCAGGCCGTAAGGCACATCCGCGAGCCCCTCGACTGGCGTTACCATTCCGGCAACTACGACCATGCCCCGTCCTTCGCGCGGCTGCTGGGTATACCGTACCTGAATATCCACAACCCCCTCGACGAGATCGGGCGACGGCGGATGCAGCAGGCGATCGATGCCGTGGTCCGGCCGGCGGATCCAGTCAGCCGCGTCCTGGATGCGCTGATGACCATCCCCGAGTTCGAAGCGGCGCCGACACGCCCTCTGGTTGCGGTAGGGTCGCCGGAGGCCCCGGCCGGGAAGGTCGTCGTCGCCCACGGCGCGGGTACCAACGGCGGCTACCATGTCGCCAAGGCGTACTTCGAGCACGGGGTGTCCACGGTCGTCTATCTGCATTGCGACTTTGCCAACCTATCCCGGCTCCGGGCGGATGGGTGTGGCAACCTGGTAATTGCCGGGCATATCGCCTCGGATGTGGCCGGCATCGCCCCGTACCTCGCCGAGCTTGAGAACCGGGGACTTGAGATAACCAGGGTCAGCGCGTTGTGAGCACCGAGCCCCGACCGCTGGCGGGGGGCGTTGCAGAGCAGCGCACCTCGAACGCACAGGCCGATCCCGAGGCCGAGCGGATTGCGCGGCACAACTTCGTCTCGCTCGTCGGGGACGGGCTGTTCTTCACGTTCGGGACGGCCTTTTACGACTCGACCAGCGTGCTTCCTGTTTTCGTCAGCACGTTGACGTCTTCGAGCGTGCTGATCGGCCTATCGCTCACGATCCGCAACCTCGGCTGGATGCTCCCGCAGGTGTTCGTGGCGCGCTACGTGGGGCCGATGGAGCGCAAGAAGCCGATTACCGTCGCTGCGTCTTCCGTTCAGCGTCTATCGCTTTTCCTCATTAGCATCATGACCCTGGTCTGGGCGGGGCGGCGCCCGGAGCTGGCTCTGGTCGGCTACTTCGCGGGGCTTGCGGTGTTTTCACTTGGCGACGGCGTGACGAGCGTTCCGTGGACCGATATCGTCGGGCGAAGCGTTCCGCACCAGAGAAGGGGCCGCCTGTTCGGGATGATGCAGGTCGCCGGCGGGATTCTGGCCTTCGGGGCAGGCTTTGTAGTTCGCTGGATCATCTCCCACCCGGCCTTGTCCTACCCCCGCAACTTCGCCCTGCTGTTCTTGATCGGCGCGATACTCTCGACGGCGTCGCTGCTCATGTTCTGCCGGGTCAAGGAGCCGCCGCTCAAGAGCACGGCGCCCCCGCGGGTTCCGCTGGCAACGTACTTCCGCCAGGTGCCCGTGCTGTTCCGCCGTAATCCTGCCGCTGCGAGGCTGGTCATCGTACGGGTGTTGGCCACCGGGATCAACCTCGCGGTGCCGTTCTTTGCGGTCTACGGACGGGAGGTCCTGGGATTTCCGCCCGAAGCAGCGGGTCTTTTCGTGTCGGCGCAGATGATCGGGACGGTGGTTGGCGGGTGGGCGTGGGCAAGAATCGGGGATTTCCTTGGCAATCGGCTCTTGGTCCGCTCGACCGTGGCTGCCGGCGCAGTCGCGACCGTGGTGCCGCTGCTGATGGCGCCGCTCGCCGGAAGCGAACTTGCGCGCCTTTTGTATCCCGTCGCTTTCGCGGTGCTCGGTGCGACGTTTGCAGGCACGTGGATGGGTTTCACCAACTACCTGATTGAAACCACGCCTGA
Organism: Bacillota bacterium; assembly: GCA_040766985.1. Taxonomy (GTDB): domain Bacteria; phylum Bacillota; class Sulfobacillia; order JAUYEG01; family JAUYEG01; genus JAXGPL01. The sequence goes on from JAXGPL010000031.1 coordinate 15,637, forward strand.
AGATGAGCGCCCGTACTATCTCGGGGCGGTCAATACGCTCGTCGCCCCATTCACCTTTTTCGGCGTCCTCGGCGGGCTGGTTGTCGCCGCGGCAGGGTACGTCACATGCTTTGCGATCGCCGGTGCCTTGTGCACAGCCGCGCTCCTGATCAGCGGGGGCCTTCCCGAGCCCCGGCGTACCATGTCGGCCGTTCGCTAGGGCCCGGCCGCCTGCCGCCAGGGCTGCCACATACGGCAGCGCCGCATGCCATAGGTTTGCGTAGACCTGAGGATTGCGGGAGGCGGCGAGGGATGCAGTTTAGTGACGTAATGCAGGCGCTGCGGCGGTTCGCAGCCAGGATTCGCGCGGGGTTCGTGCTGTTCCTGGCGGGCGAGGTGTTGCGGTTCTGGAGCTTTCACCTGGAGGGCAACGCGCCGGCGCCGGTGGCGTTGGCCGGGACGGCCGCGCTGTGTCTTTCGTTTGTAATGATCTGGAGCGGCATCGAAGGGTTCACCGCCGCGACTGTGCAGGGGTTTTCCTGCCTTGGCGAGGAAGAGCCACCTGGCGGACCGGAGTGATCCTTCGCCGCCACTATGGAGGTGAGTCAGCACCCAGATGGATTTGAGCGAGTATCCACGGCTGTGGGTCGCGACACTAATCGGTCTTTTCGCGGGAATCGGTGGGACAGGCCTTGGCGGGGTCGCCTCGGTGTTCTTCAGATGTCTGCCTTCCCGCACCTATAGCGTGGTCCTCGGGTTCTCGGCAGGGGTCATGTTGAGTGTCGTGGCTTTTGATCTGATGCCCGAAGCGATCGAGGCCGGCGGTCTTCAGTACGCCATCCCCGGCATTCTGGCGGGCGTAATCCTTATTTCATTGCTGGACCTGCTGCCTCATACCCACTTCATGACCAGTGATCGTGAGAGCAGCCGCTTCATCAAGGCGGGCGTGATCGTCGGGTTGGGCATCGCGATGCACAACCTCCCCGAAGGACTTGCCATCGGCGCGGGCTACACCAGCGACGCCGCGCTTGGAGTCGGCCTTGGACTGGTCATCGCGGTTCACAATTTCCCGGAAGGCATGGCCATGGCTTGCCCGATGGTCATCGGCGGCCTGGGCCCCTGGCGCGTAATCGGCGCTACGGTCTTGGCAGGCCTGCCGATGGGCATCGGGGCCCTTTTGGGAGCGGTTCTCGGGGCCATGTCGCCGGCGTTCCTTGCGGTCTGTCTTGGGTTTGCGGCCGGCGCGATGCTCTTTGTGACGTGCGATGAATTGATCCCCGATGCGCAGGAACTAGCGAGCGGCCATTCGGGGACGTTCGGAATCGTGGCCGGGGTTCTGGCGGGGATTGTGTTCACCTCGTTGTTTCACCACTAACCACCTGGGCCGTCTAGTTGCGGAGGTCTGCCGACATGAACAGGGGAGAGCCGGAAACCGTAGCCTTCGCCATCGCGTCGCGCCTCGCTGAGGCGGGCGTCACCCACGCCTTCGGGTACCCGGGCGGCGAAACCCTTGACCTGCTCGAGGCGTTCCGCGCGGCGGGCATCAGCTTTGTGCTGACCCGCCACGAGGCCGCGGCCGCCTTTGCGGCCGGGGCGTACGGCGAGCTGACCGGCAGACCCGGCGTGTGCCTCGCTACGCTTGGGCCGGGCGCGACCAACCTGGTCAGCGGCATCGCAGCCGCCTATCTGGAGCGGGCGCCGGTCCTGGCGTTCACCGCCCAGCTACCCCGCTCACGGCGCGAAACCACGACCCACCAGCGCATCGACCTCAACGCCCTGTTCAGGCCGGTCACCAAGGGCAGTTTCCTTCTCGACCCCTCGGACGCGCGCCGGACGCTCGAAAAGGGCATCCAGTTGGCCACCGCCGCCCGGCCGGGCCCCGTTCACTTTGAGGTCCCCAGCGACGTGCCGCGCGCGGTGTGCGGCGACGCGATCGGCCGCGGCTTCTTTGCCGGCCTGACCAGGGCTAAGGGCGCGGCCGCGGCTCCGGCCCCTTGTGCATATGATGCCGCGACGCGGGTAGTTGCGGCGGCGGCGCGCCCCGTGATGCTCATCGGCGTCGGTGCGCGCACAGCTGGTCAGGCCGCCGTGACAGCGCTCGCCGAGGCCGGAGGATTGCCCGTGGCCGTGACTCCCAAGGCCAAGGGCCTGATTCCAG
>JAXGPL010000032.1:0-15701 GCA_040766985.1 Bacillota bacterium
CCTTACCGTCGATGACTGTCACGTCCAGCCCCAGGAAGAGGACGTTGATGTTCTGGCCGGGGCGGGGAATCGCAACTGGCTCGGCAAGGTGGGTGCGTATGCCGGTGAGTACCCTCCACACCGCCGTCCCGAGGTGAAAGACGCCAAACACCAATACCAGCCCGACAGCAATGAGAATCGCGCTGGATATCCGTCTCCGTCTCTTTTTGCCGTTGTCAAGCCGCGAACGAGCTGTCCCGCGCGCAGACCGCGATCTGGTCAACTCCGTCCTGCCGGCCCCCAATGACGCACGAGTCAAAGCCGTGGCCCCTCGAAAGTACCGATTATCTGAAAGTAGTTCGCCGCTGCCTTGAGGTCTCCTATGAACTGAAAGATATCATAACAAACCCAAAGTAGTATGACGCAGGCAACATAAGTGAGTTCCGAAATGCAGCAGCCACGGCTATGGTCGCGATATTGGGTTGTCTAGAACCTGCCTTGCCTTGGCCTGGCCTCGTTGACGACGATGATGCGCCCGTCGAGATCGGTGTTGTTTAGCGCCGTAACCATCGTGGCTGCGTCGTTGTCATCGACCTCTACGAAACCGAACCCTCGCGAACGTCCTGTCTCGCGGTCGGTGATGATCCGGCAGCTGCCTACTTGGCCGTGGACGCCGAACACCTCGGTCAAGCGCTCCTCGGTCGTGGACCAGGGAAGATTGCCGACATACAGGGTCTTCATATATGCACCCCCTCTCTACCGGCCGGCGTTAATCCAGTCCGCCCAGACCCTGGGCGGCAGGTACCGGGAGAAAAAAGTAGGGCGAAGGCACCGTGCGCCGTCGCCCCGTGAAGTAAGGCTATGAATGAGTCCCGCGCTCCTAACCTGCAAACCGAAACCTCTCCCCGGCACCAGGGGCCGCTACGAAACGGTCACGATACCCCCGAACATCTGGCGATTTCCATCATTCAACAGCTATTCCGGGTTCTCCTCCCTGTACAGGGAATGTTTGTTTATATACATACGTACTGGCTCAGGAATCAGATACCTGACGGGCTTGCCGACCGCCAGTCGATCGCGCAGCTCGGTGCTTGAAATGTCCAGGCGGGGCGCGTCGAACAGCCTGACCGCGCCACCCCACCTCCTGGTGAGCTCTGCCGCCGCCGCGGTGATGCTAGTCTGGTCATCATATCCGGGGCGTCGCGCTACGGCGATCACGGCCTGGGAGAGAATGTTGTCCGGTCGGTACCAGTTCCGCATGTCGAGCAGCGAGTCAGACCCGCAGATGAAGTAAATCTCGGGCTCGCACCCTATCGAATTCGGGGTTGCCGCGAGGCCGTCATGGACCACTTCGCGGCGGAGGATCGCCAGCGTTTCTGCGGTGTAAGACGGCGGGTCGCGGTCGATCTCGCAGCTTGATACACTAAATCGCTCGTTGTCCTGAACCGCCGCCGACACCATTGCCATCCGGTGCCGGGCGGCAACTATGCGGCGATGGGCCTTCTGCGGCTGGACCCTCGCGGGAACGAATAGCACCCGGTCGAGCCCAAGCTCGTACAGCGCGCACTGGGCGATGACCAGGTGCCCCTGGTGGATGGGATCAAGGTGCCCCCGAGCACGCCCAACCGCAACGGCCGGGCAGCGAGGGCTAGCCATTGGTGGACTCCATGCGGCTCACGTTCAGCCCAGGGCCGGCACTTCCTGCGAGCAACTCGGCGGTGCGCATGACCACCGCGTCAATGCCTTCCCCCGTGGCGGCGGAAACGGCGTACACCTCGTAGCCCCGTCGCTCCAGCTCGGCGGCCAGGCTTCGCGCCTGCTCCCGGGCGTCGGGCAGGTCGATCTTGTTAAGGAGCACCAATGCCGGCCGTGTCAGCAGGTCTTCGTTGTGGAGGCCGACTTCACTGCGCACCGTCGTAAGGGCCTCCAGTGGCCCGCCCTCATCGTCCGCCGAGGCGTCGACGATGTACAGCAGCACCCTGGTCCGTTCGATGTGCCTGAGGAACTGGAGCCCGAGCCCCGCACCCGCGTGAGCTCCCTCAATCAGGCCGGGGATGTCGGCAAGCACGAAGGGCCGAAGGTAACCGGATGGCTCAACAAGGCCGAGGTTGGGCGAAAGGGTCGTGAAGGGATAGTCGGCGATCTTGGGCGCCGCATGTGACACACGGGCGAGGAAACTCGACTTGCCGGCGTTGGGTAGGCCGACGAGGCCTACATCCGCCAGCAGCTTAAGCTCCAGATGCAGGGTCTTCTCCTCGCCGAGGGCGCCGTCCTCGGCACGGCGTGGCGCCCGGTCGGTCGGCGTCGCGAAGCGGGCGTTGCCCCGCCCGCCGCGGCCGCCCGACGCAACCAGTGCGCGCTGGCCGTCTTCGACCATGTCGGCGATTATGTCGCCGGTTTCCGCGTCCCGGATCTGCGTGCCGACGGGAACCCTGATCACGAGGTCTTCGCCGCTCCTGCCCGTGCGCTTGCTGCCCTCGCCGTGTGAACCGCGGTCGGCCTTGTAGTGGCGCTGATACCGGAAGTCGCGGAGCGTGATCAGCGACGCGGACGCCTCGACCCAGATGTCCCCGCCCTTGCCGCCGTCACCGCCGGCAGGTCCTCCGTAGGGGATGAACTTCTCACGGCGGAACGCTATCGAGCCGTGCCCGCCGTCGCCGGCCTTGACGTTGATCCTCGCCTGGTCGATGAACAATGAACATCACCACGCTAGATTGTTACCCAAAGACGAAAAAACCCCGGCCCGCTATGGGCCGGGGCTGTCGGTCACACTACACCGGCACAACGTGGGCGAACTTGCGGCCATTGCCACCCCGGAACGATACCTGCCCGTCTACCAGGGCAAACAAGGTGTAATCGCCGCCCATGCCGACGTTCTGGCCAGGGTGGATCTTGGTGCCGCGCTGGCGAACGATGATGCTGCCCGCGGTTATGATCTCACCATCGTGGCTCTTGACGCCGAGGCGCTTGCTGACGCTGTCGCGCCCGTTGCGCGAGCTTCCCATGCCCTTTTTGTGTGCCATGCTGCGATGCCACCTCCTGGCCCGTTACTGGGCTGAGATTTCGTCGATCCGGAGCTTTGTGTAATCCTGACGATGACCCGTCTTGCGACGGTAATTGGACTTGGCTTTGAAGCGAAAGACGATGATTTTCTTGTGTCTGCCGTGCTCAAGCACAGTCGCGACGGCCTTAGCTCCCGGAACGACCGGGTTGCCGACGCGCAGTGTGCCGTCGTCGCCGGAAAGGACCAGGACTCGATCCAAGGTAACCGTCTCGCCCGGCTCAACTGCCATCTTGTCGGCGAGAATCACATCGCCCGGGCCTACCTTGAACTGCCGGCCCTTGGTCTCAACAATCGCGTACATGCAGAATCCTCCTGGCAAACGTCTGGCGACACAACAACTGATTCTAGCACGGGCTAAGAAACACTGTCAACGCCCGGCAACTTGTCCGAGCCATCGTTTTCCTGCGCTTCTAGCTGCTCGGAAGCAGTCTTGCGCTTCCGGCCGCGCAGGCCCGGCGGGAGGAGCGCCTCGGCGCCTCCGCCTCTTCATTGGCCTGCTGATCCACTGATGAGACTGCGGGTTTCGGCTCTGGCACGGTCACCGGTGCAGGCGCCGGGCTCACCGCTGCTCCGGGAAGCGTAAACGGCGCCCCTGTAGGTCGGCCGGGGCGGGAAGCAGCGGGCGCCGCAGGCGGCGGGACAATGGGGGTCTCCGGTTCGCGCACGGTAACTGCGGGTGTACCTGGCTCGGCCACACTCTCGTCCGGTGCAGCCGCGGAAGCCGCCTGAGGGGTCTCCTCCGTGTGCGGCTTCCGCCGCCGCGAGCTACGGCGGCGCCGCGGCTTGCGCTTAGGTTTGTCGCCGTTCTGCTCGGCTTTCGCTCCGGCAGCCTCGCCGTTTGGGATCATGTCGCCGTCGGCGTCCGCGGCAGGTCGCGCCTTGCCGTCGGTTGCCGCGGCGGTTTCGGCCTCAGCCTTCAGTGCCTGAGTGGCACCCGGCTTGCCGCGTTCGGCCGCGTGCTTGCCGTCGCCGGCGGGGGCTGCCCCTTCGCCACGCTGGGCGTCCCCGACCTCTCCGGCTGCGGTCGCCGCAGTTGCGGCCTCGGTTGTGTCGGCGCCCTGCCCCGCTGCCGTTGTATCGGCGCCCTGCCCCGCTGCCGTCGCGGCCGCTGGCTTGCGCGGACGCCGCCGGCGGCTCCGGCTGCGTGCCGAGGCGTTGCCCGTCGTTCCGGCTGCCGCCGTCCCTTGCGCGGTCTCCGCGGACGCGGCCTTGCCCGCCTGGCCTGCCTGCCTTGATCGGCCTGCCTTCGCTGCCGTCTCGCCTGGCTCTATTCCGTCTTGTTTGCCCGCAGCGGCCTTGGCCTTGCCGTTGTGCTCGGTTGCCGCCGCCGCTCCGTGGGCCTGCCCTGGGGTGCGCTTGGCCATCGCCGCCAGGACGGCGGATTCACGGCGGCGCGCATCGTGCAATTCGTCGATCGGCCCTGGTTGCTCCGCGGACCCTGGCTGCTCGCCCCGGTCGGGCCGCTCGGGGCCGATGATGCGCGATCGCGCGTGTGTCTTGTGGACCCGTGTCACTTCGACTCTGACTCGCTCGCCGACACGGTCGCCGCCGTCCTCGATGTCCATTACAAAACCGTCGACCCGGGCGACGCCGTCTTTCCGGTTGGCGGAATGGTGGTCCTCGACGCGCAGTTCGATGATGTCACCAACCTGCACTGGAGCCGCCACGGCCTGTGCCTCCGCGCGCGACTCGAGCAGCCGGAACTTATACCCCTCCGGGCTGTGCTCTTCGGCCCCCCGGATGTATACCGCCTTGCCGAGCTCCTTTTCCATCTCGCGTACGCGCGACCCCCCCGTGCCGATCAACAGGGACGCGACGTCGGGGTGGACTTCAATCAGGAGGCCCTGTGAGTCGCTGTTACGCAGGATTTCACGCATCTCGCGCCGCACGCGGGCAGCAACGGTTTCCGCCGAGAGGATCCGTCCCCTGCCCTCGCAGATCGGGCAGATCTTGGTCATCATATCGCCGAGCGATTGCTTAACCTTTTTGCGGGTCATCTCGACCAGGCCGAGTTGGGTCAAGCCGAGGACATGGCTCCGGGTCCGATCGCGCTTAAGGTGTTCTTCGAGGCAGGCGATGACCTTTTGGCGGTGCTCGGTGATGTCCATGTCGATGAAGTCGATGACCACGATCCCGCCGATGTCGCGCAGGCGGAGTTGCCGGGCGATTTCGGCCGCGGCCTCGAGGTTGGTGTCGAGCACGGTCTGCGCCAGGCTCGTCGAACCAACGTAGCGGCCGGTGTTGATGTCAAAGACGGTGAAGGCTTCGGTTTCGTCGATGATCAGGTAGCCGCCGCTCTTGAGCCAAACCTTGCGCTGGATGGCGCGGTCGAGTTCGGCTTCGATGCCGTGGACCGAGAACAACTCGCCCTTTCTGCGGTCGTGCAACTCGATCCGGTCGCGCAGGGAAACCGACGCTGCGTCAACCAACTCCTGACCATCTCCACGTCTTCGGGGTGTCCACAACGACGCGGGTCACGTGCTCGGTCAGAAGGTCCTGCACGACGCGGCCGACGAGGCCGAGGTCCTGATGTAGGATGCGCGGTGCGGTCCCGCCCCGGGCCCGGGTGCGGATCTTCTTCCACGTGTTGTGGAGGTAGCTGACGTCCGCCTGGATGTCGTCGTGCTCGCGGCCCTCGGCCGCCGTGCGGACGATCAGGCCCATACCCCGTGGCTTGACCTTGGAGGCGATTGCCCGCAGCCGCGCCCGCTCCTTGGAGTCAGCAATGCGCCGCGACACGCCGACGTAGTCGACAGTCGGCATGAGAACGACGTAATGCGACGGCAGGGTTACGTACGCGCTGACGCGGGCGCCCTTGGTGCCGATCGGGTCCTTGGTCACCTGGACGATGACCTTCTGGCCGGGCTTGAGCAGCTTGTTGATCGCCATGCCCTTGCGTGGCTTGGGCGGCGCGTCGCCTTCGACTTCCTCCGGGTTGACCACCGGGGCCGCATCGGCGACGTACAAGAACGCGTTCTTCTCCAGGCCGATGTCCACGAAGGCGGCCTGCATTCCCGGCAATACGTTTTCAACTTTAGCCTTATAGACATTGCCCGCCGCGCGCTCGGCCTCCGGCCGCTCGATGCTAACCTCGACGAGACGGTCGTCCTCAAGCACGGCGACGCGGGTTTCCTCCCCGTCTGCGTTTATGAATATTTCTCTTTTCAAGTTACGTGTGATACCTCTGCTCTCAGGCGCGCCAGGGGGAGATCCTCGCTCCCTTATCCAGCGGCCAAAAATCTGTCTTGTGCACCCGCCATTGGGCAGGTTCCAGGCCAAGCAACAAAAGCACCTCGTCCACGCGGGCGGCCCCGCGCTGGTCGCTCAGTAGCTCGAACTCGAGCCCTGGCGGCGAATCATCGGGTGCCGGCGTGACGTTGACCGTCACGATGTATGGCCTGATGTCGATCTTTTTGTTGCCGTGCCGCGCAACGACGAGGTCCGGCGCGGCAAGCAGTTGCGATATCTGTTTGTCTAGTTCCTCTGGCTCCACCCGCACGACCGCCCCGGGCGATGGCTCGGCGGCCTGAGCCGACCTGACCTCATACCTGGAAACCGCCGGGTAACTCGCCATGGACGGGCGACGGAGCGGCACCGTCCGCACCTCGCGGAGGCCGAAGCCCGCAGGCAGTTGGCCGGCGATGGACCGCGCGAGGCCCACCGGCTCAACTTGCCGGGTCAGCTCGATATCGACGTATTCGGCCTCGCTCTCGATTCCAACCGCCAGAGCCGTCGCGTAGGCTACTTTGGGCTGCGGGTTGTACCCTCCGGACAGCGCGGCGGGCACGTTTGCCCGCCTAAACGTGCGCAGGAGGGCGCGGACGGTGTCGAGGTGCGAAAGGTAACGCGCGTTGCCCCGCTTGGCGATCTGCAGGCGATAGCGGGCAACGGATTGCTGGGCCTCTGCGGGCTCGCGGCCTGGGCTCACGACAGGGCCTCCCCCCGCTGTCCATCTACGGGAGCATCCTTTTTGCCCGCCTCGCCGGCGTATACCGGCGCTATGCCATACGCCTGGCAGACACCGCAACCGGTGCAGTCGGCAAACCGGCAGTCGATGCTGGGCTCGCCCCGCAGCCCGGCCCGGTATTCACGCCAGAGGTACCCGGCTGTTACGCCTGAGTCGATGTGCTCCCACGGGAAGACCTCTTCCCGCGGCCGCTCGCGGTTGGCATAGAAGGCCGGGTCGAGGCCGGCGCCGGCGAACGCCGCCATCCACTGGTCATACCGGAACTCATCGTCCCAGGCGTCGAAACGGCAGCCGCGCCTGTAGGCTTCCTCGACCACCCGGCCGAGCCGCCGGTCGCCGCGCGCAAGCGCGGCTTCGACAAAGCTCTGCTCGACGTTATGCCAGCTCAGTTTGATCCGCTTGGGAAGCGCCGCCCGCAGCAGGGATTGGCGTCTCCGGAGTTCGTCCTGGCCCACCTGGCCGACCCATTGGAACGGAGTGTGGGGCTTGGGGACGAACGAGGCGCAACTGACGGCCAGGCGCAGGCCCCTCCCCGGCCGGGCAGCCGCATGGCGCGCCCAGACCTTGCGGGCCAGGTCGGCGATGCCGGCGATGTCGTCGTCGGTTTCCGTGGGCAGGCCAATCATGAAGTAGAGCTTGAGGCTGTCCCAGCCTTCTCGAAACGCGGCATCCGCCGCCTCCATGAGGTCGGCCTCGGTGACGTTCTTGTTGATGACGTTGCGGAGGCGCTCGGTGCCGGCTTCGGGCGCGAAAGTTAACCCCGTCTTGCGTACCTGCTGGATCTGTGCGGCCAGGTCCACCGAAAACGAGTCGATCCGCAACGAAGGGAGCGACACGCCGACGCCTTTGCCGCCGTGCTCGGCGATGAGGTCCTGGACCAGCGGCCCCACCTGGCTGTAGTCGGCCGTGGATAGCGACGCCAGCGAGACTTCGTCGTAGCCGGTGCTTGACAATTGCCGGCGCGCCTGGTCGCAAAGAGCCACCGCCGTCCTCTCCCGCACCGGACGATAGATCATGCCCGCCTGGCAGAACCGGCAGCCCCTGGTGCAGCCGCGGCATACCTCGAGCGTAACCCGGTCGTGGACGATGTCCAGAAACGGCAGCACCGGCCGCTCCGGGACCGCCGCCTCAGCGAGATCCGGGATCAGCGCCTTGCGCACCCGGTTCTTGCCGCCAAGGGCCCGGATGCCAGATATCCGCCCGTCGGCAGCGTACTCGGGCGTAAAGGCGGACGGCACGTAGAAACCGTCCGGCGCGGACTCCGCCGCCGCCCGCGCCAGCAGCTCCGCCTTATCACCCCGGCAGGCGACGAGCATGTCCACCACCTGGCCGACCGCGATCTCGCCGTCCCCGATGATCACTAGGTCAAAGCAGTCCGCCAGGGGCTCAGGGTTGAACGCCGCCGGCCCGCCGCCCACGATCAGTGGATGGCGCCCATCGCGGTCCTCCCTGCGCAGCGGTATGCCGGCGAGGTCGAGGGTGTAGAGCACGTTGGTGAAGTTGAGCTCGTGTTGCAGCGAGAAACCGACGATGTCAAAGTCCGCAACGGGTTTGCCCGATTCGAGCGCCCAAAGGGGAGTGTCGGTATCCCGCATCAGCGCGGCCATGTCTGGCCAGGGCGCAAAAACACGCTCACACGCCACATCGGGGCGGCGGTTGAGAATGTCATACAGAAGGCGGAGGCCAAGGTGGGACATCCCCACTTCGTAAACGTCCGGGAACGCCAAAGCAAAGGTCACTGCTACCGAGGAGTGGTCCTTGTGGACGGAGTTGTGCTCCTCGCCAAGGTAACGCGCTGGTTTGGCCACCCTTGGCAGAAGGCCGTCGCGGCCGGCGGGTGACAACTGCAGATCTCTCCAATTGGAACATCTATTTGAGGCCGCCTTGCGGCCAAAAGCATCGCGCTGTACATCCTTACACTTGCGTCGGCAGAGATGCGTTGCATTGATTATACCCAACTTGGGACGGCGATGCCAGAAAGCCGATCATCACGCCGCCCATCACGCCGCTCGTCAGGCCGTTCGTAAGGCTGGAGCTGACGTAGCCTAGGCTAGGTCCGGCGGCCGAACTGCAGAGCCTGACCGGCAGTTGCCTCAAGGCCGAGCGCCAGCACCGCCGATGCAAGCTGGTCCTCGGTGAGGTCGCCGGCACGGTCGCCGTTGCCGTCGATGACCAGGACCAAGTGATAGCGATCCTGACGAAGCCTGCGCAGGATTTGCCCGAGCCTGGCATCCTCTTTCGCAATGAGCTGTGCCGCAGGACCGATGCCGCCGCGCAGGGCCCGCCGGCCCTTGTTGACGGTCCGCAGGATCGTTGCCTGGCCGGCGTAGCGGTCGCGCCGGGCCGCCCGCCAAAGGAAGATGCCCGCCATGGCTGGCACCCAGAGGGGCTTGCCGGAGGCGATCGAGCCGCCTACCGCTGTCAGGGCCAGGCCTATCCCAAGGACCTGGCCTCCTACGGCGAGGCGCCGTACCGCCTGGCCGTCGCCGACGCGCGGCGCCAGCCACCCGCGGACAATCCGCCCGCCGTCAAGGGGCCACACCGGGAGGAGGTTAAAGCACGCCAGGAGCAGGTTGACCTGGATGAAGAACTCCATCCGCCCCGCCGCCACGAATTCGAGCGGCGCGATGTACTGACCGATTGCGGCGAGGAGGAAGCTCTGCAGCGGACCGGCGGCGGCTACGAGTGCGTCGATGTAGCCGAGCCCCTCGGCCGGCCCTTCGTAGCGGATCAGAGCGCCGAACGGGTGGACTTCGAACGCGCGCACGCCGACCTCGAAGCCGGCGAGCACTAGGAGGTGCGCGACTTCGTGAAGGGCAAGGGAAACCAGCGCAATGCACGCTTCATAGAGGTAGCCGGTGGCCACCCACCAGACCAGCAATGCGATGTACGCCGGGGCGACATAGAGGCGAAAGGGCAGCCAGGATTCCCGCCCGTGACCGACCGAAGCGTCACGAACCACCACCGACGGCTCGCAGGAGCGGCTCAGGGTCGATTGGCAGGTCTTTCTCTCGCATCTCAAAATGCAGGTGGGCTGAGCTTGCCTGGCCGGTGCTCCCCACGGTCCCGAGGATTGCTCCCTGCGTCACGTTCTGGCCTTCGCTAACCACCACGCGGGCGAGGTGGGCGTAGAAAGTCGAGTTCTGTTCGTCGTGTTCGACAAGGACGTAGTTGCCCCACAGTTCGTTCTCGCCGACGTCCGCTACCTTGCCCGCCCGGGCTGCGACGACAGAGGTGTCGGCCGGCGCCGCGATGTCAACGCCGGTATGATAGCGCAGGTCATTGTAGATGGGATGGGTCCGCCACCCGAATGATGACGTGATGGGCCCCTGAGCGGGCCAGACGATGCTCCACCCGGAGGCATCGGAACCGTTGGTCGAGACAGGGCTGGTGCGCCACGTCCTGATTACCTCGATCAACCCGGTCCACGTCGTCGGGATGCGCCACTGGCGCGCGCCGGCCGCCCAATCGAGGACATCCTGGTATGTGTAGTCGGCCTCGACGGCGTGACGCAAGACCCTTTCCACCACCGGCAAGTATGGCTGGTTCGTAGCCACAACAAAGGAAACCAGGCCGAACAATAACAGCGCGATGCCGGCCTGCCGGAGAAACGTCACACCCGCTCTAGTCACCCATTGGGAGTCCTGTTCTTGAGCCAGCCTCGTTGCTACCGGTCCTCTGAGCTTGCGGCGCCCGCCAAAGGCGGCCATGCCCATCACCCCGCCTGGCCGTGGTCTGCTGAAGTATATGTCCAGGACGTGGCGATGATGAGGTCAGGCTCCCTGGAGTATGCCGCGCTTTGCTGCGGAGGACGAACAAGTACACCGCCGCCCCCTCGCGAGGGAGGAGGCGGCGGTCGGAACCTCGCTGCTCGGTCGTCTGCGGCAAGCAGCAGCCGGCCGAGCTATTTAACTAGGAACAACCACTCCGTCATCAGGAACTGCACGCGGCCCAGGAACAGCGAAACACGGGCCATGACCGTGCTGCCGAAGGCCGCGCCGAGGGCGATCATCATGACCCAACGGCCGGCCTTAGCGCACGCCCCCACCGCGCCCCTCATCTCAAGCGTAAAGAAGACGTAGATGAGGGACACCAGGACTCCCCCGACCAGCAGGATGTTGTTGATCGAGTTGAGTGGTTTGAACGTGGCGATGATCTGGGTGACGAAGAGGGGCTTGATGTCCTTTGCGAGGATGAAGCCGGACGCCACGCCGAGGTTGAAGGCAATGGCGATGCGGGACAGCCACGCAACGGACTTGATGTAACGGGTATAGATCAGGAGCCCGATGACGAACGGGACGAGCAGCAGGTACTTGCCCTTACCGATCTCCGCCAGGTTGGGCTTGATCCAGTTGAACCAGTTGGCAGTGACCATGTAACCGGCCGAGGTGCCGACGAACACGTTCTCGACGAACCGGTACACGGGGTTGTCGCCGAACGGGAACGTGTAACACGCAATCGTGAAGAACGCAGCCAGCCACAGCCACGCGTCAGTGGATACCATTCAGGCTCACCTCCAGCCGCCCTACCCTGACTTCTTGCGCAGCAGGTAACCGATGTTACCCAGCAGCACAAAAGCCAAGATAACGACGTGAGATAGTGACTGGGCGTCCATGCCGGCCACCGCGCGGCCAGGACGCTTGGCGAGCAACTCGTACTCCGCTGCGCCGCGCATGCCCTGGATAATGCCCGTCAGCTGGCCGGACTGCACGAACGGCATGTTCTCGGGAATCGAAACGGAAACAACGTCTGTGGTGCCCTTGATGCCATGCGGGTCGCCGACGACCTTGATCCAGTCGGGAACGCCGGGGTTGCCGGTGGAGAGGCAGACCCAGAACGCGGCGTCCTTGAGGCTCTTGAAGTTCTCGAAGATGGGCATCGTCGACAGAGTCTGGCCGCGATGGTCCACGTCGAGCGCCGCGGCAACGATGTCGTCAATCGCACGCTCAAGGAGAAGAGCGTTGCCCGGCTTGTAGCCGATGTTGACATAGTCGGTGCCGTAGACCTTGTCGGGGAACAGCGGCTCCATCTCGTCAAGGATACGCTCGCCCATGTCGCCGGCCATAACCCACATGCCCATCATGACCACTTTGACGTTGTTATTCATGCATTGGTAGAAGATGGTCTTGCCCGCAGGCTCGAGCTCCGGAATGCCACCGGCGCTGAAGTCCATGCCGAGTACCAAAACCGAGCCGGGCGGGAGCGCGTCGATCGCGTCGTACGCGACCTCGGTGTAGTGGCTGATCGTGACCGGAAGGCCCATCGGTTTGATAAAGGCGTAGACCACTGCCACGATCATGACCAGGTAGATAATCCTACGGTCCAGGTTAGCCATTATTCACGCACCTCCCGGCCTACTCGCCCGTGCCGCCGAAGTGCGCGCGCTCAATGCCAACCAGGACGCGAAGGGCCATGGCGAGGCCGCCAAGGGTCGCACCCAGCTGGATACCGCGCATGCCGGCGGTGTTGGGGACGTCGAGAATCCAGGTGGTAGCATCGGCCACCCACTTGCCAAGCACGGCTTCACCGATGGGAGCTTTGCCGAGCATGACGATGGCAGCCGCGATGAGCAGAACCGTCGCCTCAGCCGTCCGGACGCGGAAGGCCCGGTAGGCGGACGAGGCGATGTAGAACACGAGCAACGAGTACATCGTAGCGTTTAGCGGCACGATTGTGTTGTTGTACAGATTCTTGTACAGATCGTGCTGCTGTCCGACCGCAAACGCGATAAGCATGAAACCGAACATCGAGACGAACATGACAAGGCTATAGAACCAACCCTCGCGTTGCTGACTCACTCGTTTGCCGTGGATACGAGTCAGGTTGGCCACACCCAAGGCGCAGAACAACGCGGCTACGATCTGGAACCACAAGGTTACTTCCTTGTTGGCTTCGACGAACCACGTGGGCGCCAGGAAGTTGGCCAGAACTACGATGAAGCCGCTCACGAAGGTGAGGGCAATGGGCAGTTCTTTGCGCACCAACTACACCTCCCTTTTTGATAAGAAGCTCAGCACAAACTGGCGCCCGCTCATTTGTTGAGTGTCGTGCCGAGCCATGTGTTACCGGCCGTGGCCAGGATCGCGCCAAGCAGGATCAGCACAACGCTGACCATCTTGCCCCAGTCCTGACCGATCAGGCATCCGACCAGCACGGGCTCGCGCGTCAGGTAAGCCGAGGCAGCGAAGATCTCCTCGCCGAGCAGAGCGTAGTCGCACGCAGCGATGAAGAAAGGAATCTGGTGCGTGTTGGCTGTGCCGGCGATCTGGATCGACCCTACCTGGGAGCCGACCTCGGCGAAGATCAGCGACTCGGCCCAGAACGCGCCGATCAGGATGTTGGCCCTGACCTTCTCGCGATTCATGATGCCGATGCAGCCCGAGGCGTACCCGAACTGGTCTTCGGAAATGAACCGCACATCGTCGGCGTTATAGGCGTCAGGCTTGCCCGCGTCAGCGTAAGCTTGCTTGACGACCTCCTCTGCGACAGAGTAGACGACGTTGTTGCGGTTGGTCTGGATGAGCCGGGTGTCGTACTTGGCGCACATCCTGGCGACGTGACCCAAGATCGAAAGGGACGCCAGGGTCTGCGCGTTGTCGATCGACCCGATGCCCGGCGAGAAGTGTACCGTCGCGCCCATCTCTGTGGCGCGGCCGATAGCCTCGTCCATGGCGTCCAGACCTGCTACCTTGCGGATGCTCGGAACCTTCAGCCCTTTGCGCGCTCTACCGATGAGCACGATGACTACCGCGCAGAAGGCGAGCTCCAGCAAGAAGCTGGCCACCAGGCCTGGTTTGATCAGACCCACTACTCTTTCACCTCCCCGAAAGAATAGCGAGCACCGCCCCAAATCCGAGACAACCGGTATCGCTGCCACGAATAGAGTGCGATGCTCGCTTCAGTGCTGGTATTCGTTCAATTCAGTCCTTCTCCTGCAAATCTCATCCAATCGACATACTGCCCCTCGCTAAAGGCATAAAGCGGGATTCCTATCCCTTTTATTGGCTCCCTCCTTTCCCGTACAAGCCACATCGGTGATGACACGGAACCATGGAAGTATATGCCGGGGGATGTCGCGATAGGAGCGATGGGGGCCCGGAGATGCTGACATGCTGAGCCCGGGCGTGTCGCGGGCTAGAAGTAGATCTTGTACCGGCGCAGGTGGACGTTGAGGATCAGGCCGATTGCGACGCAGTTGGCGAGGAGGCTGCTCCCGCCCGAGCTAATGAACGGCAACGGCAGGCCGGTGACCGGCATCACTCCCGATGCCATGCCGATGTTGACGACGACATGGAAGGCAAGCATGGACGCAACTCCCGTGACCAGCAGCGTGCCGCCCATGTCCTTGGCCCGCGCCGCGATCTGGGCACAGCGCCAGAACAGCAGCGCATACAGCCCCAGCACGAGCACCGCGCCAAGGAAACCCGACTCCTCGCCGATGACCGAGAAAATGAAGTCCGAGTGGCGGATCGGCAGGAAGTTGAGTTGGTTCTGGCTGCCGGCCATCAGTCCCTTGCCCAGCAGGCGGCCCGAGCCGATGGCGATCTGGGACTGGTGGGTGTGATACTCGCTCCCCCGGAGGTCCCTGCCCGGCTGGATGAACGTCATGATCCTCTGCAGTTGGTAACCGCGAAGCGGAATCGGCAGGCCGAACCGGTAATGCAGGAAGATCGCCAGTGCGCCGGTACCGACCGCCCCCCCGGTGACGCCGAACAACACCCTGGGGTCCGCCCCGGCGGTGTACAGCATACCGAGGAAGATGGCGGCGAAGACAAGTGAGGTCCCGAGGTCAGGCTGGCGGAAGACTAGAAACCACGGAATGCCCACGTAGAGCGCCGGGGCGATCAGGTCCCGGGCGCGCGTAATTCGTCTGGCATGGGTCCCGCCACCGCGCTCGTCGCCGGCCAAGAACGAGGCGAATGCGATGATAATCGCTATTTTGGCGAACTCTGACGGCTGCAGCGTAAAGCCGCCGATCTGAATCCACCGTTGTGCACCGTAGGAGCTGCTCCCGATGGCCAGGACCAACAGCAGCATCGCCAAATTGACAAGGTAGATCCACGGCGCCATCCGCAGAATCCAGGCGTAGTCGACGGCGACGGTGATGATCAGCGCAACGAGGCTGACCACAGCCCAAGCGGCCTGACGCTTGAGATAGTAGAGCGGATCCCCGCCGACTGGTTGGCCATGGGTGGCACTGGTAATGAACACGAGCCCGACTGCGATGAGCGCCAGGGTGGTCAGCAGTATCACCCAGTCAAGTCGCCGGAGCTGCTTAGCCAGGTTCATTGGCGGTCTCCTCGCCCGGGACGGACGCCGGCGGCTGGGATGCTGCCTCCTGCGGGGGGCGGAGGCCGAAATAGGTCTTGATCAACTCGCGCGCCACGGGGGCTCCCGACAGCGACCCGCTATCACCGTTCTTGACCACGACGGCCCAGGCGATCTGGGGATCGTCGTACGGAGCGAAGCCGACGAACAGGCCGTCGTTGGGCCGCTGGCCCGTCTGCGCCGTACCGGTCTTTGCGCCTGCCTTGATCGGCAGGTCCCAGAACGACGAATAGGCCGTCCCGCCCGGCCCCGTCACAGCGAGCATGCCTTGCTTGACCAGGGCAATGGTTTCCGCCGATACGTTGTCGGCCCCCGGAAGTTGCTCGGGGACGGCATGCCACAGCACAGTATCGCCGTCGCGGA
>JAXGPL010000033.1:0-12592 GCA_040766985.1 Bacillota bacterium
TCTCCGAAGTGGGAACGCGGACGTCCGACGACCTTGACCGGTGTCCCGACGCGGACCCAACTGTAAAGAACCCTGACGTCGCGGTTGAGCATTCTGACGCACCCGTGGCTCGCCCGTGAGCCGATGCTCCCCGGCCGGTTGGTGCCGTGAATGCCGTAGGTCGCCCACGGGATCGAGAGCCCCATCCACCGCGCGCCGAATGCGCCGCTCCAGATGCCTTTGTTAACAATGGTCCACTCCCCGAGGGCTGTGGGCGTCTCGCTCGTACCTGTTGCGACCGTGAACCTGTGCCAAACCTCCTCATCCGAAAAGACCGTCAGCGTTAGGCGGTCGGTATCAATGAGGATACTCACGAACCCGGGCGGCGGGGACTTGGTCGCTGCCGTCTCGGAGCCGTCCGCCGCAGCAGGGCCGTCATCCGGCCCGGAATCGGCGCCGGTTGGCAAGTTGGATTCGTCCGCCTCAAAGCCGCACGGGTAGACCACCGCCTCTCCGGACGCGGCGCTGAGGCCGGATGCGCGGCTGCCGGACAGGACGTTAACGCCCAGATAGACGCTCACGAGAAGCAGGCCACATAGCAGTAAAGACCAGGCTCTGGCCGCCGGGGGCCGGCCGGATGACCGCAAGGACCTCACCTCTTGACCTGAAGGTCCAGGGTATTACTTATGGGTGCATGGGCCAGTCCTATTCGCTCGGCTCCGTCCGCCCCGGAGGGAGCTTGGGCAGGCGCGTTGAAACGAACGAGACGAAGGACCGCGGGAGGGTGAATCTGGCAGTGCAAGACGGAGCCTACCTATCGGGGGAGCGTTCCGCCCGCCACCAAGAGCGCCGGCGCCGCCGCCGGTTCACATGGTGGCTGGTGGCAGGCGGGGCGTGGGTTCTCCTCCTCTGCCTCGTCCTGGCGGCCATCGATCAGCCGTCCACCGTTGCCTGGCCCACCGGGCATCAACTCCGGACGGCGCAACTCGAGTTGGACGCGCGCTGGGCGGCGGCAGTCGCCGAAGCGGGGGCCGACGGGTTGGGGTTGGCCAGGCTGGAGTCCAACCACGTTGCAGCCCTGCTCAACAGGTTGGTGGGAGCCGACCCGGCCGACCCGGAGATCGGGGTATCACTACGGCAGGGCGTGGCCGAGGTCCGGTGTCGCCTGCGCGGACCGCTCGGCGTCCGCCCGGTTTTGACCCTTACCGTCCGGCCTTCTTTGCTCGGGGACTCGCTGTTCTGCGCGGTTGACGGGGTCAGGCTTGGCCGCTGCCCGTTGCCGCTCGCCCTGTGGCATATGGCCATGCGGCACTTGGCGTCGCCTGTCGAGGCCCATGGGTGGTCCACCCGCGAGGGAGTCATAGGCTACGTCTGGCCCGCCCGGGGAGCGGCCGGCTCGGGCAGCATCGAGATCCAGGGGCTGACCTGCAGCGAAGGGCTGTTGGAGGTCACGTTATGTGAAGTGAGGCAGCCTGTTGACGCGGGACGGTGAAGGCCCCGGCGGCATCTTCGCCATCGGCTCCGACTGGGTCAGTCTGGACCTTGAAACCACTGGCCTCGATCCGGAGCAGGACCGGATCATTGAGATAGGCGCCGTCCGCTGGCATGGCGGAAGGCCCGGCGAGCGGTTCGCGGCGCTCGTCGACCCCGGCTGCCCGCTGCCGCTGCGAATCGGGGCGATCACCGGGCTCAGCGATGTCGAACTCGCGGCCAAGCCGCAGATCGAAGAGACCGTCCCCGCACTCCTCGACTTCTTGGGCGACCTGCCGCTGGTCGGCCACAACCTCGCCTTTGACATGGCATTTCTGCGCCGTGCGCTTGCAGACGCCGGATCTGGTGCTCCTTCGCTGGCGGGCAACCTGCTCATCGATACCCTTTTGCTGTCCCGGATCCTGTTCCCGCGCCGCCCGTCGCACGCCCTTGAGGTATTCGCCGCGGAACTGGCCCTTGAGGTGGGCGGAGAGATTGGTTTGGCCCGCCCGCATCGCGCGCTGGATGACGCCCTCGTGGCCGGATATCTGGCCTGCCGGTTGTGGCGGGAGGGGCTGGCCTACGGGCCGAAGGTGCTCGGAGCTGCCGGCTTCTGGCTTCAGCCCGCCCAAGAACAGATGCCCGGGCTGGCTGCCTTCGCGCACGGCCTGAGGACGGGCGTTGTAGGCGATGCGGCCGGCCCCGCCCCTTCAGCAGGGCCCGGACCGTCCGCTCCACCTGCAGAGGGCGTCCTGGTTCCGGCTGGGCCGCCGGTCAAGCGGGGCGCTGTGGGTCCGCACCTCACCGCCGCCTTTGGCCCGGACGGCCTGTTCGCCGCGGCGATGGACGGTTTCGAGGTACGGCCTGAGCAGGAGCGCATGTGCACCGAGATTGCCGGGGTGATGACTTCCGGCGGCGCCCTCGCGGTCGAGGCCGGCACGGGCGTCGGCAAGTCGCTGGCGTACCTGTTGCCTTCCGTCGCGGTCGCCGAGCAGACAGGTGAGCGCGTGGTCATCAGCACCCATACGGTCACCCTGCAGGATCAACTGGTCGAGCGCGAGTTCCCTCTGCTATCGAGGGCTCTGGGCAGGCCCGCTTCGTATGCGGTGCTCAAGGGACGCTCCAACTACCTGTGCCTCCGCAAGTGGGATGACTTCTTCAGCGGCAGCCTTGTGGCGGACGAGGCCGAGCGGCTTTTCGGCCTGCGGGTCCTGTTCTGGTCGGCCAGGACGGCGACCGGCGACGGCGCAGAACTCAATCTTTACGGAGAGGAGGAGCCCCTCTGGGACATGGTGGCAGGCGACGACCGCTGCTGGGGCTTCTCGTGCCCGCGGGCCCGCGAGTGCTTCATCAGCCGCGCCCGCGAAACTGCGGCCAAAGCCGACGTGGTGATTGCCAACCACGCCCTGGTGTGTTCGGATCTGCTTGCGGACGGGCGGCTCCTCCCCGAATACATCCACTTGATCATCGATGAAGCCCACCACCTTGAGCAGGTGGCCACGGACCACTTCGGGCTCGTGGCGGACCAGGACGAACTGGCCCGCCTGATCAGCAACGCGGTTCCCGCGCGGGGGAGGCCGGCTCGCGTCTTCGGCGGCTCCCCGGCTGTATCCGGCGGAGCCAGCGGCAGCGGCGGGGCAGGTGGGGCCGGCCGGGCGTGGCCTGAGCCGGCGGACGCCCTGGAAACCGCCCGGCTCGGGCAGGGAGCCCAGGCGGCGGCCCGGCGGCTGTTCTCGGAACTCTCCGAGGTGACGCGCCTGAGGCGTGGTGACGAAGCAGGCACGCTTGAACTGCGCTATGGGGCGGGCAAGGCGGAGCTCCCCGCCGCCGTGGTCAGGGCTGGAACGGAGACGGCCGAGGCGTTGCGGGCGCTCGCGAAGAAGCTCGGCGCCGTCGCCGAGAAAGCGCCGCAGGCGCACCCGGGGGGGCCGGAGGCGGCCAACCTTTCCCGTGACCTGGGGATCCAGGCGAGGGACATCGAAGCCCTCTGCAAGGCCGAGGACACGGACTGGGTCTACTGGCTCGCCGATGTGGGTGGGCCGCTGCGGTTGCACGGCGCACCGGTGTCGGTCTCGGCAATCCTGCGTGACCGCCTTTGGAGCAAGGTCAAGTCGGCCACGCTGGTTTCCGCGACACTGGCCGTGGAAGGCAGCTTCAAGCATATCCTCGGGCGGGCCGGACTTCTCGATTCGGCCCATGGCCAACCGCGTACGCTGCTCCTCGAATCGCCGTTCGACTTCCGGGCCCAGGCCCTGTTGTGCGTCCCCAGCGACCTGCCGTTGCCGGGCGGCAACGAGGGCGATTCGGCCTACTGCGCGGCGGTCGCGGCCTTCCTTGCGGACCTTCTGCCGGCGATCGGCGGCCGGTCGTTGGTGCTGTTCACCTCGCACCGCATGCTGCGGCAGATCCACGGTCTCGTCGGATCCGAGTTGATGGGGCAGGGGCTCAACCTGTTGGCGCAGGGCATCGACGGGGGGCGCACGCGGCTGCTGCGCGCGCTGCGCAACGAAGAGAAAGCGGTCGTCTTTGGCACGTCGACTTTCTGGGAAGGCATAGATGTAAAAGGCCCGCAGTTGTCCTGCCTGATCATAGCGCGCCTGCCGTTCCCGCGGCCCGACGAGCCGCTGTTTGCAGCACGGGCGGAGCGCCTTGAGCGAGAGGGCCAGTCTTCGTTCGGCAACCTGAGCCTGCCGCAGGCTGTATTGCGGCTCAAACAGGGATTCGGCAGGTTAATCAGATCCGCGGGCGACCGCGGAGCGGTCGTCGTGCTGGACGGGCGAATCGTGCGGCGCGCTTACGGGCGGGCGTTCATTGCTTCGCTGCCCCCTGCGACCAAGTTTGCCGGTGCGACGCGCGCGGTCACACGGCGGATCCGCAGTTGGCTCGGGGCCGCCGGGACGGACGGGGTTGCCGGGGTGGGCCGGGCTGCCGTGACCTGGGTCAAGGTAGCCGGAAAGGAGAAACCGGACGCGAATTGAGTAACACGCCATATATGGGGCAAATCGGACCGATCGTCCTGACCAACGACGACGGTATCGAGGCGGCCGGACTTCACACCATGGCCAGGGCCTTCTACGAGCGCTTCGGCCAAAGGGTCGCTGTGGTTGCGCCGCTCGGCGAACGCAGCGCTGTGGGCCACGGGATTACATTGCGCTCGGAGTTGCTGGTCAAACGGGTGCCGTTGCCGGGCCTACCTGAGGTCCCGGCCTTCGGCGTTGCCGGCACGCCCGTCGATTGCGTAAAGCTCGCCGTCCGCGTCCTCGTTGGCGCGCAGCCGGCCATGGTGTGCTCCGGCGTTAACCACGGCTACAACCTGGGGACCGATGTGTTCTACTCCGGTACTGTTTCGGCGGCGCTCGAGGCGGCGATTCTGGGCCTTCCGGCCCTCGCCGTCAGCACCGGGCCCCGGGATTGCCTCAGCTTTGAAACCGCCTCCAACCTCGCGTGTCGGCTGGCGTGCGTCGTCCTGCAGCGTGGCCTGCCCTCGCGGACGCTTCTCAACCTCAACGTGCCGCCGGTCTCGGACGGCGTGCCCGACCTGCCGGACCTCAGTATCACGCGGCTCGGTTTCCGCAGTTACCGCAACGCCTTTCGGAAGTCGCGCGCCACAGAGGACGGCGACTTCTACGTCCTGGCAAGCGAGACCCTCGAAGAGGAGGACGAGGAGGGCACCGACGTCTCCGCCTTGATGCGCGGGCGTGTCTCGCTCACTCCGATTCACCTCGACCTGACCAACCACTCGGTCTTGGCAAGCCTGGAGGGCCTGGCTACGGTGACCGAAGGGTCCCGCCTCCGGATGCGTGGCCGGCGGTGTTCAGCAGTCCGGAGCTGGCCGGCCCACGCGCCGGACGCCTTCCCGGAAACCGCCGAACGCCTGTCCTGGGCGATTCAGGGAGTTGAGCTTGCATGGGGCATCGTGCCGGAAACGCAATCCGGGGCGGGAGGGCCCGCAGAGGCGGGCGACTCCTGCACGGCCCGGCGGTTCCTGCGGGCGGGAATCGCCGTCCCGACCGAGCCGCTGCCGCCCGCCAGGCTTGAGCTCGTCCACAGTCGCGAATACCTGGACTTCCTGGCGGGGTACGCGGCTCAGGGCGGCGGCATGTTGTCGGTGGACACTAAGGTGACCGAAGGCAGTTACCGGGCTGCTGCCCTCGCTTCTTCCGCAGCCTGGCTGGGCGTGGAGCAGTCCGTTCAGACGGGCAGGCCGTCGCTCGCGCTGGTCCGGCCGCCCGGCCATCACGCCGGGATCGCGTCCGGCATGGGCTTCTGCCTAGTCAACCACGCTGCGGTCGCGGCGCGGCTGTTCCAGGTAGCGCTCCCGGGAGGACCCCGTCGGGTCGCGATCGTCGACTGGGACGTCCACCACGGCAACGGCACGGCCGCGGTCTTCGCGGCCGACCCGGACTGCCTGTATGTCTCGATCCACGAAAGCCCCCTCTACCCCTACACGGGCTGGTATACGGAGGCTGGGACAGGACCGGGGGAGGGGACCACCGTGAACCTCCCCCTGCCGGGGTCGCTGACCGACGAGCAGGCCGTCGAGGCCTTCCAAAGAGTCGTGGTCCCGTGTATCGCTGCGTACCGGCCCGAGCTGATCCTGGTCTCCGCCGGATTCGACGGCCACTGGTCGGACCAGATCAGCACATGGCAACTGACTGCCAATGGCTACCACGCCCTGACCGCGGCGGTCCGCGAGACCGCGCGTGCCGCCGGCCTGCCCGTCGTTGTGTTGCTGGAGGGAGGGTACACGCCGGCGGCCGTACGCCTTGGAGTCGCAGCCGTTGCGGCAGGCCTGGCAGGGCGGCGACCGCACGCCGCAGCCGCCGCCGACGAACCGCGCAGCGGTCCGGCGTCAAGGCGGCAGGCGGCAGCCTTTCGGGAGCGCCTCGACGAGATAGCATCCTTTCAGCGGCGATACTGGGGTCTGGGATAGACCCACCCCGCCCGTCATACCTGTCCCTGCCATCCCATATACCTTAGCGGGAGTTTGTCTTTTGGGGGTGGGTGCATGCGTCCTGGAACCCGGGCGGAAATGCGGACGCGCGAGGGGCTGCACATCAGCCTGCGGGCCCTTATCGCCGGCGTGTTGGCCTGTGCTGCCCTGGCCCTGATCGCGGCGGCGATCCTCGGCCTGGTGATGTACAGAACGCTTTTGCCGGAAGCGGTGTTGCCGAACATCATGGGCGCCATTAACCTTGTAGCGCTGGTATGCGGGGGGTATTTCGCCGGGCGCAAGGCAGGTACGATGGGCTGGCTCAACGGGGGCCTCGCGGGGTTGGTCTACACGGCGATCCTCCTGGCGATGGGGCTGTTTTTCTTCCCCGGGCCGGTCGCCGCCCTGACAGCGTTGCGGCGCCTCCTGGTGGGGTTCGTTCTGGCTGCGCTGGGCGGGACGGCAGGGGTCAACCTCTAGCCATGCTCCCGTTGCCCTGCAAACCGCGGCGGCGGCCGGCGGCTGCCCGGTCAGGCCGCCGCGCCGTCTTTGCGCTCCGGCGCCGCCTCGTCGCAGTCCTCCTCGTCGCGCTGTTTGTCGCGGTAGGGATTCCGGCCGGGCAGGCTCTCTCCGCCGATCTCTCCCTGCGTGAGGGAGCAAGCGGCGCTGAGGTGCTCTGGCTCCAGCACCGGCTCTCAGCTCTCGGCCTGCTCAAGGGCACCGTCACCGGATACTTCGGTCCGAACACGGCGGCCGCGGTGAGGGAGTATCAAAGGCGTAACGGTATAGCAGTCAGCGGCGTGTTCGGCCCGGTCACCGCCGCGCACCTGTGTGACGCCAAAGGGACGCACAAGATCGCCCCGGGCGAGAACCTTACCCTGATCGCGCAGCGATCCGGCGTGACCGTAGCCGACATCATGGCGGCCAACCCCTCAATTCGCAGCGCCAACCGCATCTATGCGGGCCAAACGCTGGTCTTGCCGCCACCGCAGCGCATCGCGCAGCTGGCCGGCGCCCGTGGCGGCCCAGCGGCGGCAGGCGGCGGAGGGGCGACAAGCGGCGGAAGCGGCGGAGGAGCGGTCCCGGCGGCCGGCACGAGCCTTCAGCCTGGGCAGAGCGGTTCGCAGACCGCCGGGCAATCAGGCTCGCCGGCGCCCGCCAAGCCGCCCCTGAACACATCGTCCGGGGCATCCGGAGACGAGATCCTTCACGGGCCGGGGCCACGCGTCTACCTGACCTTCGACTGCGCGGGCGGGAGCCAGGCGGACGCGGACTCGATCCGGCAAACCGTGGCGGTCCTCGAACGAGCCGGCGTCAGAGCGGCGTTCTTTGTGCCGTACGACCGCCTGGACGCCTTTTCAGCGGAGATCAGGCTTCTCGGCGACCGCGGCCATTTCGTCGGACCCCAGGTCCTCGCGGGAACGGGCGCGCCGGCCTGGCGCCTCTTGGGGGCCGGGCTGGCCTCGGCATCCGCTCGGCTGAAGGACTTCGGCGGTATGCCGGCGCCCTGGGTCAGGGGGCCGGGAGCGTGGGTGATGGACGAGTCGTTCGCGGTCGCCGCGGCTGCCGCGGGGCTCAGGGTACTGCCCTGGCACAACATCGGGGGCCTGCCCCACGACACAGACTCAATCGATCGCCTCGACCGCTACCTGATCGAAGGGGCCGTGATCAGGCTGCCGCTCGGCACTGAAACGTGCGGGTATCTCGAAGCCTGGCTTGCGCGCTGCACGGCCGCCGGTGTCGTCTTCGCGGGCATCGACTTTCTCGACGGAAACCCGGTGGGATGGTAACGGGGCCGGGCATTCCCGCCCGGCCCCGCGCGTGCGTTACCTGCCTACTCAGGCAGAGTAGCCCCCCGTGCCAGCGCTTCCTCAGCCATTCGCACCAGGACCTTGGTAATGCTACCGCCAGTGCGGCCTCCAGTCAGGCCGCACTCGCGGGAGGTCATGTCAGCCCAGCCCACGGCGCGGATCTTCCCGGTCAGGCCGAGTTCCTCGGCCGTCTCGTACTTGTATTGCTCAAGTACGTTCTCGGGGAGGACCTTTGGTCGTTTTGTGAATTGTGCCACTGCGCGACTCACCTCCTCAGCGTCGTTGCGCATGCAAAGGCACGGATCGTTGTCGTCCCCCTATCTAGCTGCTGCAACGATTAGTGTTCAGATTGCGCGGAGCCGTTATGTTAGCAGATTCTCGCTTCAGCGCGCCGGGCGTCCCGCGGTTCACTCCTTTGGTGTGATAAAAGCTCTTCGGCCACCAATTGGAAGGTTTGCCGGCGGCGCAGCCAGAACAAAACCAATTTGTGGCCCTCGCAACAAGGCCGCGAGCCCGCTTGCGCAAGGCCGCGACACATGGGAGGTGGCCGTTTGAGACCCGATCCCGTGGCTCTGGATGAGTTGTTGCAGTTGGCACAGGCAAAGGGTGCGCACTATGCGGACATCCGGCTCACGAATCGCCGGATGGAAGCCCTCGCGCTTCGCAACGGCGACGTCGAGAACGCCGGCAGCACTATGGAGCAGGGCTTTGGAGTGCGCGCGATGGTTGACGGCGCTTGGGGTTTCGCCGGTACCGCCCGGATGGACCCGGCGGCCTGGCGCGTCGCAGTCGGCGAAGCGGTGGCTATCGCCCGGGCCAGCGCCCGGCAGCCCAGGCCTGGAGGCACGGCACTGGCCCCCGAGCCCACGCACGTGGGTTCCTATCATACCTCCGTCCGCCGCGATCCCTTTGCCGTCAGTTGGGAGGACCGCTCCGAGTTGCTGAGGGACGCCTGCGCGCGGATGAGGCAGGCGCCAGGCGTTCACCTGGCCCAAGCCATGATGTCGATGTGGCGCGAGAACAAGCACTTTGTGAGCACCGAAGGCAGCAGGATCGAGCAGGAGATCACCGAGGCAGGAGCGGGTGTCACCGCGCTCGCCCGCGGATACGGCGATGTCCAAAGACGGTCGTTTTCCGACTTCGGCACGGCAGGCTACGAGTTCATCGAGGGGCTCGACCTGCCCGGCAGGGCTGCAACACTGGGCCGGAGGCCGAGCAATTGCTGACGGCCGCCCCCTGTCCCCGCGGCCCGCAGGATCTGGTCCTCGGCGCGGAGATGGTTGCGCTGCAGATCCACGAATCCTGCGGCCACCCAATCGAACTCGACCGCGTGCTCGGAAGCGAGGCGACCTTCGCCGGCACGAGCTTTCACCCTCGACCGGCGCGGCTCGTTCCGGTACTGGGTCACCGGCCGTGACGTTCACGGCGGATGCGACGATTCCCGGCGCCCTCGGGACTTTCGGTTTCGACGATGAGGGTGTGGAGGCGCAACGCACGGTGGTGATCGACCGCGGCGTGTTCGTCAACTACCTGACCTCCAGGGGAAACCGCCCCTCCTTCGGCGAGCGCTCGGGCGGGACGATGCGCGCCGAGAGCGCCCTCAACCTGCCACTGATCCGCATGACCAACATCAACCTTGAGCCGGGCGAGTGGGAGCCGGAGGAGATCATCCGCGATACTAAATCCGGCGTGTTCCTCGACACGCCGAAGAGCTGGTCGCTTGACGACAAGCGCGTCAATTTTCACTTTGGCACCGAGATCGGCTACGAAGTTGTCGACGGCTCGCTCAGGAGGATGCTTAAGAACGGAGCCTACACGGCACTGACGCCGGAATTCTGGGGAGCGTGCGACGCGGTGGCCAACCGCGGTCACTGGCATGTCTGGGGAACTCCCGGCTGCGCCAAGGGCGAGCCGGTGCAGATCGCCCACGTCGGCCACGGGGCGGCCCCGGCCCGTTTCCGCGGCATAAAGGTAGGTGTCGGCGCGTGATCGGCGAACGCGATTCGCTGGACCTGCTGCACAGAGTCCTGACCTTCTCGGAGGCGGAGCAGGCCGAGGCCGTGCTGGCGGCTGAGGACCTGAGCGTGACCCGCTGGAACCAGAACTACATCCACCAGAATCTTGCGCGCCGGCGCCATACCGTGACCGTGCGCGCGATCGATAGGGGCGCGATGGGCCTCGCAGCTACGGACGACCTCTCCGCCGGCGCCCTCCGCGAGACATGCGCAAGGGCCCTGGCGTACGCGCGGCTGCAAAGCCTTCGGCAGAGCCGCCGATCCTCGCCTCGCCGGCGGATAAGCCTCAAGAACGGGTGCCTTCTGCGTTCCTGGCTGCTACGGCTGGCTTTTCGCCCGAGGCCCGGGCCGACGGCTGCGGGATCGTTATCGGCGAGGCCAGGGCGGCAGGGCTGGAGTCCGCCGGGACGTTTGCCACGTCCGGTTTCGAGACCGCTGTGGTCAACGGCAACGGCATCGCCGCGTACCACGCCGGCGGCAAGGCGTTCATCCGTACGATCGTCAACGACGGCGACAACACCGGATATGCGGACCGGCTGGTGGTTGACACGGAGGAGATCGACTACCTCGGCCTGGCACGGAGGCGATCTCCAAAGCGACTTGCGCAAGGTCGCCGAGGCGCTTGCGCCGGGCAGGTACGACACGGTGTTTGAACCGGTGGCTCTGGCTGACCTGATTCGCTTTCTCGGCATGCTTGCGTTCGGCGCCAAAGCAGTCCAGGAGGGCCGCAGTTTCATGGGACCGATGCGCGGGCGGAAGGTGATGGGCGATGAGGTGACGATCTGGGATGATGGGTGCGATCCGCGCACCATCGCCGCTCCGTTCGACGCCGAAGGCGTGCCCAAGCGCAAGGTCACGATCATTGATCGCGGCGTGGTCAATGATGTTGTGTACGATACCCAGACCGCGGCAAGGGAAGGAAGGCCGTCTACAGGCCATGCCAGCCCCCACGGGCGGTGGATGGCCGGCCCTATGCCCCGCAATATGCTGATGGCACCGGGCAAGGCGACCCGCGAGGAGCTCATCCGATCGACCCCAAACGGTGTCCTGGTGACCAGGTTCCACTACACGCACGCCCCGGAGCCGGTGCGCGTCGTGGCTACGGGCACCACCCGCGACGGCGTATCTGATCCGGGACGGCGAATTGGTGGCGCGGCTCAAGAACCTGCGCTTCACCGAGAGCATGATCGACGCTTTCGGACGCGTCGACGGAGTCGCCAACCAAGGGCGTCTGGCCCGCGATTGGTGGAGCACGTTTGAGTCCTACCTGCCTGCTTTACGGATGCGCGAGTTCACATTTACGGGCGCAACCACGTTCTGATCGGCGTGACGCGCCTCAGTGGCGCTTACGAGGGGGTCTGGCAGTGCGCATCACCCAACACCCGATTCTCGACTTCCCGCAGCGCCGGGAGGTCAGGTTCACGTTCGAGGGCCGGCAATTGACCGGAAACGAGGGCGAACCCATCGCGGCCGCGCTTCATGCAGCCGGAGTCAAATTGCTTCGCATCACACCCGGCGACCGGCCACGGGGGCTGTTCTGCGCCATCGGCAACTGCTCAAGCTGCTATGTAGTTGTAGATGGCGTGCCCAACGTCCGCTCGTGCATCGAGCCGCTGCGTGATGGCATGGTCATCGAGCGCCAGAAGGGACACGGTGAACTGCGATGACCCGCACAGAGATCGCAATCGTCGGCGGTGGCCCGGCGGGCCTGTGCGCGGCGCTGGCTGCGGCCGGGCAAGGCCACGAGGTTCTGATCGTCGACCGGCAGCCGGTGCTCGGCGGGCAACTCATCAAACAGACCCACCGTTTTTTCGGAAGCCGTGCCCAGCGGGCAGGCAGGCGAGGGATCGACATCGGGGGGGACCTTGCGGCCCGCGTCCAGGCAAGTCCGCAGATCGAGACCTGGCAGGATTCGACTGCGATAGGCTACTACAGCGAGGACGGCGCCCTGCTGGTTGAGCGCCGCACGGGGCTGCGGGTCGTCGCGCCGCAGCGGGTAATCCTCGCCACGGGCGCGGCAGAGCGCGCGCTTGCGTTTGCCAATAACGATCTCCCGGGCGTCTACGGCGCCGGCGCGGTCCAGACGTTAATGAACGTCCACGGCGTGCTCCCGGGTCGTCGCGCGGTCATGGTCGGCGCCGGCAACATCGGCCTGATCGTCGGCTACCAGTTGTTGCAGGCGGGGGTGGAGGTCGCCGCCGTCCTCGAGGCGGCACCGCGCGTCGGCGGGTATTGGGTGCATGCCGCCAAGCTCGCGCGGGCGGGCGTACCGGTCTACACATCGTGTTCGGTATCGGAGGCAACGGGCAGGGCCGAACTCAACGGCGTCCGCGCGGTCCACCTCGACTCCGGTTGGCGCCCGGTGCCCGGCACCGAGTTTGAGA
>JAXGPL010000034.1:0-12314 GCA_040766985.1 Bacillota bacterium
CAGCTTGTGTGGGCAGATCCTCCTTGACGAAACCATGGATCTGCCGCGCGCGGGCGGGATGCAACTTGAACTGACGGCGTACGACGCCGCCGGCCACGTGGTCAGGGCCGAACCTCTTGAACTGACGCGAAGCGGGTCTGCCGGCACCGTCTTTTGGTGGCTCGCAACGGCGGGGCTTGCTGGTCTTGCCTTCCGTCTGCGCGGCAGGGTCCGGCGGACGGCTGCCAGGCGGGCCTAGTCCCGGACGGCCTCAGGGCCGCCGCGCATTCTCCTCCGCAAAATCCCCCAGCCGGGAGATGATCCCCATCGCCTCGGATGCGTAATCTCCCGCCGCCCCGAGGTCGAAGTTGAACACCATGCCTTTGCTTGAGCCGGACACGATGACCCGGACCAGACTGCTGCCGTCGCCGGCGAAGTCGTCGGCCATCACCGCCAGGACGATCCGGTTGCCGACGCGCGAGAAGTACTGCTCGTAGACCACGATCCCGACCGAGCGACCGCCCGTCTGCCGGATATCCAGGAACACATCCTCGGTGCGGCCGATGCTCGCGTGCACCGCTTCGATGATCTCGCGGGGGGAGGCACCGACCGTCGCTTCACGGACGACACTCATGCTTGGCAGTTACTCCCGCGGCCGGGCGGGGAGGTCCCGCCAATTGAGGAAGGTCTTGATCAACACCGCAGCGGCTTCGGCAACAAACAGCAGTGAGAAGGACAGATCGACCTGGGTGGCGATATACGCGCTGATCCCCGCGACCACGAGCCCGCCGACGATCAGCAAGGTCTTGGAGTAAGGCCGGTCATTGATGTTCGGTTTGGCAAACAGGTAAAGAAACCCAAGGGCAAGCATCAGGGCTCCGTTGATCCACAGCATTGCGATTCCTCCAAGCGGCGGCAGTCTCGCGTCGAACGGGGCCGTTGTCGCTTCATTGTCATTCTCCCGCGCAGCGGCCTATCCCTCTCCATGCTGCGCAACAGCAGCCCGCATGTCGAATGGCAACAATTCGCGGTTTTCCTGTCAGGGATATGCATTGCATTCAGGGATATCCGTTCTGCGGCAGGTGTCAGGACGAGGTGGCGTAGAACTGTCTTGGACGCCCCCTCCGCCGACACACCGATGGGGTCGAGGAGCGAGAATATGCCGTTTGACAATTCGGATCGCTGGCTGGAAGTGACCCCGGACGAGAGCAGGCTGATGGGTGAGGTTTCCCAGAGCGAGCTGATGGCCAACACAACCGCCATCGCCCGCTGGACGCGCCTGTCGGGCAGTGCGGAGGAAGCCCAGTCTGTGGAATACGTCCGTGGCAAACTCGAGGAGTACGGGCTGGACGCCAAGTTGATCCACCATGATGCGTACATCAGCCTCCCGCTTTCGGCGCGGCTGCTCGTCGAATCCCCGGTAGGGACGCCAGATTTGGCGACATCGATTGCATCACCTCCTGCGGCGGCGAGCACTCCGCCTGAAGGCGTAGCGGGCGAACTGGTCTACGTTGTTTGGCGCCCCGGACGATTACGCAAAGGCCGATGTCCGCGGCAAGATCGTTTTGGTCGAAGGCCTGGCGGGCCCCAGGCGACCAAGGCCGCGGAAGGGGATGCCCTGGCGCAGTGGGACACATCCACATCAACGACGCGCAACTCCACGAGATGACGATCTCCCCGGTAACAGGGCTCGCCGAGATACCTGAGTACCCGTTGCTCCCAGAACTGCTCGGCGATATCGATCCGCGAGCAGACCGGCGGTTTGCTCAAGGAGTTGCTGGCCAAGGGGCCGGTCCGGGTCTGCATGCACACCTCCGTCGATACCCGGGTGGCGGAAGATCCCGCTGGTGATCGGCGACATCCGTGTCAGCGCAGGCCGGCCGTATGTGCTGCTGAGCGGCCCGCATTGACTCGTGGCACAAGGGGCGATGGATAACGGCTCGGCAACGCAGCAATTGCTCGAAGTCGCCCGGCTGCTGGCCACCAACCGGCACCTCCTCCGTGGTCTTAAAAGCTGGCCTTCTGGTCGGGGCACTCGCATGGCCGCTATGCGGGTTCCGCGTGGTTCGCGGACGAATACTGGAGCGACATCCACCGCAGCTGCGTGGCGCACGTGTGTGGATTCTGGCGCGGTGGGAGCCACGGTCCTCGGTGAAACCAACGTCATGGCGAGGCAAGCGACCTTGCCGCCAGGTGCGTTCGCGGTCGTGCCCGATGAGGAGTTCACGAGACCGCTTTGGACGCGCGGGAGACCAGTCGTTCCTGGGGCCACGGTGTGCCGTCGCTGTACGAGCATGTCGCAGCAGCCTGGCATCAACGGGTGCGACGGCGGAGTCCTTTGCGGCGATGATAGGCGCCAGCAAACGTTCCGGTGGCCTTGGCTGGTTCTGGCATTCCGTGCCGCTGACACCATCGACAAGATCGACCCGGCCAATCTGGTCCGCGACACCAAGGTCTATGTGCTGACGGTGCTCCGGCTGTGCGCCTGCGCGGTGTTGCCGCTCGACTACCGCCGCGTGTGTGATGAAATGCGCCAGTCGATCCGCGCCATCTCACGCGCTGCGCACGGGCCGGGCATCGACATCGGGCCCGTGCTGGACGAACTCGACCGACTGCAGATAGCCTGGAGAAGGTTGCGCGCTGGTGCTGGCGCGCCTATCGTGGCAAAGCGAAACAAACCGGAGTCAGACGCTCCCGACCTGCCCTCAACGGCACCACCCTGGCAAGCGCCAACGACACGGTGGCCATGGGCCGGGCGCTCATTCCGGTGAACTACGTGGGCGGCTCGCGGTTCCGGCAGGACCGGCCCTGTCGACGCGGCCGATGCCGGCCTGGCGCGGGCTGCCGTTACACTTGCCAAACAGGAGCCGGGCTCGGACGAAGCACACTCGGCGCGGATCACGTTGCGCAGGCGCGCGCGCGGCATCATCCACGGCCTGGAAACCGCACGGTTGCTGGCTGCGAGGATTGGCTTGCCAGAACGAGCCATAGGTAGCGGTCAGCGGTTGCGGCCGGCACGGTTTTTGTGGCGGCCCGCCTCCGTCGCCTACGCGGCCGGGCCCGGTACGGTTAGCCGCTGGCCTGCTGGGACCCCTCCAGTTGCGCCTGCGGATGGCGGCGAGGTGCCGCGATCGAGGACATTGCCCCGGGCGGGGAAGAGCGAAGCGAAGGCGCGTAGAGGCCCTCCGTGGGAGACGACCAGCACCCGCTCACCGCCGTGGGCATCCGCGATTGCGCCAAGCTTGCGCGACAACCTTGCGATCCATCTCACCTTCGGATTCGCCCCCATCGGCCCGCCCGTTGACGGTCGGCCTCGACTGAACGGAAACCACCCGGATCCAGCCGCGCGGCCTCCGCCGGTGTTTTGCCTTCCCTTCCCATGCCGATTTCTCGCAACTCAGAGTGTATCACCACCGGCAACCGCAGTTCTTCGGCCACGATGAGCGTCATGTGGGCACGCTGTAGGTCGCTGGAGTAGATCGCCGAAATACCGCGGTCGCGGAGCGACCGCGGCGACGTGCCTCCTTCTCACCCTGCGGAGCCGGGCCGACATCGAGATGGCCCATCAGGCGCCCCGCGGAATTGTGATCCGTCGTGCCGTGTCTGAGCAGGTAGATGGTGCACGGCTGGTCGTCTCCGGCTGGTTTCACGGATGCGGCTCCCTCCTTTTCTCGACTGAGCGAATCTTGCCGCGCGCCGGCAGACCGGGACAGGCGCCCCGGCGATACGCCCGCGCGATCCGATTGCAGGCCTTCGTCCATTGCCAGCGCTGTTCCTTCAGCTGGACGGCTGTTCCTGTCCGACACCTGACGACGGTTCAATCCGGCCGACCCGACGGCACGGGAAGGGCCCGCCGTCCTGGGGGACGAACAGCTATATGGTAAAATCTGTAATGAAGGGAGCCTATGAGGGTGAGTGATCTAGATTCCAGGCCAGTCCGCCCCACGGGCACGGCGACGAGCCGAAGGACAGGTGGTATCTGGCAGGCCTATGCGGGCCGCCATGGTCTTGCTCGCAAGCGGCCTCGCTGCGGCAGGCTGGCCCCTGAGGCGGGGCCACGCCACAAACAACAGCCTCCTTGATTGGCGGGGAGTTGACCAGGTCCCGGCCCGGTTCCCGCCTGGGGTGTCAGCTCTCCGAGCAGGTCGTTGCCGGGCCTGTGGTGGACGGCAGCGGGCATGTCTTCATCGGTGTGGGGAGAAGGTCCTGTGCTTTGCAGGAGTAACGGCGAGAAGCTGTGGACCGCTCGGGTAGGTCCAGTCGGCCTGGGTTGCCTTGGGGTGGGGGACCCGGACGGCGACCAGTGCACCGCCCTTTACGTAGGCACGCGAGCCCGCACCCCGGCCACGATTAGTATGCCTCTCGACTGCCACCGGCGATGTCCTTTGGACCACGCCGCTGGTCTGAGCCCTCATGCTGCCTCGCGGTCGCAGGCCGTGTCTACCTGGAGTGGAGGATGGGATCGTGGCCAGTTATTCGACGACGGATCCGGCGGACCTACGCCATGAGCAATCCGATCCGTTACCGCATGAGCCACGGAGCCGGTCAATGCCTGTACGCGGCGGACAACACCGGTTACGTGGTCGCCGCGACGCCCTCGATGGGTCTCTCCAAGCTGCGCAAATACACGGGAGCTCCGTTCCGGTCTCCTCCGGGCCCCAACTCCGGACCGAGATGGGAGCGCACACGGCACCCTTTCGGGTTACGTCCGGCGCCTTGACTCCAACCTGAGCATCCTGTGGGCCAGGCCCTCAGATGCCCCGCAGGTCCCCTGCGGTCTGGCGGACGGCAGTTCGGTCTATTCACGATCCGACGGGCAAGATGTCCTGCGTAAGCGCGATGGGCCTCCCGAAGTGATGGGCCAGGGTGTGTGCGGCAAGTCGCAGCCACCTTCAGCCTGTTGTCGATAGCCTTGGTACGGTCCATGCCGCGTCAGGCTGCAGGGTCACCGGCATCGACCGGATCGGGATCCTGGGTCCTTGACCTGGAGTACTGCGCCATTACCGCCATGGCAGTGCCGTTTCCCGGTTCGCTGCTGTAGTACCCAGCCACCGAGAGCCCGTCTCATGCTGTGCGGTTCCTGAGCCGGGGAGGATCAGGGCTGGCGGCCGGAGTTTGAGGTGTCACAACCAGACGGCAGTAACGGCTGGTACATATCCGCGCCGGTGGTTTCCCTGACCCCCATGTCCCTGTCTTCCCGGCCCGCCAATACGCAGGTCAACTGGCAGGTGGCCGCAGGAGGAGAAGTAGCCCAGAGTGGCGCATTGGGACCGGTCGACCCGGGCTGACGGTTGCGGGCGTGGAGGGGAGCTGAGGATAGCGTTCACGGGCACGGAAGGCAGGCATGGCTGGTAGGTCCGCTGTCGCTATGCGTCGACAGGACCCCGCCACGGATCGGCTTTGCCAACCTTCCCCTCAGCGGTGGGTTTGTCGCGGCTGGTACCTTCACGCCGCAGGTGGTCGCAAGCGACCGCCACTCTGGGGTCGACTCCGTCCTGACCTACCTGGATGGAGATCTGTACGCGGGTTCGTGCGAGCTGACGCCGGGTGAGCACACTCTGTCCATTACGGCCACCGATCGCGCAGGCAATACCGCGTCTGCTGAGGTGTGTTTTCAGGCAGCCAGCGACCGTTGCAGCGCCCTGTCGTTGAACCCGGTCGTCGTCGGAGTGAATGCAGAGCGGGTGCCGGTCTGGTCGAGGTGGGTTACGGTGCTCGTGCGGGTTCCGGCCGCCTACGAGGATGCGATCAGCATGCCGCAACTCGGCGGGGTGGGCGGCGCAGTCGCGGCGCGGCTGCCGTTCCGGGCGTCGACAGGCTACCGGGCCTATCTGGTGCGGTTTCCCCGCGAGCCGGTCGCCGCAGCGCTCGCTGCCCGGATCGATCCAACCGGCAACTCCCTCCGGCTGGTGACGCTTGCGCTTGGCCTGCAGTGCGGGGATCAGGCTCTGGCGGCGCCAGTCAGCATCCTCTTCAGGCCCTGACTCCTCCCCTGTTCTGCCCCCTTACACAGGTCAAAGACTGTTTGCTGGCACAGGTGGACTCCCGGCCGGCCCTGAGGATCGGCCGGGAGCGGTGAATGCCCATGTGAGGGAGCCGCGCGCAAGAACGGACTAGCTAGATGCCGGTCCCCATTAGCGGCCAGACGAGGTTGGCCACGAGCGACACGGCCATGATCGACAGCAGCATGAGGATGATGCCCGATCGGAACATCTCCATCGACTTGAAGTACCCCGACCCGTAGGCAAGGGCGTTCGGGGCGGCGTTGGCCGGCAGGAGGAACGCAAACGACGCCGACAGCCCCGCGACCATTGCGAAGGTACGGGGAGACCACCCGGCGGTCATCGCGAGGCCGATCGCCAGCGGGACAAGCGTCGTGGCAGTCCCTGAGATCGTACAGAAGACGACAATAGCCACCGCTGTCGCCGCGGACACCAGGGCAAGCACAAGCCATCCCGGCCAGCCTGCGACGTAGGATGTCAATATCTCTGCGAGCCAGGCTACAGCGCCTGTCTTGGTGAGGCCTTTGCCGAGGGCCAATCCGCCGCCGATCAGCAGAAAGATGTTCCAGCCGGTGTTTTCGTGGATGTCTTTCCACTCCAGCACCCCTAGGTGCGGAAGCGAGAGGAGAACAACCGCGAGCAGACCGACCAGCGAAGTCCAGTCTTTGGGCACCGGCAAAAACGGCTCCGACATCCAGAGCACAATCGTCAAGCCGAAGATGGCTGCGACCCGCCTCTCATGGGGCCCCAGGCCGCCCATTTCCCTCAACATCCGCCTGCACTCCGTCAGGTCCATGCGCTTGAGTTCGGGTGGGTAGAGCATGACGAGCAGGCGCCAGGCGATCGGCAGCAAGACGACCATTACCGGCAAGGCGAGGACCATCCAGCCGAGGAAGGTAATCGAGATACCCGTCATCTCGCGAAGCAGGGCCAGAGTGATGACATTGCCCGGAGTGCCGGCGGGAGTGCCCATGCCGCCGATGCTGGCCGCGAAGGGTATCCCTAGCAGCATCGCCCGGCCGAGATTGCTTTCGCCGGCCCTGGAATTCGCCGTGCGCAACACACTGATTGCGATGACCATCATCACGGCCGTGGCTGCGGTGTTGGAGATCATCGTCGAGAGCAGAGCAGTCGCGATCATCATCCCGAAGATGACACGGTCGGTCCGCTCACCCATACGAATCAACAACGCCAGGCTGAGCCGCCGGTCGAGGCCGTATTTCTGCAGCGCGGCGGCAAGGCAGAATCCGGCGAAGACGATCGCGCTCACCGGATCGAACACCAAAGAGAGGCCATCGCGCAGCGGGAGTATTCCGAAGACGCCGGTCGCGAGGATAACGAACACCGACGTGATGGCGATCGGTACCGCCTCGCTCATCCATAGCGCCGCCGCTCCAATACCGATCAGGAGCATGTGCCACGCCTGCGCCGGCAGGCCCGCGGGGGACACGGCCATGCCAAGGAGCGTTAGCGAAGCAAGCAAGCCGATGATGAAGACGAGTTGCCTTAGGTCCTTGGGCATCGAACCGGTTCTCTCCTTTGGCTCTGCCTGCCTGATTACCCGCATTCGCTTTGACGCCTGGCCATTTTTCCCTGCTGAGCGTCTTCTGTGCGTGACCGGTGAAAGGCACGGCCGCGCCGTCGCGTCTTAGGGTATGGTTTCGTTCGGGCAAATCAACTTCGGCAGGTGACCGTTGTGAAGAGGATCTATCGTTCTAACACCAACGCAATCATCGGCGGCGTCTGCGGAGGCATCGCCGAGTACTTCGAAGTCGACCCCACGATCGTCCGCCTGGCATGGGCTGCGCTGATCTTTCTCGGTGGCACCGGGATCATCGCATACCTCGTGGCCTGGCTGATCATCCCAAGCGAGCCGCGCGAGTCCTTCGGCAGGGCCGTCCCCTATGTTGAAACCCAGAGGCCAACGCACGTCGCCGAGCCCCCGCTCAGCAACGCTGCGCCGGCCGGCGGCGGACCCGAGTCCCCGGGTGCAGAAACCGGCGGCACGACCGAGAGTGTTGCGGAAGCCGAAGTGACGCTTAACCGCCCCGCCCCTGATCCCGGCGTGACGGTAACCGTGCATAGGTCATCGGGCAACAGCGCCCTCGGCGTCGTCTTGATCGCCGTTGGTGGCTTCCTACTGGCCAGGACGTTCGTCCCGTGGCTCAACCTCCACCGCTTCTGGCCGCTGATCCTGATCGGGTTCGGCATCTTCATTGTCCTCAGTTCGGTGGGAGGGACGCGGCGGTGAGGCCCTTCGGCAAGGTCGCCGCCGGCCTGCTAGTTATTGCTGTGGGGTTGGTGTTCCTCGCGGCCAACCTGGGCTGGTTCGAAGTCGAGGTGTGGGGGATTCTAGGTAGATTCTGGCCCGTCCTGTTGATCGGGGCGGGGGTCGTCGTGCTCACCGGCGGCAGGCTCGGCACAGCTATCGTCCTGGTTCTGGCCGCGGTCGTAGTCCTCTGGCTGTTTGTCGGTCCGCGGAGCGGAGAGATCGCCTTGCAGCATACGGAGATCAGCAGCACAGGAGAAGAGCCGGAGGTATCCGTCCTCCGGGCGGATATCGACCTGACGGCGGCCCAGGTGAGCACCGCAGGGCCGGGCGGAAGGCTGTTCTATGTCGGTATCGACCACCGGCCCGGCGGGCTTACGCACTCGTACGAGGCGACAGCCGGCACCGGCAACCTGCGCGTGAATGCGTCGATCGGCATTCCGATCAACATCCACACCGGGCGGACTCCGCGGGCGATCCTCGAGTTCCGTGAGGACGTGGCGCTAGACCTCGATCTCAGCCTGACCGCGGGCCAGGCCGATCTCGACCTCCGCCGCTACAACGTCGAACGCCTCGATGTCCGCGGCGGAGCCGGACAGATCAAGGTCAGGTTCGGCGAACCGCAGGGACAGGTGACCGCGAGGGCCAGCGTCACCACCGGCGAAGTCGAAGTGTGGGTCCCGCGTGATGCTGCGCTCAGGGTCTCGGGTGGGGTGTCAATCGGCGAGCGGGAGTTTTCAGTCGCAGGCCTTAGCCGCGTCAACGGCTACTGGCAGGACGAGTCATACGGTACTGCCATGTCGCGGATCGACCTTGAGCTTCAGGCCACGATCGGGCGGGTTTCACTCAAGCGTTACTAGCGGCGTAGGAGGCCGCGACGGGGCAAGGATCAGCGTGCCACAGCAAAGGGCCCGGCACAGA
The DNA here is from genome assembly GCA_040766985.1 of Bacillota bacterium. Lineage (GTDB taxonomy): Bacteria > Bacillota > Sulfobacillia > JAUYEG01 > JAUYEG01 > JAXGPL01. The sequence continues at coordinate 9,172 of JAXGPL010000034.1, forward strand.
ATGCCGGGCCCATTTTTGGATGACGGTATCCCGCCGCTTATTCGCTCGCCGCGGCCTTGGACTCGCTTTTGGGCGCGTCGGTTGCCGCCGGCGCGGCAGCGTCGGCCGTCGCGGGCTCCGCGGAAGCCTTGCGGCCGCCGCTGGGGTAGTCGTTGACGTGGAATCCCGGACCCTTGAACTGAATCGAAAGCTTGCGTGGAATCAGCTTCTTGACTGGTTGGCCACAGGTTGGGCAACTGGTCAAGGCGTCATCGGTGATCCGCTGCTCAACCTCAAAGTGGCCGCACTTGGGGCACTTATACTCGTACGTCGGCATCTGTGGGCCTCCTTGCCGCGGTGTGTTACATAATGCCTGTATACGCCCAGGAATGGCGGTTGTCAAGAACCCCCGGGAGCGCGGACCCCGGAGAGGTTTCGAGCCGCTCACATTGAAACCCCCTTCAAACGTTGTGCGGTCTCGGAACGGGGGTTTCTGCGCGTTGAGCCTGATCAAGTCCACCTCGCGCTCGGCCATCGGCCGCGAACTTGTACGCCTTCTCGGCAATGACGAATTGGTTCTTTCGGGTCCGGGCGACCGGATCGCCTACAGCTACGACGCCACCGGCGACATGGCCTTGCCCGAAGCCGTCGTCGTCCCGTCGGGAACTGCGGCCGTGGCCAAGGTCATGGCGTGGGCGGCGGCCAGCGGCGTGCCTGTCGTGCCCCGCGGGGCCGGCACCAACCTCAGCGGGGGCACCGTGCCGATTGCCGGAGGGATCGTGCTTGAGCTATCCAGGCTCGCAAAAGTGCTGTCTACCGACCTCTCCGCCCGCACGGCGGTAGTCGGTCCGGGGATAACCAACCTCGCGCTTCAGGATTTCCTCGCTCCGCTCGGGTATTGCTTCGCGCCGGATCCGGCAAGCCAAAAGGTTTCCACGCTGGGCGGCAACGTGGCCGAAAACGCGGGCGGGCCCCACTGCCTCAAGTACGGCGTCACCGCCGACCATATCCTCGGGCTTGTCGCGGTGCTCGCGGACGGCGAGGTCGTGCGACTGGGGCAGTACCCCGGCGCCGACCCCGGACTCAACTCCGCGGGCGCCCTCGTAGGCTCCGAGGGCACGCTGGCGGTCTTCACTGAGATCTTGATCCGGCTCGAACCGCTGCCGCCCGCGGTCAAGACCATCCTGGCGGTATTCGACAGGCTCGAGGACGCCGGGCGTACCGTAAGCGCAATCATCGCCGAGCGTATGCTTCCCGCGACGCTCGAGCTGATGGACAGGACCACGCTCAACGTGGTTGAGGAGTCGTTCCGCCTCGGCTACCCAACTGACGCGGAGGGCGCCCTGCTGATCGAACTGGACGGCCCGGCCCCGGGGCTCGAACGCCAGGCGGCCGCCATCGATGCGATCTGCCGGGATCTGGGTGCGCGCAGTGTGTCGGCCGCGCGAGATGAGGACGAGCGGTCCAGGCTGTGGCTTGGCAGGCGTTCGGCATTCGGTGCGCTGGCGAGGCGCAGCCCGATCTACTCCGTGCAGGATGCCACCGTGCCGCGCGATCGCCTCGTTGAGATAATGCGCCACGTGGAAGAAGTCGGGTCGCGGCACGGGCTGGACATTGCGATTGTGGCCCACGCCGGGGACGGCAATCTGCATCCCATCGTGCTGTACGGGGAGCACACGCCCGAGCGGGTGGCAAAGGTCCATCATGCCAACGAGGAGATCCTCCGGCGCGCCGTCGAGATGGGTGGGACCATCAGCGGCGAGCACGGCGTGGGCCTTGAAAAACTGGACTTCGTGGCGCTGGCCCTTGACGAACCCGCTCTCGCCCTGATGAGGCGGGTCAAAGGCGCGTTCGATCCCCAAGGCCGGCTTAACCCGGGCAAGGCAATCCCTCCCGCAAAGACGGCGCCGCCGGGCACAGCGCAGGTTCGCCGACCCGACGCGCCGCTTGCTCAGCTGGCCGACCAGGTCGGGGAGGCCGTCGCCGGGGGCCGGATGCTGGCCATCGCGGGCGGCGGGTCGCGTCGCCCGTGGGCGCTGGGCGTGGACGGCCGGGAAGGCGACGATGGAAGAGGGGTCGTGAGCACAGCCGGACTTTTGGGCATCGTCGAACTCGACGCCGCCAATCTTACCGTCCGTGTGCGCGCCGGAACAAGTTCGTCCGACCTGCGGGATGCGCTGGACAGGGAAGGCTTTTGGTTGCCGCCGCTGGACCACAACTGGCACGGCACGGTTGGCGGCGACGTCAGCACTGCCCACCCGTCACCGTGCGATACCCAGTTGGGCGGCATCGCCCGGTGGGCCCTGGGGGCTGAGATCCTCACCGCGGCAGCCGGAGTCGTCCGCCTCGGCGGGAAGACACTGAAGAACGTTACCGGCTACAACCTGATGCCGCTCCTTACCGGCAGCTACGGGCAATTGGCGTTGATCGCGGAGGTAACCTTCCGCGTCTGGCCGAAGCCGGAGTCCGATGTGACGCTCGTGATGCCCCTGGCGGGCGACCCGATCGACCACGCCGTACTCGACCGCCTCGTCAGGAACACGCGGCCGCTCGCCGTGGCTGCTGGAGGAGGGGGCCTGCCCGGTTGCACGACCGCGGAGCCGCTGCTCCTGGTACGGCTTGCGGGCATGGCCGAGGACGTCGAGTGGTCCAAAGGTCTTTGGGCGGATCGGTTGCCGGTCCGTGCCCTGCAGCCCTCAGCGGCCCAGAACGCCTGGCGTAGATGGTCGGCTCCGTTCGAGGCAGCCGCCGAGTCAGGTTTTCTGGCGGGCTTTGCCTGTCCGGCGGCTGCTCTTCCAGGGTGGCTTGCCGACGCAGCAGGCGCGGGGCCGGCGTGGTCCGCGTGCGTGATATCGGGCATCGGCCAGGTCGCCGCAACGACGGCGGCATCGGCGGAACGCGATGTCCTGGCGTGGGCGGCGGGCCTGACCCGATTCTCCGGCAGGTGGAGCAGGCGCGGGGCCGGGTACTCGGTTACCGGCGCTGGACCCGGGGACCGCCGGTTCATGGAGGCCTTCGGCAGTCCAGGGGTATTCGCGCCGCCGGGAGGTGACGGTAGATGAGCCTCGCCATTCCTGCCGGACTCCGGGACGCCGCATTGCGCGAGCTGGCCAAATGCAACAAGTGCGGTTTCTGCCAGACCAATTGCCCGACCTATCTCGCCA
>JAXGPL010000035.1:0-11081 GCA_040766985.1 Bacillota bacterium
GAACGACGAGGGCGTGCCTACGCCCGAGAAGCTCTACGAACTCGGTCTTGGGTGGGCTGTCGAGTATCTGCCCGACGAGATGAAGCGCGAAGCCGGGGCGACCTAACCGTAAACTGCGCGGATTAGTGTAAACTGGCGTTGCGGACCAGTGCAGGCAGCCGGACGGGATTGGTGGTCCGGCTGCCTTCGTGCCTATAGGATGAGGAGGGGTATTGTGAGCCAGGTCAACGTATACGACAGCGCCCACCGGCTTGCGGCAAGCATCAAGGCAAGCCCCGAGTACGCAGACTTCCGCCTCGCAGCTGCGCGGCTCAAGGCCGAACGGACCAGCCTTGAGATGCTCCGCGATTTCCGCACCCGCCAGTTTGAGCTCCAGAGCCGGACGCTCCAGGGCCAGGAGATCTCTGAGGACGAGCAGGCCAAGCTCGATCAGTTGTCGGAGATCGTCGCCTCGCACGCCGTGATCTCAGCCTTCCTCCAGGCCGAATACAAGCTGTCGCGGCTTCTCGGCGACATCCAGAAGATCATCGCCGACGCAGTCGAGGTCGACTTGGACGACTCGGAGGAATAGTCATCTCCCGCAGTCAGGAGCGATCGGATGCACCTACCACGTTACCGTGCGCGTGAGTTGAGGGGTCAAGACCTCCGCCCTAGCCTCCGCGCGGCCTTTGCGCATACCATCTACGCCCTCGGGCAGACCTGGCGGGCAGGGCGGTTTGTCACCGCCATGACCTTCGTAGGCGCCGTGGTCGCGTCGCAGTTCAGCGTTGTTGCCTCCTACTTGCAGGGGTTGCTCGTCGACAGGGCGATCGCCGTCGTCGACGCCGGTGCGGCGCTGTCGGTGCTCGTCGCACCGTTGGCGTTCCGGCTGGCCGTTGAACTCGCCCAGAGCGCTTACGGATGGGCGAGCAATCTCGGTGGGGCGTACCTCCGCGTGGCGGTCAGCAATTCGTTACGTGTCGGACTGCTGGCCCGGGCTTCCGGCATGGATACGGCAGCCATCGAATCCCCCGAGGTCCAAGACTCGCTTGAATACGCCGACCGTAACCTCTCGCTCGTTGCTCATACACCGGCAATGCTCGCCAGCCTGCTTCGCACATCCCTGACGATGGCTACCTCGCTGGCGATCATCGCCAGGTTCGACTGGCGAGCAGCTGCCGTGGCAGCCGCTGTGTGCGTTCCCTGCGGCGTCATCTTCACGCGCATGGGCCGGTCAAGGCTGTACCATGAGCTGCGTTCGACGCCCGAATTCCGCAGGCTGCAGTACGTTGGTTCTTTGCTCCGTTCGCCGGCGAGCGTACGGGAGATGCGGGTGCTCGGTTTCCGCGAATACCTGCTGGCCAGAGTCAAGGCGGTGCAGGACCTGCTGTGGGACCGCGAGCGCGGCATGCTGATGACGAACCAGCGGCGCCAGTTCGTGGTCGAGGCGACTGTATCCCTGGCATCCATTGTCGGCATCGTGTTCGTCCTGGCGTCCCTGACCGCCGGGCGCATCACGGTGGGCCAACTGGTGTTCTTCATGGGACTTGTGGTTGCGAACATCCGCCGGATGGAGAGCGACACCAGCGCCGTCGCAGGCGCGTACGAGAGCGCCGCACGCGTGGGGGCGTTCCGGCGAGTGATGGATATGGCGCCCACGATTTCCTGGCCGGAGGACGGTCCCGGTTTGCACGGCGACAATCCGGACGGAGACGGCGAACCGCCGAGCATCGAGTTCGTAGGCGTGAGCTTCGCCTATCCACGCACCGGGGTCCAGGCAGTCACCAACGTGTCGTTCCGACTTGCCTCAGGCAAGAGGGCGACCCTGGTTGGCGAGAACGGCGCCGGCAAGTCGACCGTCGTCAAGCTGCTGCTCCGCCTATACGACCCGGACGAAGGCGTGATCCTGATCAACGGCCGCGACATCCGGGAATACAACCTTGAGAAGCTCTGGGCAGGTGTGGGCTACTTGGCCCAGGACTTCGTCCGCTATGAACTGACCGCCAGGGAGAACATCGCCTTTGGGAGGATCAGCCTCGCCGGCGACGATGCCGCGCTGCTGCGCGCGGCGGAGCTGGGCGGGATCAGGGACAAGATCGAAGCGCTTCCCGCGGGACTGGACACCGACGTCGGCACGTCGTTCGGACGCGCCTACCAGTTGTCGGGAGGCGAGTGGCAACGCCTGGCCCTCGCCCGGGTGTTCGCGCGTGGCGCAAAGCTTGCGATCCTCGATGAGCCGACGACGTCGCTGGACCCGCTTCAGGAAACCGAAATCCTTGAACGCGCCATGGACAGCATCGTTGGCTCGACGGCCATTGTCGTATCGCACCGGCTGGCGACCGCCCGCCTGGCCGACACGATCCTGGTCATGAAGGGCGGGCAGCTTGTCGAGCAGGGGTCTCATGACGAGCTCCTGGCGAGTTCCGGCCCCGGCGGGGTCTACGCACAGATGTACGACAAACAGGCGAGATGGTATCGAGACGGGCGTGGCCAAGGGGCGGCGGCCGGCGGCGGACCTGACGGCCGATGAATGACCGGAGCGGGGGCGATAACCCCGGACCCGGCGCCCTTACGCTGCGTCCGCCGTCAATTGCGGCGCCGGGTCCGGGGTGCCGATGCGGCCTTACTCTTCCTTCTCGAACCGCCCCTTGAACTTCTCCGTCACCTGCGGCAGGGTTGTGTACTCCATGTCCTCAAGCGGCAGGCGGTGCGGCTCGAACGGGCCCATTGAGCGCATATAGTCCGCGATCTCGTTGGCGACCTGGCGCGCCCGGTCGTAAGCGACGTCCGCGAAGAAGTCCTGCGGGCCGACGAGTTGTCCGTTGGCGATCTGGAAACCCAACGCGACCACTCGCGGCGGCCCGTCGAACCGGCTCGGGGTCGCTGTGGCTACGCTGCACGGCATCAACGGGCCGACGTGCGACCCGCGCATCCAGCCGGGCACCAGATGCGGTTTGGCGAAGGGCTCGATGACCTCCCCAACCGCGGGCAGCCCGCTCTGGCACCGGATGATCATCACCGGGTCGTCCTTGCCGACATACTTGCCGGCGATCAGGGACAGCCGCTGCGTGCTGGATGCAGCGGCGATCATGCCGCTGTCGCGCGACCAGACGGTCTTGATGCAGTACCGCCCCGGGGCGCCGATGAACACCAGCATGTCGTACAGTTCTTCCGGGCAGTTGAAGATGATCCGCTTGTGCTCCATCAGGTCGAGGACCTCAAACCGGAAACCGGCGTGCACCCGCGGATCGATCACCAGCCCCGCTGTGTTGAACGGGTCGGCGAAGATCTTGTACAGCGGCAGGTTCCAGGCGCCGGGGCTGGTTTTGTCAGCCATGAACACGACTACCGGTTCGCTGGTCCGCTCCTCAAACTCCATTTCTGCGACACCAGGGCCCATGCCCTTGACGTTACCCGAAAACGCATCCGCAAGCAGGTCCTGTCCCGCCCCGTACAGCTTGAGGCGCTTGGCCTCTTCGGTGCAGTAGACAAAGGTGTCCCAGGCAAGCTTGTGGATCGTGTCGCTGTCGACACCTAGTCTGTGGGTCATGATTAGGTTGACATCGTCACCCACGTGGCTGACGTGTCCGTCAACCAGAATCCCGGCCTTCTTTGCCGCCGCGATCTTCTCGGCGGCCTTGGCCATCAGGGCGGGGTGCACGCTGGAGTGTCCGACGAATCCTCCAACATCCGCTTTGATCACGCTCAGGGTGATCTTTTCCGCCAACTGAATCCCTCCTCGTAGCACGAAAAATCAAAAGGGAAGAGGGCTTCCCAGCCTGAGCCTTTCGCCCTGCACCCGGGTTTCCCTCTCATCCCTTGCGGCTTTGCCTTTCGCCTATTAGGTATTCCCTGCGGGCGGGCGTAATGCGGCGGTCCAGTGGTGCAGGTCTATTCGCTTTGGTGCGCGAAAGTACGGGCGCAACGCACGAACGTCCACCAACGGCATCGGAGGTGACCGGGACTTGACCCCCGGACCGAGCGAACTGCTCAACTACATGCGACGTCACCAGGGCGACTTTGAGTCGTTGCTGCGCCGTTTCGTCGAAACCGATTCTCCCAGCCTCGACAAAGAAGCAACCGACAGGCTCGTCGATTGGCTCCAGAGCGAGTTGATCGCGCTCGGCTGCGACGTGACCCGCCTTGCCCAGGAGCGATACGGGGATCACCTCCTCGCGAGGTATTGGCCGGAGCGGCTGGGCCCGGCCCCTGAGGGGCAGCTTCTGGTGCTCTGCCACATCGATACCGTGTGGCCGGCCGGCGAAACAGCTCGCCGCCCATTCCACATCACCGGCGGTATGGCCTTCGGCCCCGGCGCCATGGACATGAAGGGCGGGGCAGTGCAGGCCCTGATGGCCCTGCGCGCTCTTAGCGACCTCGGCGTCAGGCCCGCCCGGCCTGTCGTCCTGCTGTTTAACACCGATGAGGAAGTCGGCAGCCCGTCGTCACGCTCTTTTATTGAAGCCGAGGCCCAAAGGAGCAAGGCGGCCTTCGTGCTCGAACCGGCCGTCGGTGTGAAAGGGATGATCAAGACCTTCCGCAAAGGCGTGGGCGGGTTCAGGATCCGGGTCGAGGGACGTGCGGCACATGCCGGCGCGGACCACGAGCGGGGCGTCAACGCCATCGAGGAGTTGGCCAGCCAGATCCTTCGTATCCAGGCGATGACCGATTACGCGACCGGCACGACGCTCAACGTCGGCGTCGTATCGGGCGGGAGCAGGCCCAACGTGGTTCCCGCCGCGGCGGAGGCAGCGGTCGATTGCCGGGTTTCGACGATGGCCGAAGCGGACCGGGTGGTCGCGGCGATGAAGTCGCTGCAGCCTGTCAACCCCAAGGCCAAGCTAACCGTCGAAGGCGGGCTCAACCGCCCGCCGATGGAGCGGACCCCGGCGATCGTCGCGTTGTTCGAGCGCGCCAAGGCGTACGCCGCGGAGCTTGGCCTTTCCCTCGCTGAAACCGGCACCGGCGGCGGCAGCGACGGCAATTTCACAGCCGCCCTCGGTGTGCCGACCCTCGACGGGATGGGCGCGGTCGGAGAAGGCGGCCACGCGCAGGACGAGTATCTGATTACGAAATTCATGCCTGAGCGCGCCGCGCTGCTGGTGCGCATGCTGCAAACAACCTAGTCGGGCCGCAATCCGCGGGAGGTGAGGACCAGTGGCCGTCTGGAAGTGTGGAGTCTGCGGCTTTGCGAAGGACTCGCGGTGCAAGCCAAGAAAGTGCCCGCAGTGCCAGGCTAAGGATTCGTTCCAGAAAGCTGAATAGCAGGAAGACGGATATGCTGCGGGCCGTCGCCCGAGGCGGCGGTCACGCGTAGACGCGGTGAACGGGGCCCTATCGGCTCCGTTCACCGTCTTTTTTGGCCCTTTTGGGGGTATTTTGGCCGTTCCGGCCGGTTTCCGGTCAAACTGGGTCTTTCCAAAAGGGTGTCGGCCACACGACATATCATTGTGCGGGTATGCAATAACGCGTAGGTTATGTAAACGAGCAAGCTCGACAACGGCAAACTCACCGCGAGGTGGGGACGCAAAACCAGGGGTCTGGCCAAGCCAGACAGCCGGCTGCCGAAGGTAGGCTCGTTCCCTTTTGTGGGAATGTCACCTCCTCTGCCCCGCGAAGGGGTGGCCGCCGGCTCATTTCGCACCACACCAGCAGGGCTTGGGGGGCAGGCCGGCGATGAGGCAGACGTCACTCGCTGCGATCAACATGCTTTCGAGATCACTCACCTATTCCTCGCTGCGTGGTTCGGCGCTCGGGCAAAACCTCGCCAACGTCAACACGCCGGGATACAAGCGCCTTGACGTGGACTTTCAGAGCGCGCTGCAAAGCGCCATCACCCAAGGGCAATCACAGCCGGGCGTTAAGCTGGCAACGACCGCCGCCGGGCACAGGGCCGGGTTCGGCGGTGCGACTGGCGCGAGTGCAGGAGCAGCCGGCGGCCTGAGCGCTGGCGAGATCGAGGTCGTCCGGGCGGGGGGCACCACTCTACGAAACGACGGCAACAACGTGGATGTCGAGGCCGAAATGGCCATGCTCGCGGAGAACTCGCTGTTTTACCAGGCCCTCGTCCAGCAAATGAATAACCATCTCGGCCTTCTACGCCTCGCCATCACCGAGGGGAGGCGATAGCCGGTGCGGATCTTCCACACGCTCGATGTCGCGGCATCCGGGCTGACCAGCGAACGGTTGCGGCTGGACATCATCGCCAACAACCTGGCAAACGCCAGCACCACGCGCACCCCCGAAGGCGGGCCGTATATTCGCCAGCTCGCGGTCGTCGCATCGCGCGGGCCGGAGCGCTCAGGCCCCTTCGCCACAGCGAACGGCAGCGACCCGGCCTCGGCAGTCGGTTCGGGAGTACGCGTCCTGGGCATCGCCCGCGACCCGTCTCCGCCCGTCCTGAAGTACGACCCATCGCATCCTGACGCCAACGAAGAGGGTTTCGTGCTGTTGCCCAACGTCAACGTGGTCACAGAAATGGTCGACCTTATCTCAGCCACCAGGGCTTACGAGGCCAACGTCACCGCGCTCAACGCGGCCAAGCAGATGTTCCTCAAGGCTCTGGAAATCGGCCGCGGCTAGGAGTGACCGGCGATGTCCATGCGGATCAACGGCAGTCACGGGGCGAGCATCGGCCAGTTGCTCGGGTCCGGGAGCAAGGCGGCTCAGGCGCCGGCGGCCGGCCAGACCGCGGGACAGGCGGCTGCGGTTTCTCCCGCAGCCCAGGGCGGCGCGCCCAAAACGGATTTTCGTGAATCCCTGCTCCAGGCGATCAGGCAGGTCAACGAGTTTCAGCTGCAGGCCGACGAGATGGCGCAGGCCTTGGCGGCCGGCCAGGCCGCGGAGATGCACCAGGTCATGCTCGCCGCCGAGAAGGCCAACCTGTCCCTGCAGTTCACCTTGCAGGTGCGCAACAAGATCATCGAGGCCTACCAAGAGATCATGCGGATGCAGGTCTAGCTAGGGGAGAGGTGTGCCGGTGAAGGCTAGCGAGGCTATGGGCAGGTTAACCTCCATCTGGGGACTCGATCGCCCCGCGCAAGCGGGTCGTGGTCGTCGCGTCCGCCGTTTGCGCGTTGGCGCTGCTCGGCGGGTGGACGTTGCTCGCCGCCCGTCCCGAATACGTGGTCCTGTTCAACCGGCTTGAACCAAAGGATGCATCGGCAATCGTCGACTCGCTTGAGGCGGAGGGCACGTCCTACCGTTTGGCCGACGGCGGCAAGACGATCCTGGTGCCGTCCAGCCTGGTTCACTCGGCCCGCCTTAAGCTGGCGGGCGAGGGCCTGCCCGGCCTAGGGTCCCCCGGCTTTGAACTGCTCGAAGGGGTTTCCATCGGCGCGACGGATTTTGAACGCCGCACCAACTACGTCCGGGCCCTCTCCGGCGAACTGGCCCGCACCATCTCGCAGATCGATCAGGTCGACTCCGCGCGCGTCCACATCGTCCTGCCGGAGCAGAGCCTGTTCACTAGTCAGGCCAAGCCCACCACGGCGGCGGTCCTGGTCCAGCAGAAGCCCGGCGCTGCTCTGGCGCCCGAACAGGTCCGGGGCATCGTCAACCTGGTTGCGCGAAGCGTCGAGGGTCTCGACCCCGAGTCGGTCACCGTCGTCGACCAATCCGGCCACGTGCTTGAGGCAGCCGGCGGGTCAGGCCAGCCCTCCCTTACGGAAACCGCCACAGGCGCGATCGACACGACGCGGCAGTTCTCGCGCGACCTTGAATCCAGCCTGCAACGGATGCTCGAACAGGTCCTCGGCCCCGGAAACGTGGCGACACGCGTAGCGGCCCAGTTGTCGTTCGACCAGTCGGTTATTGAGAGAAGGCTGTTTGAGCCGATCGCCGACGGCCAGGGGCTGGTCCGGAGCATGCAGGAGGCCTACGAGAGCGTCCAGGGCTCCACGGGGAGCGGGGACGGTGGCGGCGCAGGAGTGCAGACCAACGTGCCGATCTACGAGAGCCCGACGGCTGCGTCGAGCGGGTCCTCCGAGAGCGAGAAGAGCGAAGTGGTCAAGAACTTCGAGCTTAACGAGATCACCGAACACACCGTTGTGGCGCCGGGCGCCTTGGAGCGGCTGTCGGTTTCCGTGGTCGTGAACAAAGAACTGGCCGCCGCCGAGATCGCGAGCCTTGAGCGACTTGTGGCAGCCGCAGTCGGTTCGGACGTAAGCCGCGACGACCAAATTGTCGTCACCGGCCTGCCCTTCAACACCGACCTCGCGGAATCCATCGCGGCCGACATGGCCGTCGGCCGGCGCAACAGGCTGATCTCCGCGGGGGCCGGCGTAGGCCTCGCCCTTGTCCTCGGCATGGTGCTCTTCCTGCGCGGTCGGACGGCGGCCAGACGCGAGCGCCAGCGCCAGCTCGAGGTGGTCGTCGCAGAGGAAGTGGCCCCCGAGTTGCCGGCCAACGAGGTTGCGCGCCTGAAGGCGCAAGACGACCTGCAGAGGTTGTTCCGGCAGAAACCCCAGTCCGCGGCCGAGGTCCTCAGGTCCTGGTTGGTGGAGGAGTGATGTCCGTTGGCAGTTGAGTTCAAGCCGCAAGGCCGTAAGAACGCGTTAAGCGGGCGCCAGAAGGCTGCCGTGCTGCTGATTTCGCTGGGCGCCGAAGCCTCCGCCAACGTTCTCAAGTTCCTCCGCGACGAGGAAGTTGAGCAACTGACCCTGGAGATCGCCTCGATGCGCAAGGTCACCCCGGAGATAAAGGAAAAGACGATCACCGAGTTTTACGACATGTGCGTCGCCCAGGAGTACATCTCCCAAGGCGGCATCGACTATGCCCGCCAACTGCTGCAGGGCGCCGTAGGCGCCGACCGCGCCAAGGACATCCTCAACCAGCTTACGTCGACGCTGCAGGTCCGGCCGTTCGACTTCTTGCGCCGCACCGACGCCGCGGAGTTGCTCAACTTCATCCGCAAGGAGCACCCCCAGACCATCGCCTTGATCATGGCCTATCTCGAACCCGCCCAGAGCGCAACGGTCCTCGGGTCGCTCCCGCCGGACATGCAGGTCGAGGTCACGCGGCGCATCGCCGTGATGGACCGCACTTCGCCCGATGTCGTCCGCGAGGTCGAGCGGGTGCTCGAGCGGAAGCTGGCCTCGGTCATGTCCGAGGACTACACGGCGGCAGGCGGCCTGGATGCGTGCGTCTGCCGTCCTGAACCGCGTCGACCAGGCACTGAAAAGTCGATCATCGAGTCGCTCGTTGAGCAGTTTCCTGACCTTGCGGAGGAGATCCGCAAGCGGCTGTTCGTCTTCGAGGACCTCATCCACCTCGACGACCGCGCAATGCAAAAAGTCCTGCGCGAGGTCGATCTCAACACCGATCTGCCGCTGGCGCTCAAGGTTGCTTCGGAGGAAGTGACCGAGAAGATCTTCCGCAACCTGTCCAAGCGGGCTGTCGAGAACCTCCAGGAAACCATGCAGTACATGGGGCCGGTCCGCCTGCGCCAGGTGGAAGAGGCCCAGCAGAAGATCGTCAACCTGGTCCGGCGCCTCGAAGACGAGGGCGAAGTCGTGACCGATCGTGGCCGGGGAGGCGAGCTGGTTGTCTAGCCTCACCAACACGGTGTATAAGCCCCAGGCCTACGAGATCGACGGGTCGTGTGCGATCCGCGTGGGTTCGGAGGGCGGTCCCGAGCGCGCTCCCGCGCCGGTTTCTGCCGCAGTGGCAACCCCTTGGGAAGCCGACGACCTGGGAGCGCTTGAGCCTCCGTGTGACCTTCCGGTCGACGAAGTTTCGGAGGAGGAGGCCGAGGCCGCTCACGACTCCGCACGGGTGGAAGAAGAAAGCAATGCGCTTTCGCAGGAGGCCGCCGAAGCGCTCCTTGCCCAGGCGCGCCAGCGCGCTGAGGAGATCCTCGCGGGGGCCAACGAAAGGGCAGTCGCCTTGGCTGAGGAGGCCTGCCTCAAGATCGCCGAGCGCCTCGAAGGCCAGCTTCGCTCCGAGATCACAGCTCTGCGCGAGCAGGCCGTCCGCGAGGCGGGGGAGATCGTCGCAAAGGCGCAGGCCGACCGGCAGATCATGCTTGCATCCGCGCAGCGGGAGATCATTGCGTTGGCTATCGATATCGCACGCCGGGTCGTGGCCAGGGAATTGCGGGTTTCGCCGGACGTCGTCATGGCTGTGGCTGCCGAGGCCCTCTCGCACCTGCCGTCGGGCACTGATACAGTTCGCCTTTTGGTAAACCCGGCCGATCTCGAAGCCGTTCGGGCCGGGAGAGAGACGCTTGCCAAGGCCGCAAACGGGCTTACCTCACTGGAAACCCAAGCCGACGCCCGGGTCGAGCCCGGCGGGTGCGTTGTGCAAAGCCCTTCCGGTGACGTCGATGGGCGCCTCAGCACGAGATTTGAGCAGATCGAGGACGTCCTCCTGCGCGGGAACAGTGGCCCGGTCAGCGCGCCGCCGACCGCCGATGGCGGGGGTGCCTGGCGTTGACAGGGTCCACTCCGGGGGTTATCCAAGCCGCCGCGGCAGCGTTGCGGGACGCCAGGATGGTGCGCCTTTGCGGACGGGTTCAGCAGGTCGTCGGATTGATGGTCGCGGCCAACGGTCCGGCGGTCAGCATCGGCGAACTCTGCTATCTCCGCCCCGGAAAGGGCCGCTTGCCGGTACCGGCTGAGGTTGTCGGTTTCCGCGACCGGCTGGTGCTGCTGATGCCACTGGGTGCCCTGGAGGGCGTCAGCCCGGGCTGCGAGGTCGTGGCCGCCGGCGGAGAGTTCCAGGTTTCCCTCGGCCCGGACCTGTTGGGCCGCGTACTTGACGGCCTTGGCCGCCCGATCGACGGCAAGGGCCCGCTGACCGGCGCCGAGCGCCGCGCGACGCGCGCTATGCCGCCGCACCCGCTGGCTCGGCCCCCGGTCGACCAACCGGTGCTGATCGGCATCCGTGCCGTGGACGGTCTCCTGACCTGCGGCAAAGGACAGCGCATGGGCATCTTCTCTGGCAGCGGCGTCGGAAAGAGCACGCTCATGGGAATGGTGGCGCGCAACACGGCCGCGGACGTGACAGTTATCGCGCTGGTTGGAGAACGCGGCAGGGAAGTCAAGGAGTTTTTGGAGCGCGACCTCGGGCCGGAAGGGCTTGCGCGCTCGGTCGTGGTCGTC
>JAXGPL010000036.1:0-7250 GCA_040766985.1 Bacillota bacterium
CGGCTTCGGCCGTCCCCTCCGGTATCGTCGCCGGAGAGGCGCACGAGTTGTTCCTGGGCAAGATGCTCGACGGGATCCGAGCCGCAGGGGACATAGCCGGCGAGCTACTCGCCCTCCAAGGCGCTATGGTCGCCGAAGGCGCTCCGGACGCCGAAGGCGACATCCTGGCGCGGGTCCGTTCGCTGATCGGACCTGGGAAGCCGCTGGTCGCCACGCTTGACTATCACGCCGCGGTTTCGGATCAGATGGTGGAACAGGCGGATGGGCTGTTCGGGTACAACACCTACCCGCATGTGGACGGCTGGGAGCGGGCAGTCGAGGCTTCCGGTTTCGTCAAGAGGATGCTCGACGGCGAGATCAGGCCGGTCAGCGTTGTTGTGCGGCCGGACCTTGCGCCGGGCGTGGTGCCGGCCCGAACCGGTTGGGGGCCGATCAAAGCGTTGATGGAGAAGGCCTTTGCCTTCGAGAAGGAGCCCGGCGTGCTCAACGTCAGCGTGTACGGCGGCTTCGTGTACTCCGATATCCACGACGCAGGGCTGGCCTTTCTCGCGACCACGGACGGCGACAGAGACCGCGCCCGCCAGATCGCCCAAGAACTCGCGGACGAGGCGTGGCGCATCCGCGGCGAATTCGTCACGCCCATGAGACCCCCTGCGGAAGCTGTACAATATGCCATCGCTGCTCCGCGCGGCCCCGTGGTCCTCGCCGACGTCGCCGACAACACCGGAGGCGGAGCCTCGGGCGATGGCACGGAGGTGCTCCGGGCGCTCCTCGAGCAGAACGCCAGCGATGCAGTTGTGATTACCATTCCCGACCCCGAGGCGGTGGATGCCGCTTTCAAGGCTGGGATAGGGGGCGCCTTCGATGCGCTTGTCGGGGGCAAGATCGACGATCAGCACGGCGCGCCGGTCAGGGTCACCGGCAAGGTCAGGCTGCTGTCGGACGGGTCGTTTGTGCACTACGGGCCGATGTCGACCGGCCTTTCCGCCTCGATGGGCCGAACGGCCGTCGTCGTGAGCGGGGGCGTTGAAATCATCATCAACGAGCACCGCTTTCAGCCGGTCGACCCCGAGGCCGCGCGGTCGGTCGGGGTCGACCCTGCGAAGCGGAAGATCGTCGTTCTCAAGTCCGCGGTGCACTACCGGGCTTCATACGAACCCATCGCCGCCGAGATCGTCGAGGTGGACGGGCCGGGGCTGGCAAGCCCGAACCTCAGCCGGTTTGAGTTCAAGAACATCCGCCGCCCGGTCTTTCCGATCGATCCGATTTAGGAGCGTCGGGCCGGGTCAGGCGCGGCCCGGTCACATATGCGCAATCGATCCGACTAGTCCCGCAACTCCACGGGCCAGGACGCGTTGACCTCAACGTCCTGGCCTCGCTTTTCAAAGCGCAGGATGAACGTGTCGTTGTCCTCGGCGAATCTGACCGGGATTTCGATCACGTAATAGTGCCGTCCGTCGTTTTCCCACATCTGCGTGCTGGAGTTGCCCGAGTAAGGCCGGCCGTCGGTCGTCCTCAGATTGTTCCCGAAGGTGTATGGCGCGAGGGGCCAGATCTCGCCTGTAATCGACCGGCCACCCGCCCCGTGAAACTCCATCACTACCGCGCGTGAAACCGGATCGATCCCGACTACGTGCAGGGAGCCGTGCACGGTGGGCAGGCGGAATGCTGCGGTTTCCGGCAGCCTGACGATCCACCGGCCCGCGCCGGCGCCGTCCGCGGGCCAGCTTTCGAGCTTATCCACGTCCGCGCTCCGGGCGTACTCCGCCCACGGGATAGTGATATCGGTGTGCCCGCTCTGTGCCAGGTGCACCTTGTCGATACGCAGGGCGAGGCTCTCCGGCAGCCTGTTGAACGCCGGGCCGAACAGGACCACCCGGCGGCCGTTCTCGCCGTTGCTCGCGACGGAGCCGGTAGCTGCCCGGTCGATCCTGTTTTCCTCCGCCGACTCAAGACGCAGCGTCGCCCATCAAGGTCTGTACCCCTCCGGCACCATCGACGTCAATGGCTACGGTCACCGTCGAAACTGATCTTACCTGCTGACCGTGCTTTCGGCGCTTTTCAGACCGCCGTCAGCACAGGCGACGGATCACGATGCCGTGGAAACCGGACGGCGACACCGCTCCCCGCGGTCGCGCACCAGCCGCCGCCGTGAATTCGACTTTCTGGTCCGGTTCGTTGTCGTGTATAGCACGTAAGTGCCATCCTTGCCGAACGGAGGCGCTGTCGATCGTCAGCCAGTCGTCGATCTCTTCGTGGACATCCTGCACCGCGCCGAGCGCAGGCCCATGTCCAGCCACCAGCGCGACACTCGCTGCGTATTCCTCGATTCCGGCGACCCACTTCGGTAGCTGTCACGGCGCGTATACCCGGTCATTGGGCTCAGGAACACGACTGCGGAGAACAAGAGCAACTGCGATACCGGCGTAAAGGCGGCAGCGGGCGCGATCGATCACCCGGCGGTCGGAAGAGTCCTCACTGGCCTCCACCCTCGTGGCCAGAGTGCGCGAGCATATCATTCCAGCGCCTCTGACCACATCAGGCGTGCCGCCAGGCGTCGTCGATCGTACTCTCCAGCGCTGGTTTATCGCCGCCGCCCATGGCGATCTGCTCACGTCGAAGGGTCCGCCGAGCAACGCAGATCGAGCATCGTCGGCCCGCCATCGCCGTGGTGCATCTGCAGCGAGCTCGCCATTCGTTGCCAGGGCCGGAGGGTCTTTTCACCGCGCCTTGCTCAGGTCCATTGCGTCGGCGATCTCCAGCGATCCGTTGCGACCAAGGGCGCAGCCACGTAGTTGACCTGCTTCGCCCAGCAGCTGGCGCATGGCGCGGTAGAAGGTTCCTGAACAGTGTCAGCTAGGCCGCCCATCGCCGCTCAAACGAAACAGGTAATCCCGGGATCGGCTGCACATGCTGGACATGCAACTCGTTGAGGTCGGCATCGGTAGCCAAGCTGACGCTCACTTCCGCAGGGGTTAAGACGAGGTCGGTAGCGTCTGGTTGCTCCTTCGCGGCAAAAGAGCGCGGAAACGGCTCCAGGACGCTCTGGCTTCCAACCCACCTGACCCCGGTGCCAATGCGCCCGTATGTTTTCCCAGCTATCAGGGGAGACCCTCCCCATGGGGATACACACGAATCAAGGCCGTGCGAGTTGCCTCGGGCCACAGCTTCTTCGTACTTCTGTGGTTGGGGGTGAGAGGTTTGGCTAACGAGCACGGTGGCGCAGGCCTGTGCTCTGCCTGCGACGGCAGCCGGCGAACGGTCGGAGATCGACCCCGGGCTGAGGCGCCGACCCGGGCGCGGTGGGCAACGGGGTTGTGGAGGCCGAGGTGGTGTTGGAGGTTTCAAGTTGGCTGCCGCAGCAATCCGAAACTCCGGCCTCCACGTCACCCTGACCCGATCAGCAGATGTCTGCCGCCGGCTGCACGTCCGCAGCATCAGATCGCCACCCTGTGCGTGGTGAGTATCACGCCAATTCGGCGACGACCCCGTCGCGGAGTCACGAGGTGGCGATTCGGCGCGTTCGACCAGGGCGCGTAGGAGCTCGGAATGAGTATCTCCCGCCGGCTGGTCGAGTCCATCCCGCTGCCCGCCAGAGGAGCCGCCCATCAGAACGCAGCTCCGCGCGGGTGGATCAGGGACTGGTACTACGTCATCGACGAGCCCCGCAAGGCCGGAATCCCGTCAGTTGCTTTTGGAGTGTGGTTTGTCAGCAACCCGAGGACGCGGCCTATCGGCGAGATTTCTCGAGGACAGGTTCGCTTTACTTCATGCCGTAGGCCACGGCGTGCTCGACTGGGCGGGATCAGCCGGTTCCGCATCGCGGAAAGGGGTGAGACATGGACCTACCGTGGAGGTTCCTGACACTATCAGAGATGCTGAGCTTGAGCACGATGGCGACCATCGTCTTTGCGGTCGTCAGGCGACCAAGGAGCTGAAGCCTCGGGACATCCCGACCATCCTCTGGGCGTGGGTTGTTTCGTTCGCCCTCCTCGCCATGGCGCCCTGGATTGAGGCGGGCGCCGTTACAGCCGAACTCCTGTACACACATGAAGCTTCGCCAACAGCATCCTTGCGGCGGCGGCGGCTGTCGGCCTGCGTCGGACGCGCTGAAGAGGGCGAGGTCGTGGACGTGCTGAAAGGCCTGATATCGAATCCTGTGTGCCAGCGGGGCCAGCGGCCTCTGCTGGCGCAGCCGCCGTTCAGATAGATTAGTAAAACCTTGTCGTCCCGATTCGACACGTCCGTTCACTCACTCATCCATCCCCGTTACAGTTGGCAAAGAAACCGTCCCGGGGTGCTCCGCGAATGGCGACGTACCGGCCCGGCCACCGGCGCCATCGTAATCGCGCACTGGTTGTTGTGGATCTTTGCCCAGTCTGTCGCGGCAGCTTCCGCCCCCTTGCCCTGTTCTGCGGGGATTTTGGCGGTCGCCGATCATGTCCAATGCATCGGCTTTGTCGCCGGCCCTCGGAGGAAGGGGCCGATGCCGGGAGAACCTGATCACCCGCTGGCGACATGGCCAGGATCATGCGGGTATTGTCTGGAGCGCTACGGGCCAGGCCGTTGAACTGGCGGGACCGACCTCGTTTCGATGTCGCGGATCCGCGGGCCACGGGGTTTGTCAACGCCGCGGCCTGGCGCCGGAGCCATCCAGGGCTATACCGACGGGCGCTGTTCCAGCCGAACACCCCGTTACTCTTGCCGAAGCCGTGACCATGCTCGTCCAGGCTGTCGGCTGGGGAGCCTGCGGACGCCGACTGGCCCGACAGCCCTATCTCAAGACCGCATCGGCAAAGGGCATCACCGGCGGGCTCACCTACCTGGCCAGCGACGAAGCAGCGCAGGCGGTGTTGTGATTATGGCGTCGCGGCTGGTGTTCGGCGATGCCGCGGCCGAGGACAGGGACCACTCTTGGAGCGGCGTACCCAGTGTCGACCGGCCGATGCGGGTGTCCACGGCCGGTGACCACGGCGGGGTGGGCAGTTGTCGTGACCTCCACGGCGAATCTGCTGGTGATCGACGATTCATTCCTTAGCGCTGCGGCGACCTGCTGCGTTGGCCGGGTCCTTCGCGGCCCGCCACAGCGGACGATGCGGGAGAGTCCGGTGGCGATCGACGCAGGTGTCCCAACGTTTCTGGCTGCTCTGGATCCACGGGCGGCGGTCTTCGCGACGGGTTTCCAGCGAACGCTGCCTGTGACCGTGACGGTGCCGGCGGTTGGCAGTTCGCTTCTTCTTCGGCGCGTGCCGCCGGCTTCCGGCAAGGCTCAGGCGTGTCGCCTCCACGGCGGCCGGCGGAGCACATCCGCGGCGCTCGCAGCAGGTCCCCCGAACTGCGTAGTGTTGCCGGCAGGGGTGCGGATGAGGTTCAACGCGGGCCCAGGTAGTTGAAGCAGGTTACGTACCGTGGGGAGAGCCTGGGGGCGTACAACGGGCGGCGGCCATCGTCAGGTTGGGGCTGACCCCGCCGGCCGGGCACCTGAGCACTTCATCGCTTACCAACAGAAAACACCGGCCGCGTGGGGTCGGTGTTTCCCTTCATATCCTTTGGGGATCGCGGAGGGCCTCGGTCTGGCTCAGCAGCAGGGCGATGAACAGGCGAGCTCCGGCAGCAGGTACGACCCGTTGTAGATCGCCGAATAGACCCACGGGCTCTGGCCAGGTGGAGCCGAGCTGGCATAGAAGACTGCGCCTGCCGCAAGGTGAGCCATGAAGCGGCCGCCGATACCCAAGGCGACTCCGGCCAACGGTCGCCGCCGCATGACACCGGCCAGGCCCAGAGCCCCGAACGCCACGGGGTAGTCAAGCAGCCACTGCACGGGGTGCACAAACCATCCGCCCTGCAGATACCGCACGAACCCGTAGGCTGCCCCCGCCGGGAGTCCCAGCCCGGCCCCCCAGCGCAGCCCGATCAGCAGCACGGGGATCATGCTGCCCGCGGTTACAGACCCACCCTGAGGCATGCGCCAGACCTTGATCGTACTCAGCACGGCCGCGAGCGCGATTAGCGCCCCGGCCTCAACCAGGGCCCGCAGCGGAAGTCGACGCACAGCGATTCCCCCTTCGTACCTACAATACATCAGTCCCGCATTCTCAGAGAGGATAGCCTTGCCACTCCCCTGCGGACAACTATCCCCGGGGGTGTAGTCGTGGACCAGAGCTTTTCGCGGGCCGGCAGGATGACCGACCGGGAGCGGCTCCGTGAAGCTATCATTGTGGCTATAGTCGCTGCCTTGAGCATCGTATCGAAACCGTACGTCAGGCTCGTCTTCGCTCCGCTCGCCGGCTCGCTTCACGTTCCCGCCGGTGTGTTCGCCGGCTGCGTGTACATGATTTGGCTCGTCCTCGTCGACCGGCTGGTGCCGAGAACAGGGGCCGTCCTCCGCCTCGCGGCGCTACAGGGAGTCTTGGCCCTGGCGATGGGAATGACCAGTCAGGCCGGCCCGCTGATCATGCTCGCGTACCTCGGTCCCGGAGCGGCGGTCGAACTGCTCCGCCTGTGCGTGCGGCCGCACCTGCGCAAGTCGTCCTACAGCATGGCGGCGGGCGCACTCGCCAACCTGACGGGGTCACTGGCAATGACGATGATCACGGTCGGCTGGAAACCGGCAGTGGTATGGACGGCTGCGGATGCCGTCAAGCCCGGCGCGCCGCTCGTCCACGAGTCGATGGGCGATACAGCAGGGTATCGCCGTCCATCTTCCCGGAGGAGGGCACCAACGTCGCCCACCGGTGGCGCATCCGCAAGGGGGACACTGCGGCGGGGTGGGGGCAGGCCGAGCAGACGGTCGTTCGAGGCATACTACCGCGTCCCCCATGCCGACCACGCGGCTATGGAAACCCGCGCCGCCAAGGCCGAAATCGGGGCCGACACGGACATTTCCATCAGCATGGCCAAGGCGGAGGCCGGGCCGGACCAAATCCGTGATTGGCTGCAGTCCAACATCTGCCGCTGCACGGGGTACGAGGAAATCCGCGATGCGGTGGAGTCGGTGCTGCGGACGCGACGGCCTGGTTCGTCCGGCGCCGCAACCTAACTCCCAGGGTGTGGTATATACCTCCGGAAGACCCGAGCGGCGGCAGGAGACCGTTTCCTGACACCCCGGAGGGCCCTTGGGAGGTGCGAAGCTATGAGTTCGCAGGAGCGGCGTCCGCGGCGCCCTACCAGCGACGAGATCCTCTACGTTGACCGCCAGACCCTCGCCATCCACGACTTTGACTGCGCGCCAGGCCTGATCCTGGACATCG
>JAXGPL010000037.1:0-3833 GCA_040766985.1 Bacillota bacterium
CGCGCACCCTGGCGTTGCGTGCCGTGACAACAAAGATCTTGATCCCGTGGCGCTTACACTGCCGCAGAACGTCGTACGTCTTTGGGGATATCTTCTTGTCCGATGTCAACAGGGTCCCGTCGAGGTCGGAAAACAGCGCCTTAATCAATTGGTGGCCCCTTCCCGCCGGATGGCTTTTGATATGTGTCGCACAGGAAGGGGGGCGTTGTCAAGGGTTTGTGGCTGTAAGGCCGGTGATCGTTAGGCCTACAACTCACGGTAGTGGTACGAGATCCCGGGGATAACCCTCCAGCCATTGTGCTCCCAGAAGGCCCGGCGGCCGGGTTGCCATAGTGGGTGAACAGGAAAGCGTCAACGATACCCCCGCGCCGCAACTCCGTCATGCTCCGCTCAATCCTGCCCCTGGCCAGCCCCAAACCGCGATGCTCCCTGGAAACCGCCATGTGGATACGCTCCCGGGTGTCGAAATCCGGGTGAACGCCCAACTCCGGAATGCGTGCCCGCAGCTTCATGCACTGCTCGTAGTCCTCAATGGTCATCGCGCGGATCAGCATGGTCCGGCCTCCCTATGCGCCGGCCCTCCAAGGGGCAGGCTAGTTGTGCTGCTCGAGAGCTTCACGTAGCAAGTTACATTCCAGGCCCGCGCAGTGGTACGCTGAGACGGAATCGAGCGGGTAGCCAACACCGGTTGTGGGAGGGTGGCGTATGCACGTGCGAGAAGGTCTGCGGGAATGAACAGAAGGCGCCCTGGCGAGTTGCCCAAGAGCTACTTCAGGTTGGCATACTCCCTGCTAGAGAACATCACCCCGCTGCCGAGCGACTGCGGCGAACTCTGCGGCAAGGCTTGCTGCAGGGTAGCCGAGGACGGTGCGGGCATGCTTCTGTTTCCCGGGGAGGAGCGGGTGTTTAGAGGGTACCAGGAGTGGGTTACCCGCGAGTGCCCTCCGGTGACCGGAGAGGGTTTCTGTCCGGATTGGTTGGGCCGGATCGACGCTGTCACGCTGGTGAGATGCTCGGGCGAGTGCCCCCGCGAGGCTCGACCGCTCGCGTGCCGCCTGTTCCCACTCGCGCCAAGGGTCACACCCGCGCTCGGCGGCAAACACAGAATCGGCGTCATGCTCAACCCCGATGCCGCGATCCTATGCCCGCTAGCAAGGTACGGCAGGCTGCAGCAACTCGACCCACGGTTCCGGGCGGCCTGCCGCCATGTCTTCCGGCTGCTCGCGGACGACCCGCTGATCTTGGCCGATTTCCGCTGGCGCAACGCCCGCTGGCGCGAGGAAAGCGGCGAGGCGTGGCGGAGACTGCTTGATCCTTGAGGGAAGTCTGACACCCGGCTTCTCCCCGGCCTGTGAAGTACGCAGCAAAGAGCATCTCCCTGGCGTTGACCTGTCCCAGGTCGAAATCAATGTACCCAGTCAGGCGGCAGCCACTGGCGAAAACTGGCGCGGCAGCATCGGGTAGATCGTCGTTGGGGGGCTCAGGACTCAACATGCGGAGCCCAGTGCGGTAGACAGACCAGTACCTTGACACCATCACCTTTAGCAGATAGACATGCTCCATCAAGCCAATGTCGCTCGGCGCAACACCGTCACGGACTTCCCTGCCCCACCCCGGCTCCGGCGCCTCGTCGCCCCAGGCAGCGACGGTCAACGAGACGGGCTCTCCTCGAGAGAGGTCAAGCGGCCCGGAGGTCCCTCCCGACATGGACGACAGGTTCGAGTAGAACGGTATCGTCCCACGCACAGGTTCCGAGCCGATTGTCAGGGTCCACTCTTGCCTCACCCACTGCTCGTCCTCGCAACCGCCTCGCGGGAGGAGGTGATGGTCAGTGGCTGATTGGCGAGCGGCACTTCAAGCCTGACGACTCTTGTCCTCACCAGCTCGCCCAGGTAATAGGTCTCGACCCAGCACTTCAGCATCGCGCCACTGGAAACACGTCCGACGACCAGGAACTTGTCCACATTCGCGCCTCTGTACTCCTCGCGCTCGGCGGGGGTGAGCGCGATAGAGCGGACCGAAACCGGCTGGAAACGCGCCAGCCAGATCGAGACGGGGGGCTTCTTGAACACGCCCAGCCACGAGGCGCGGATAAGAACCCCGACGAGAACGAAAGCAATCGCCAAGCCTATACGGTTGCGCATGGGCACATCGTCCTTTCAGGCTACAGATTTGGCACGCTCATGACCCCGCTGCGCATGACCAGTCGTCGCAGCGGGCTGTTGTACATCCCGATGGACTTGACTGTCTTGCCGAGGATGTTGGCGGCCAGCCCGCGTGTTGCTCTCCGGTATCTGCCAACGCAGCCATCCAGGCCAGAGCCCATTGCTCCAGCCAGTGCGATAGCGCTCCGCATCGCATAGCTGATGCCCTCCGCCGAACTTGGGCTGATCCAGCCGGCTGCTTCGCCGATCAGCGCCAGACCGTCTTCGCCGAGGGCAAGTTGCCCGGGCCGGGCCGGCCGCAGCAGCAGGCAGCCCTCGCGTTTGACGGGCTCGCCGAGCGGAAACCCTCTCGCCACCAGCCTATCATAGAGCAGAGCGAGCCGCTCCCGGGCCCGTCGCCGCGGCACGGCTGCTCCTACCACCAGGTAATCCTGCTTGGGGATCGTCCAGACGTAGAAGTCGGTGATCGCCGGATCGAAGATGGCTGAGTAATGCGGCAGGGGCCGTTCGACCGCGAACCACTCCTGCAGGGCCGCATAGCTCCGTATTCTGTGCCGGGGAGATGCCCAACGCCTAACTCAACGTTGCCGGGCACCAGAGAGAGAAGCCAGCGATCAGACTTCTCCCGGTCCATGTTGAGGTAAAACCGCTGGTAATACCGCTCTACCCCGCTCGGCAGGTCCATGGCCCGCACGACAAACAGCTGCGGGCTAACGAGGACTGATTGCGGAAGCCCGAGGCCCATCTGTCCGATTACCTGCTGCGCATCGGGGGCGAGGAGCCCCCGCAGCACTTGCCACGAAGTGTGAGTTCAGATGGCTGATCCAGCGGGCGCCGGTCGACCAGCAGGACCCGGTACCGGCGACCGATTAACCTTGCCAGAGTGGCGCCCGCCGGCCCGGCGCCGACGATTGCCACGTCATATGGCGTCCGCACAGTTCCGCCCCCGGCCGCCCCGGATCAGCTGATCGAGGTCGCCAGGACAGCGCAATCGTGCCTGTCCTCCGCGCTACACATTGATGGCGTGGCGAGTTGCTGCGCAACCCATCGGACAACCCCGGGCCGGTAGTTGGCCGCCAAGTGACAGCTGTCACGGAGGCCTGAGCCTACCCCGTTTCCGTGGACACCTGAGACTTGGTAAGGTGTAGCCATGGGGGAGGTTATCGACGATGCCAGCCACAAGGCCGCCGTATCACCCGGAGTTCCGGGCCCAGGCGGTCCAACTAGTCAAAGACAGCGGCAACTCGATGCGGCAGATCGCCGCAGACTTGGGCGTGTGTTACGAGACTCTGCGCAAGTGGACCCGGCAGGCCGAGATTGACTCAGGTGAGCGTGAGGGGCTGACAAGCGAGGAACGAGATGAGTTGCGGCGACTCCGGCGAGAGGTTTGGCTTCTCCGTGAGGAGCGCGAAATACTAAAAAAAGCCGCGGCCTTCTTCGCGCAGGAGAGCAATCGGACCCGGTAGCAGTGTTTGGGTTAGTTGAGCGGGAGAAGGCCAACCACAGGATAGCGCAGATGTGCCAGGTGCTCGGGGTCTCCACCAGTGGCTATTACGCCTGGCGCACACGGCTTCCGTCTGAGCGATCGAGGCGGAATGAACAGCTCCTCGGGTGGATCCGCAAGATCCACGAGGACAGCCGGCGGATCTACGGCGCGCCGCGGATACA
>JAXGPL010000038.1:0-3299 GCA_040766985.1 Bacillota bacterium
CTGGGCGGTAACCGTCGTGCCGATATTGGCTCCGAAGAGGACTCCAACCGATTGCTGAAGGGTCATGAGCCCCGCATTGACAAGGCCGACGACCATCACGGTCGTCGCGCTTGAGCTCTGGACCACTGCGGTGACGGCGGTGCCGACGACCAACCCGCGGGGCACGGTACCGGTGAGTTTCTCAAGAAGGATGCGGAGACGATCGCCGGCGGCTCGCTGAAGCGACTCGCTTAGGAGTTGCATGCCGAAGATGAAGAGAGCGAGTCCACCGTAGAGAGCTAGGAGCGTCGACAGCAAGTTGGTTCACCCCTCTCGAGCCTCATGTCGGCCTACCCGAGGGCCTCGGTGCCCATCAGCCGTCCGATGTTGGCCGCGTGGTCCCCAATCCTTTCGAAATGGCTGGCAACATCGAGGAAGATGATTCCCGCGGCAGGCGAGCACGCGTGTTCCGTCAGCCGCCGGATGTGGGCGTCGCGCAACGTGGTTTCCATGGTGTCCAGTTCATCCTCGAAACCGGCAAGAGCCTCCGCCGGCCCCGGCCCGCCGCTCTCCAGCGCCGCCTGAGCGGTCTCCATGGCCCGCTCAACCAGACCGTACATTGTACGGATCTCGTCCTCTGCCTGCGCCGAGAAGTGGACGCTGTCCTCCGCCTTCTCCGTCGCCAGCCGGGCGAGGTTCTCGGCATGGTCGCCGATGCGCTCAAGGTCTTTGACCGCCAATAACACGTTGGCGACGCGTCGCGAATCCTCCTCCGCAAGTTCTTGCGCCGATAGAGCGGTCAGATAGTCGGTGATCGCGCGCTCGTAGTTGTTCGTGACCTGTTCCCGCGGCAGCACATGGCTGGTGGCGGCGGCGTCGTTCTTGAGCACGCCTTCGAAAACCATCGCAACGCTCTCGAGGACATACCCGGCCATGTTGATGGCTTCTTTGCGCGCCTGGCTGATCGCGAGGGCCGGGGTGTTGAGGAAGCGGACGTCGAGGCTTCTGGGCCCCGCCGGAACCGTCTCGACCCTGCCCCGTACGACGACCGACGCAAGCCGCGTGAGCAAGCCCGCCAGCGGCAGGAGCGCCAGTGTGGTAGTGATGTTGAACGCCGTATGCGCGTTGGCGATCTGCCGCGTAACGTCGCTTCCAAGATTCCGTACCACGGCCTCAAAGCCCCCCACGAACGGCAGGAAGAGGACCACGCCGATGACGTTGAACAGAAGGTGTACTACCGCGGCCCTGCGCGCCATGACTGAACTACCGATCGACGCCAGCAGTGCCGTCACGCATGTGCCGACATTTGCGCCTAGGATCAGGGGCATGGCCGCCGCCAGGTCGATCGCGCCGTCGCCCGCCATGGCAATGATCATGCCGGTCGTTGCGCTGGAGCTTTGGACGATGCCCGTCAGGATGGCGCCCGCGAGTACGCCAAGCAGAGGTTGCCGGGAGAACCGCGTAAGGACTTCCGCCGCCCACGGCTGTCTCACAACAGGCGTGAGGTACTGGGCCATGAGCTTCATGCCCAGAAAGATCATGCCCAGTCCAAGCAGCACTTCGCCGATGCGCTTCGGCACACGGCGTTTACCGAAGAAGCTCAGCGTGAAGCCCAACCCAATCATCGGGAGCGCTGCGTCCGTGAGCCTGAACGCCACCAACTGGCCGGTGATCGTCGTGCCGATATTGGCTCCGAAGGTGACTCCGACCGCCTGAATCAGCGTCATCAGACCTGTGTTGACGAGGCCGACGACCATTACCGTCGCTCACCCTGGAACTCTGAATAACCGCAGTCACCGCCGCGCCTACCAGGACACCTTTGGGAACCGTCCCCGTCAACCGTTCGAGCAAGACCCGCAGACGGTCGCCGGCCGCGCGCTGGAGGGCGTCGCTGAGGAGTTGCATACCGTAGATGAATAGGCCGAGGCCGCCGTAAACGGCCAGCAAGGCCGAGAGCAAGAGGTATCCTCCTCCCATTGCGCTTCCACGGACGCAAGGGCTTCAACCCGGGGCGGAGCGTCCTGCTCCGGTCCCCTACCCGATTGTCAGAATCTCACATCAGCCGGCGGCAACCGGCCGCCGCCGATACCGTTACTACTGGAACAGAGCCAACAGCACTCCGGCTGCGACCGCCGACCCGATG
Source organism: Bacillota bacterium (assembly GCA_040766985.1). Taxonomy (GTDB): domain Bacteria; phylum Bacillota; class Sulfobacillia; order JAUYEG01; family JAUYEG01; genus JAXGPL01. The sequence continues at coordinate 2,123 of JAXGPL010000038.1, forward strand.
ACCCCCGCGACGTTGGGCCCCATCGCGTGCATCAGCAGGAAGTTGCGCGGGTTGGCCTTCTGGCCGACCATCTGCGAGACACGCGCGGCCATGGGGACGGCCGATACGCCCGCCGACCCGATCAGCGGGTTAACCTTGCCGCCGCTGATGACGTACATCAGCTTGCCCAGCAATACGCCGCCGGCAGTGCCGAAACCGAAAGCGGTCAACCCGAGCACGATGATGCCCAGGGTCTGCGCGGTGAGGAAGGTTTCCGCCTTGGTGGTCGCGCCGACGGTCAGCGCGAGGAAGATGGTGATGGTGTTCATCAGGTCGTTCTGGGCGGTTTTGGACAGTCGTTCAGCGACGCCGCTCTCGCGGAGGAGGTTGCCCAGCATCAGCATGCCGACCAGCGAGAGAGCCTGCGGGATGATCAGGCCGCAGGCGATTGTCACGATTACCGGAAACACGATCCGCTCTTGCCGGCTGACCGGGCGGAGTTGCTCCATAACCACCGAACGCTCCTTCTTCGTGGTCAGAGCGGTCATGATCGGGGGTTGGATGATCGGAACCAATGCCATGTACGAGTATGCCGCGACTGCGATCGGCCCGAGCAGTTCCGGCGCAAGTTTGGACGTAAGGAATATCGCCGTCGGCCCGTCTGCGCCGCCGATGATGCCGATACTGGCAGCCTGGGGACCGGTGAAATTGAGGAACAGAGCGCCCATGAACGTAAGGAAGATGCCCAACTGAGCCGCGGCGCCCAGAAGAAAGGTCTTGGGGTTGGCGATGAGCGGACCGAAGTCGGTCATTGCGCCTACGCCGAGAAAAATCAGCGGCGGGTAAATACCCAGTTTGACGCCCTGGTAGAGCCAGTAGAGCAGGCCGCCCTCTTCCATGAGGTTGGCGACCGGAATGTTGGCTACGAGCACGCCGAACCCGATCGGCAACAGCAGCAGCGGCTCGAACTTGCGGACGATGGCCAGGTATAGCAGGATGCACGCGATGCCGATCATGATTACATCTTTGTAGGTCAGTTCCGAAAAGCCCGAGCTCCCAATGATTGAGAGCAACTGCTGCAGCATCCCGGTATCCTCCCTCGTACCCTATCCGCGCGGGAGTTGCTCGCGGGCCGTCAGCAACTCCATGCGCCCTGCCAGTGTCCAGCCCAGCCGGGCCGGGATTCTCCGTGCCCGCC
>JAXGPL010000039.1:0-3242 GCA_040766985.1 Bacillota bacterium
ATGCAGGCCGACCTGGTGGTCACAAACGCGCAGGTTTTCGGGGTCCACGGGAGTTTCCAGGGCGGGGTCGCTGTCAAGGACGGGGTGGTCGTCGCTGTAGGCGACGATTCGGTGCTCCCCGCGGGCCGGGAGACGATCGATGCCCAGGGCAAAGCCCTGCTTCCCGGCTTGATCGACGCTCACGTACATATCCGTGCCCCGGGACGCCATGACCGCGAGGATTTCTACTCGGGGACATGTGCTGCCGCCGCGGGCGGTATCACGACTATCCTCGAGATGCCCGTCTCGCAGCCCGGCGTTGCCAATGCCGACATCCTCCTCCGGCGGGCCGCGGCTGCCGCAGCGGATGCGGTAGTGGACTTCGGCCTCTACGGCGGCGGCGGCGCGTCCAACACCGCGGAGATCGCAGGGATGGCGGAGGCGGGCGCCGTCGGCTTCAAGACCTTCATGCACGCCCCGCCCAAGGGGCGCGAGCAGGAGTACGAAGGACTGCACGTTGTCGATGACGGGGCTCTGTACGATGTCTTCGCGGCAGTGGCAAAGACAGGTCTTCTGGCCTGTGTGCACGCCGAGAACAACGAGTTGGTCGAGCACGGCATTGCCTCCATGCGTGCCCAGGGAAGACTCGACTCCTTCGCCCACGGCCCGTCACGGCCCCCGCTGGCTGAGATCGAAGCCGCCAACCGGGTCATCCTGTTGGCCAAGGACGCCGGGTGCAGGGTCAGCATCTGTCACATCAGCCTTCCGGAAACCGCCCTCATGGCGCGCCGCGCGCGCTTTTCGGGGCAGGAAGTGCTGATCGAGACCTGCCCGCACTACCTCGTCCTGGATGAAAGCGTGATGGGCGACCTGGGCCCCTTCGCCAAGATCAACCCGCCGCTGCGGTCGGAAGACGACCGGCGCGGCCTCTGGAACTGCCTTGAGCAGGGGTGGATCGACTACGTCTCTTCCGACCACGCGCCGTTCACCCTGGCGGACAAGGAAGGTTCGCCCAATGACATCTTCGCGGTCCCCGCGGGCGCGCCGGGCCTGGAGACGATGGTCCCCGTGCTGGCCGACGAGATGCTCAGGTCGTCGGCGGACGGGCTCGCCACGCTGGTCAAGCTGTGCTCGCTCAACCCGGCGATCGCGTTCGGGCTGTACCCGCAAAAGGGGGTGCTGCAGCCCGGGTCCGACGGCGATATGGTACTGCTCGACGTGTCAGCTACCGGGGTGATCAGACGTGAGGAAATGATGACAAAGTCCCGGGAGAGCGCGCGGCTGTATGACGGGTGGGAAGTGACCGGTTGGCCCGTGATGACGATTGTCCGCGGCCGGATTGTCATGCGCGACGGCCGGATCGTCGGTGGGCGCGGTTTCGGCCGGATGGTGCGTCCACGCAGGTAGTCAGGAGGTCGCCGCGTGCCTGTACCGTACTTTCCGGATGAACCGTGGGAAGTGGTTCACCGCTATGAAAAGGACGGCAAGCTCCACGTCATTTTCCAGTCGCCGTGGGATGACGAGCGTGTCGCGCGCTTCAAGTTCGGTTTCGAGTTAGGCGTCGAACCTGACCAACGCGGGCCGCTTTCGGCTAACGAACGCATCTCCTACGAGATCGGCGAGATCCTGGGGCTGCCGGTCCGCCCGATTCAGTTCTACAACTACCACGGCCTGCGAGGCCACCTGGCCTGGGCGGTAAGTCACACGGCAAGGCCGTGGAACCAGCTCGACTGGGACATCAAGCGCCATCCGCAGCGCTTTCTCCACCAGCCCGACATCCTGGCGCGAATGCTCGTGTACGACATCTTCATCTACAACCACGATCGCCACGAGGGCAACATCCTCGTGACCGAGCGCAGCCGCGACGGGGCGCACGACGTGTACCTGATCGACCATGATCTGGCACTGTTCGGCCGCTACCGAAAGTGGAGCACCTTCCGGTGGTGGCATAAGGCATGGGACGACCCGTCAATCTTCATCCGTACGCTAGATGTCAGGGCTGCCGTGCGGCGTTTCGAACAACTCGAACCCACGGTCGCGGACATCGAGGCGATTCCGGGCCATGTGCTGGAGCGCATGGTGGACGGCATTGTTGACCTCAGCGAGGGCTACCTGACCCACTTCGAGGCCCACACCATCAAGCAAATGCTGGCCCGGCGGCAGGAGAAGCTGCGTGGCCTGCTTGAACAATGGTGTCTCAACGAGGCCCTGTTTTGAACGACGGGCCGGTGAGAAGGGAGATTTTCTTCACCTATGTCCACTCTAACCAAGCCCCACGGCTATCCGCTCTACGGTGACATCGCGGACTTCCTGGCCGAGTGCCGGCGCATCTACCCCGGCCTGTGCCAGGTCTATCCCGTCGGCAAGAGCCACCTCGGGCGCGACATCCTCTGCTGCGAGCTGACCTGCGAGGGGACCGGCGCGGGCAAGGATAAGCCTGCTTACTACATTGACGCCAATCACCACGCCGGAGAGGTGACCGGGGCGGCAACAGCCCTCTATACCATCTGGTATCTCCTCACCAACTACGGGACGGACGAGTTGTGTACGCGCCTGCTCAACGAGCAGGTATTCTACGTCGTCCCGCGCGTGGCGGTCGACGGCAGCGAGGTGTACCTCACCACGCCGGAGACACTGCGTTCAAGCGTCAGACCGTACCCGGAAACCGAGGAGAAACCCGGCCTCTACCCGGCGGACATTGACGGCGACGGGCACATCCTCGTGATGCGCGTGAGGGACGAGAGCGGTCCGTGGAAGGTTTCCAGGGAGGATCCCCGGCTGATGGTCCGGCGGGCCCCCGGCGAGAAGGGCGGCGTGTATTACCGTCTCTATTCCGAAGGCCTGATCCGGGAATGGGAGGGCGTCGAAATCAAGGCCGCGCCGCCCAAGTGGGGCCTTGACTTCAACCGCAACTACCCCGGCACTTGGGCGCCCGAAAGCGTTCAGCCGGGGGCCGGGCCGTACCCCGCAAGCGAGCCCGAGGTGCGGACGGTGGTCGAGTTCATGGCCGGCCACCCCAATATCGCCGGCGCGATGAGCTACCACACGATGGGCGGGATGATCCTGCGTTCGCATTGCGCCAAGCCCGACGAGCGCCTGCCGCGGGCGGACCTGGCGGCGATGAAACGGCTCGCCGAAACCGGTATGCGACACACCGGCTACCCGACTTGGTCGATCTACGAGGAGTTCACGGTCGACAAAGAGCGGCCGCCGATCGGCAGTTGGATGGACTGGGCGTACGACCTCAACGGCATCCTGCCGAT
>JAXGPL010000004.1:0-141648 GCA_040766985.1 Bacillota bacterium
TAAGACCATGCGATCCTATGGCCACGTCCGGTATTAACCCCGGTTTCCCAGGGCTATCCCAGTCTCATGGGCAGATTACCCACGTGTTACTCACCCGTTCGCCGCTAGGTTCGGTCTTGCGACCTCCCCTCGCTCGACTTGCATGCGTTAGGCACGCCGCCAGCGTTCGTCCTGAGCCAGGATCAAACTCTCCGTGAACTCTATGATCAAGGTCTTGCGACCCGATCTGCTTCCACAGGGTCCTTCGTCCAAGCTTAGGCTCTTTGGAGTCCATAAGACTCCGCAGAACATTGGCTTTCGTACGAAAGACGATTTGTTGCTTAACCGTCTCCCGTTGCTCACTGTTTAGTTTTCAAGGTGCTTGCGCCGGCTTTCTGGGCGCGACGCTCGTTAATAGTAGCATGGTGATTTTGGGTTGTCAAGCACGCAAAAACCTTGATAACACTGGGCTTTTGCCGCTCGCCCGGGTGCTTTGGCAAGGGTCTTGGGCATGCCCCAGCGGGGCTTTTTGCAGACCTTCCGGCGCTCACAGCCACCCCTTTTAAAGACAAACAGAAACAACAAAGAGCGGGCGGACCCGCTCCTAATGATCCTTTGGTAGCCCCTAGGGGATTCGAACCCCTGTCGCCGCCGTGAGAGGGCGGTGTCCTAGGCCTCTAGACGAAGGAGCCGATTTGCTCTGGCTGGGGAGGATGGATTCGAACCACCGCAAGCAGATCCAGAGTCTGCTGTCCTGCCACTAGACGACTCCCCAGTTACAATGCGCTCGAAAACGCGCTTTTTAGCTTAGCATATCGGATTGTTGTTGGCAACTTGCCAAATGGACGCTTGCTGCGCGCACTTACTGCGCGTTGCCTGTATCCAATGCGTGCTGCGACGTCTGGTTGCCCCGGTGGCCATAGGCCAAAATCCAGCGGGTAGCGCGCTGAGCGCCACCCGCTGGATTACCCGTAGCAACTACACTACTCAATCCCGCACTTCTTCTTGAGATCCTCCCACTTGCGGTCGACGTGGGCCTGGATCTCGTCGAGGAGCGGCTTGTTCGCCTCGGTGAACAGGTGCCGGAACCGGCCCTGGCGCTTGAGCCACTCAGCAACGGGTTTCTTCTCCCGCGGCTGGTAGGTCAGCTTCCAGACACCGTGGTCGACTTCGTAGAGCGGCCAGAAGCAGGTGTCCACCGCAAGCCGCGCCAGCTCGATCGATTCGGAAGTGTCCATTCGCCAGCCGCGCGGGCACGGCGACAACACGTTAATGAACGAGAAGCCGTCGGTCGCAAAGGCCTTCTGCGCCTTGGTGACGAGGTCGTTCCAGTGGCTCGGCGAGCCCTGGGCGACGTACGGGACGTCGTGTGCAACCATGATCGCCGTCAGATCCTTGCGGTGCTCGGACTTGCCTGCCAGCACCGAACCTGCCGGGCTGGTGGTCGTGTCCGCCCCGAACGGTGTGGCGCTGGAGCGTTGGATGCCGGTGTTCATGTACGCTTCGTTGTCAAGGCACACGTACAGCATCCGGTGGCCGCGTTCGGCAGCCCCCGACAGGGACTGCAGGCCGATGTCATAGGTGCCGCCGTCTCCGCCGAAGGCGACGAAGTTGACATCCCCGCTGACCTTGCCGCGGCGCTTGAGTGCGTTATAGGCCGCTTCGATGCCGCTGACGGTCGCGGCCGCGTTCTCGAAGGCGGAATGCATCCAGGGGCTCGCCCACGAGGTATAGGGATAGATCGTCGTCGCAACCTCAAGGCATCCGGTGGCGCATCCGACGACCACGGGCTTGTCGCTGGCGGCCAGGATCTGGCGCGCGGCGGTGCCGTGGCCGCAGCCCGCACAGAGGCGGTGGCCCTGCGTCAGGATATCGTCGTGTTTGCTGAGTTCACGTAGATTGGCCACAGAGTCTCACCTCCTACTCGCGCACGCCCAGGTACTGGACCTGCCGCAAGGGCGCCTGGTTGCGGACGAGCTTATTGAGGTACTCATATACTGAAACGATATCTTCCATCACGACGTCGCGGCCGCCAAGGCCGTACACGTAGTCGACGATGGGCATCTTTGCGCTTGTGCCATAGAGCCATGAACGGACTTCGGAGAACAGAGGCCCGCCGAACCCGGCGTACGCGTCGGCGCGGTCCAACACCGCGACAGCCTTGAGCGGCGCCAGAGCTTCGACGATTTCTTCTCGCGGAACCGGCCGGAACACGCGCAGCTTTAGCACGCCGGCTTTGATGCCCTTGGCCCTGAGGTGGTCGACCGCGGCGCGGGCGGTGCCGGCCGTCGAACCGATCACGACGATACCGATCTCCGCGTCGTCGAGCCTATAGGTTTCAAAGAACCCGTAGTTCCTGCCTGTGAGCTGCGCATATGCCTGGGACATCCCATCGACGACCTTTTTGGCATCGAACACGGCTTCGGCCTGCTGCCTCTTGAGTTCGAAGTAGTAGTCGTACATGGCAAGTGGGCCGACCGTATACGGCTTGGCCACATCGAGAAGATAGCGGTTGGGCTCGTACTGCCCAACAAAGTCCTTGACCAGCTTGTCCTCTTCGATCACAAGGTTCTCCAGGGAGTGGCTGATGATAAAGCCATCCATGCACACCATCACGGGCAAAAGGACCTCGGGATGCTCGGCGATGCGCATGGCGATGAACATGTTGTCGTACGCTTCCTGCGCGTTCTCCGAGTACAGCTGGATCCACCCCGTGTCGCGGGCGTGCATGGTGTCGCGGTGGTCGCAGTGGATATTGATAGGTCCGGAAAGCGCCCGGTTGACGACAGGCATTACGATCGGCAGCCGGTACGACGATGCGATGTGCAACATTTCGTGCATCAGCGCCAGGCCCTGCGACGAAGTAGCCGTCATCGCCCTCGCGCCGCCCGCGGATGCTCCGATGGTCGCGCTCATTGCGCTGTGCTCGCTCTCGACGCGGACCATTTCCGTGGAAACCTGCCCGTCCGATACGAACGATGCGAAGTACTGGACAATCTCGGTCTGGGGCGTGATGGGGTAGGCGGCAACGACGTCGGGGTTGATCTGCTTCATGGCCAGCGCGACGGCTTCGTTGCCGGTTAGGGCGACCCGCTTACCCATTAGCAGGCGCCTCCCTTCTCAGCGGCCGCAGCTGCCGGAGCGTCGGCTTCGTGGCTCAACGCATCGGCCTCGCGGATCATCGTGATTGCATTGGCGCGCTTGGGGCATTCGGCCGCGCAGATGCCGCAGCCCTTGCAGTGCTCGTAGTCAATGCCGCTGACCTTGCCGTCCTTGACGATGATGGCGGCGTCGGGGCAGTACACCCAGCAGAAGAAGCAGTTGATGCACTTCTCGGCGCTCCACACCGGGCGCATGGTCCGCCAGTCGCCGGTCAGGTACTCGCGGGCGTTGCCGGGCTCATCGATGATCCCGCCGCGGGGGAGGTCCTTCCACCCCTTAGCTGACGTGGTCATTCGCCCTGCACCTCCTGGTATGCGCGCTCGATGGCCTTGAGGTTGCCTTCGATGACGCTGGGCTTGGATTTGAACTTGTCCTCAAGCTGCTGGCGCATGATGTCCATGAACTGCTGGTAGGGCATCAGGTCCGTGACCTTGAGCAGTGCGCCCATCATCGGCGTGTTGGGGATGTCGCGGCCGATGGTTTGGACGGAGATCGAACTGGCGTCGATCGTGTAGACCTTGCCGGTCTGGAGGCCGGTCTTGGCGCGCACCTGGGCAGGTGTATCGGAGGTGTTGACGATGACGATGCCTTCGTCACCGACGCCCTTCACCACGCCGGGTCCCAGGAGGGTTGGATCCAGGACGGCTACAACGTCCGGCTCCGTCACGTGGCAGTGCAGGGCGATGGGCTCGTCGCTGCACCTATTGAAGGCCTGGATCGGGGCTCCCATACGCTCGGGTCCATACTCCGGAAACCCCTGCACGAACATCCCTGCCGCCGATGTAGCCTCGGCGAGCAGCTGCGAAGCCGTCTTGGCTCCTTGACCGCCGCGGGCGTGCCAGCGAACTTCGGTCAGTTTGCCCAAAAGGCTCCCTCCCTCTTTGCTGTTTTCTGTTGTGTGAGACGGGTGCGTCGACTGGTCCTGAACCTCTAGTGAAAACGTCCTGGCAAAACGTCCACGCCAAAGCTCTTGCCGACGCTTTGGCTTTCGCCCGATCCCAAAGCCTAAAGGCCCAGAGCCGTTCAGGACTCTGGGCCTTACTCAGGTCTATTGGCCCGAATTGCTCATCAGGCCCATTCTAGCAAGGCGCGGTTTAGGCAGTCAAGACAAGCAACTCCGCGTCATCGCATAAAGACCTGCTTAACCCGCTGTTTAAGCATACGTTCAGGTTCAGCCTTCGCGGACGGGCGGGAATCAGCCGCTAGATAAGGTTTCGGAGCATAACCACGAGTACGATGCCCGGCAACCCCAATAGCCCTGCGCTGAGTACGCTGGCGGCGTTGAATGGAACGTGAATGTCAATGAGCCCGCCGACCAGATTGATCAGCAGTATCGCAACCGCTCCGATCGCCAGCGCGTATGCGGTGCGCAGGAGCAGCCGCGCTGGGGTCCATAGCAGGCGCAACACGAGATAGGCGACAATCAACCCGACGGTGTAGGCGAGGACGACGGAAAGGTCAACGCCTCCAGGCATGGCGCTTCGCCTCCAACGGCCACGGTGGGACCGTGTTTGTTCTGCACTAGCTTACTGGAGGAGTTGGCAGGCTATGCCGGGGGTTCAACCGCGTCCGCTGCGCCGGGGCGGGTACCGTCCCAGCCGTTGCGCGCCTGGTTAAGGAGGTACATATACCTTCGCTCCGCAGCCTTGACCTGGTAGATTGCGTAATCGACCAGTCCTGGGTCCGTGACCTGCTCAAAGTACGCCCTGGCGCACATCCATTCGATCTTGGCTTGTTCGACCGAATCGTGGAGTTCGGGAGCGTGCTGGAACCTGTTCTCCGGGTTGTCGAGAACGAGGTGCGAGGCGACCTTGCTGAACATGCTTCCGATAGGGCCAGCTATCCCTTGCACTACACGCGCCTCCCTAGGGTACTCAAGAAGAGAATAAGCAGCGCGTGTCATACTTATTCAGTAGCCCATCGGAAGGTTAGCTGCTAGCCAAGCTCCCTTCTCCCCTCAAGGGCCTTGGCGAGCGTAACTTCGTCAGCGTATTCGAGGTCGCCCCCGACCGGAAGGCCGCGTGCAAGACGCGTCGCTTTGACCTGCAGGGCGCGCAGGGCCTCGGCAAGGTAAAGGGCAGTCGCATCGCCCTCTACGTCGGGATTCGTGGCAATGATGACCTCGCGGACGCCGCCCGCCTTGACCCGGTCGAGCAGCGAAGGGATCCCGATCTGCTCCGGGCCGATGCCGTCGAGCGGCGAGATGGCGCCGTGCAGGACATGGTAGGTTCCGTGGAAACCATGGGTACGCTCCAGTGCCGCCACATCCCGGGGGTCCTCCACCACACAGATCACGGCGCGGTCGCGGGTGGGGTCAGAACATACGGCGCATACATCCTGGTCGGTCAGGTCCGCGCACACTGCGCACCGGCGCACGCGGTGCCTTGCCTCAACCATGGCGGCCGCGATTTGACCGACCTCAGCCTCATCCATCCGCAGGATGTGAAACGCAAGCCGTTGCGCCGTCTTCGGGCCGATTCCCGGCAAACGGGTCAGTTGGTCGATCAATCTCGCGATCGGACGGGCGAATGGCATGCTGTCCCTCCAAAGACGGCGTCTTTTGGTGCAGGCTAATCGTCCATCCCGGGCAGCTTGAGTCCGCCGGTGATCTTGTTCATGGCCTCAGCCATCATGTCCTCAGCCTGCCGCATCGCCTGGTTGACGGCCGCGACGATCATATCCTCAAGCATCTCGACGTCGTCGGGCGAGACGACTTCGGGGTTGATGTTGATTTCGAGAAGATCTTTACGTCCGTTGACGGTCGCCTTCACGGCCCCACCGCCGGCGGAAGCCTCCACGACCTTTTGCGCCATCTCTTCCTGCACCTTGGCCATGTCTTGCTGCATTTTCTGAGCCATCTTGAGCATCTGGTTCATATCGCCGATCCTTTTCACCGGTCTTCATCTCCCTTGCTCACATCCTCCGCGCGGAACATCAACTGCGCCTCACGCAGGTCCTCATCGTCATCATTAGTGTCCGCACGGCTCGACCGTACCTGGTTGGAGCCGCCGGGGCCCTGTTCCGGCGCCGGGGCGGCCGGGGGCGTACGGTCGGCCTCCTCCGGGGTAGGCCCCTTAACGGGGGCACCCTTGGCGCTCTTGACTTCCTGCGCTCCATGGCCGCCCTCGCTTCCCCGGGCTTCCCGGCCGCCTCGTCCCTGCTGCTCTGCCGCAACTTGAGGGTTCCCACGGTCCGGTGAATCGAACAGGCTCTGGCGCGACCGCACCTGGATCACGACATTCACCGCAGCGCCGATCGTCGGCCCCATGGTCTCGGCAAGGCGGCGGCAGGTATCCTTGCCCCCCAGATAGTCCGCCATGAATTCCATGCCCTCCGGGAGCCATACGCATACCCTGCGCCCGTCCCATTCCGGCACTGCATTGGCGAGGTACCCCGAGGAGGTATCGGGGAGTTGTGCGAGGGCGCCCCGCCATGCGCGGTCGAGAAGGGCAGGGGATACCGCAACCGGCGCCGCCGGATCGTCCTGCGGCGGAGGAGCTTGTTCCGGTCCCGCCGCCGCCGGCTTCGCCGCTGACGACACCCCGTCCGCATCGCCGCTCGCGGGGCCGCCGGCTGGACCGTCGGCTACGTGCCGGTCGGGCTTGCCTTCGGCCTCCGGCTGCAGGTTCGCGTCCGGGTCCTCGGGCGGCGGCTCGGGAAGCGGAGGGGCGGCGGTTTCCAAATGAGATGCGGGCGCCGGCCGCGACGGGCGGGCGGCTCCTGCGGGCGTCCGGCGGCGAGACGGAGGACGTGCTACCGGGCAGGCCGTTGCCTCCGAGCTCACGCCATCCTGAGCGCCACCTTCCGGTGCGGCGTGGCCAGCAGCCGGCATTGAAGCGCAAAGCTTGACGAGGCGGGCTTCGAGGACCAGGCGCGGCTGGTGGGCCAGACGCAGTTCAGCGTCGGCAGACGAGAACAAATCGATCGCATCGTAGAGCAGCCGATCGGAAACCGACCCCGCCTGTGCCGCAAGACGCTGCGGATCGTCCGCGAGAGGCCCTGTCGCTTCGCCACGGTCGCCGGCCAGCCGGATCAATAGCAGATCGCGGAAATGATGGCCCAGGGCGCGGGCGACCTCGCGCGGGTCGCGCCCGTGCTCCAGAAGCTGCCCGAGCAAGCGCCAGGTCGACGCGACGTCCCCGGCGAGGACGGCGTCTGTCAGTTCGCCGAACACCCCGGCGTCCATCGCCCCCAGAACCGCCCGTGCGTCGCCCAAGGTGACCCGGTCCTGCGTATAGGCCAGGCACTGGTCCAGGATGCTAAGGGCATCCCGCATCGAGCCCGTAGCCGCGCGCCCGATCGCGCGGAGGGCGGCAGGATCGACGTCGCGGTCCAGCTTACCGGTCACCGCGGCGAGGTGCGAAACGATCGCTTCGGTGGGCAGGCGGTGAAAGTCGAACCGCTGGCACCTTGAGAGAATGGTCGGCGGGACCCGGTAGGCTTCGGTCGTGCAAAGGATGAAGACGACGTTGGTCGGCGGTTCCTCCAACGTCTTCAGCAAGGCGTTGAAGGCCTCGTTGGTGAGCATGTGGACTTCGTCAATCACGTACACCTTGTACTTGCCGCTTACGGGCGCAAGGCGGATCCGGTCACGGAGAGTCCTGATCTCTTCGATGCCGCGGTTGGAGGCCGCATCCATCTCGCTAACGTCAACGCCCTCGCCACGCGCAATGCTCTGGCACTCCGGGCACTCCCCACACGGTTGGCCCATCACGGCATTCGGGCAGTTGAGCGCCTTTGCCAGCACCCGCGCGGTGGAGGTCTTGCCGGTCCCCCGCGGGCCGCAGAACAGATAGGCGTGGGAGAGGCGGTTCTCGTTGAGCGCGTTGAGCAATGTGCGGGAAACGTGCTCCTGGGCAACGATCTCCGCAAATGTGCGCGGGCGGTACTCCCGGTACAAAGCCACTGGCACAAGCATCAACTCCGGGCTCAAGGTTCGAGGCGGGCTGTGGCGTTCCCTGGAGCGAAAGAGAAAGGAATTCGGTCGTGCACCCGCCTTCGACGCCATCCCCCGGGCGTAACCGCGGCAGTCGGCTCCGGCCAGGTTTGCCTCGGCACACGGGAGAGCCCGCTTACCGTTGCTTCCTTCCGGACCTGGCGGGGTTCACAGGTTCCCGTTGCGAGGGACCCGACCTTCAACGCCACTTACCGCAGGCAGACCCCGAGAAAGTGCGCCTCGGAGCGGGAATTCGACCCCGCTATAGCGGATTGCGGGTTCAGGGCACCGCTATCTCCCCGTCTAGCACGACCGAAATCTGGCGGAGAGGGCGGGATTTGAACCCGCGAGACAGGTTTAATCCCGTCTACTCGCTCTCCAGGCGAGCGCCTTCAGCCACTCAGCCACCTCTCCGCAAAATGCTTCAAGGCAAATATCTAAGGCTGGCGGAGAGGGCGGGATTCGAACCCGCGAGGCGGGGTCTAGCCGCCTACTCGCTTTCGAGGCGAGCGCCATCAGCCATCTCAGCCACCTCTCCGCGATACACTGCGCCCAGGGCCCGCAATGCAGGCCGGGTACGCACAATATGCACTTGTCATTGCCGCATCCGGCGCCGCAGTTGTCCTCGCCACGCCCGGCATCACCGGATGCTATCGCCGCTCGGCGAAGAACTCCCTGATGATCCCTGCGCATTCGCCTGCCAGGACGCCTCCGGTAACCGCGATCTGATGGTTTAGCCGCTGATCGCGGGCCACATCCATGAGCGTGCCACAGGCTCCGGCTTTAGGATCTGGGGCGCCGTAGACGATCTCTGCCACCCTGGCCAGTACCGCGGCACCGGCACACATCGGGCATGGCTCGATCGTCACAAACAGGCTGCAACCTTCCAGGCGCCAAGCCTGTATTGCGGCTGCTGCCTGACGAATCGCCAGAATCTCGGCGTGAGCGGTAGGGTCGCAGTTGGTCTCACGCAGGTTGTGCGCCGCGGCGATGACCTCGCCGTCTTTGACGACGACCGCTCCGATGGGCACCTCGCCGGCTGCCGCCGCCCGGCGGGCCTGCTCGAGAGCCAATCGCATGAAGCGCTCGTGATTGGTGAGCCGCTCGGCCATGCCAGACCCCCGGTATCACTTGACAACAAATGGTGCGCCCGGGAGGACTCGAACCACCGGCACGCGGTTTAGGAAACCGCTGCTCTATCCACCTGAGCTACGGGCGCACGTATACGCAGTACGGGCACGAGCCCAAAGACACAGAAATGGCGCGCCCGGCAGGATTCGAACCTGCGACCTCCAGATTCGTAGTCTGTCACTCTATCCAGCTGAGCTACGGGCGCGCGTCTTGGCGAACATCAGTATAGCACGGCCAAAGTTGATCCTGGCGGAGAGAGAGGGATTCGAACCCTCGCTAGAGCACATGCCCTACTAACGGTTTAGCAAACCGTCCCCTTCAGCCGACTTGGGTATCTCTCCGCGTCGAATAAGCCTATCCATAGTAGCACGAACAACCGAGCGCGCTCAAGCGTGCTGCAAGCATGTGTGCCTGGCATGTGGCGGAGGGGGTGGGATTCGAACCCACGGCCCCTTGCGGGGTCACTGGTTTTCAAGACCAGCTCCATAAACCGCTCGGACACCCCTCCGACGACCGCGCACTAAGCGCGCGCCGCGCGCGCGGACATCATGTCGCAGCGCGGGCACAGAAAGCATAGCATCGGCTTTTGCGACGGTCAACGCGAGGGTCCACTATTTATCAATGACGGTCATTCCGCCCATATATAGCTGCACAGCTTCTGGAACGCGAACCGTGCCGTCGCTTTGCTGGTAGTTTTCAAGCACGGCCGCGACGGTGCGGCCGACCGCGAGGCCGCTGCCGTTCAGTGTGTGCACCAGACGTGGCCGGCCGCCGTTGGCCGGACGGTACCGGATGTTTGCGCGCCGCGCCTGGTAGTCCTCGAAATTGCTGCACGACGAAATCTCGACGTACCTATCATAGCTGGGCAGCCAGACCTCAAGATCGTACTTCTTGGCGGCGGTGAAGCCAAGATCGCCCGTGCACATCTCGACGACGCGATACGCCAAGCCAAGCCGGTCGAGAACCGTCGAAGCGTTGCGCAGCAGTTTAGCCAGTTCATCATATGACGTCTCGGGCGTTGTCCACTTGAGCAACTCGACCTTGTTAAACTGGTGCAGCCGGATCAGCCCCTTGGTGTCCTTGCCGTAGGAGCCGATCTCCGAACGGAAGCTCGATGCGAATGCGACATGTTTCAGCGGCAGGGCCGCTTCTTCGAGGATTTCGTCCCTGTACATGTTGGTGCCCGGGACCTCGGCGGTCGGGTTGAGCCAGAAGTCGCTGTCGGCGATGCGGAAGGAATCCTCCCCAAACTTCGGCAGCTGCCCGGTCCCGATCATACACTGCTCCAACACGAGGTACGGCGGGTAGAGCTCGCGGTACCCGTGCTCGCGGGTGTGGATATCAAGCATCATGTTGATCAGCGCCCGCTCCAGGTGCGCCGCCCCGCCTTTGTAGATCACCGCCCTTGCGCCGCCGACCTTTGCCCCGCGCTCGAAATCGAGGATGTCGAGCCGGGTGCCGATTTCCCAGTGAGCAGCCGGAGTGAAGTCAAAAGCTGGCGGCGTACCGTACCTGGAAACCTCGACGTTGGCCGTCTCATCGAGCCCAACCGGAGCGGAAGAGTGGGGGAGGTTGGGGATTGCGAGCAGCCTCAGCTCTATGTCGGCCTCGACTTCGCGCAGTTCCGCGTCGAGCAGCCTGATGCGCTCGTTGAGTTCGCGCATCGCCTCGATGGCTGCGGTGGAACCGTCGCCTGCCGCGCGCCGCCGGCCGATATCGGCCGACACCACGTTCTTCTCGGCTTTCATGGTCTCCACCTCGGCGATGATCGCACGCCGCCGTTCATCTTGCGCAACGAGGCTGTCGAGGTCCGCGTCTACCCCTTTAGCGGCAAGCCCCTGCCGGACGCTTTCCAGTTCCGCGCGAATCAACCTGATGTCAAGCATGGCCCATCCTCCTGCTCTCTCCCGCTTCATTTCCCGGGCAATCAAGTGTGCGTTCCGCCGCCGGGCCGGACTCCAGGGACTCCATAATCCTTCCCACATCCGGCCCCCGGAGAACACCGGATTCGGTGATGATCGCCGTAATCAACTCCGCCGGCGTGATGTCGAACGCCGGGTTGACAACGCTCACCCCGAGCGGGGCGAGGCGCCGTCCCTTGAACTCGGTTAACTCGCCGGCGGACCGTTCTTCGATGATGATATCCGTTCCCGACCGCGTCGCAGGGTCCAGAGTAGACACGGGCGCGGCGACGTAAAAGGGAATCCTGTGCCGGCACGCCGCTATGGCGAGGGCATACGTCCCGATCTTGTTGGCCACGTCGCCGTTGCGGGCGATGCGGTCGGCGCCAACCACAACCGCCTGAACCTCGCCGCATCTCATCAGCCAGGCGGCAGCGGAGTCAGCGATAACCGTCACGGGGATCCCCTCGCGACGCAGTTCCCAAGCGGTCAGGCGCATGCCCTGCTGCAGGGGACGGGTCTCGGTTGCAAACACCATTCGCAGCTTGCCCGCATCGTGTGCAGCCCGGACGACGCCCAGAGCCGTCCCAAAGCCGCCCGTCGCCAAAGCCCCCGCGTTGCAGTGCGTCAGGACGGCGCATTCCTCAGGCAGCAGGGCCGAACCCTCGCGCCCAATGGCCCGGTTGGCCGAAACGTCGGCTGCCAGGATGGCGGCCGCCTCGGCCCGGAGCGCTTCGGTACCGCCGCCGGCGGCCGCCGCTGCGGCGACCTTCCCGACGGCCCAAGCCAGATTGACGGCCGTTGGCCTGGCGCGGGCGATCCCGGCGGCGGCATCGGCTACGTGCTTCCGCCACTCGTGGCCGACCAGACCGGCCCTGTCGGCTGCCTGCGCGGCGAGGACAACCGCATATCCTCCGGCGATGCCGATCGCCGGGGCGCCGCGCACAACCATGTCGCGAATGGCCGCGACTGCAGCATTGTGATCATCGATGCGGAGCCGGACAAGCCTGCCCGGGAGCCGCCGCTGGTCGATCAAGACGAGGGCGTCGCCGGCAAAAGTCACCGGCCGGACCGAACCCTTCTGGTCCCTGGCCAATGTCACGCCCTCCTTTGGGACTGGCTCCGCGGATAGGTAGCGTTGCCGCTCGCCATGGCGGCCATCCTGAGCCGTACATGGCCTGAAACAAAAAGCCCGCCCCCGGAGGGGCGAGCTTGCGCGCGCGGTACCACCCTGCCTGCCCGGACGACTCCGCCGGGCTGACTCAGTTGCGCGTTAACGGGCGCTCCCGTGCGCTCGGCCAGCGGACGTCCTCCGCCGTTTGGCGCTCCCTCGCGGGTGGACCCTGTGAACCGCGGCTGCCGGTTCGCACCATCCACCGGCTCTCTTCATTCCAGGATACACAGTGCCCGCTCATCGGGTCAGATGTTGTTAGCCCTGATTATATGGCGCATCACTGCGCTGCGCAACAGCAGCCGCAACAGCATTGCCGCAACAGCAGTCGCAACAGCAGCAACGAGCCGTATGCGATACGGGCTAGCCCTTGATTACGCCCAACGGCCTTAGCCGCGCGACGCGCAGCGAGAGCCCGGCGCGATGGACCACTTCGACAACGCGCTCGACATCCTTATACGCCTCAGGGACTTCCTCCGCCAGGCCGGCGCGGCTTTGGCCCTTGACGACAATCCCCTGCGAAGCCAGCCGGCGCTGTACTTCATCGCCGCTCGCGCCGCGCTTTGCAGCGGTTCGGCTCATCACTCTGCCCGCGCCGTGGCAGGTAGACCCAAACGTCTGCTCCATCGCGCCGCTCGCCCCGACGAGGAGGAACGAGTACCGCCCCATGTCGCCGGGAATCAGCACGGGCTGGCCCCATTGCCGGTACCGGGCTGGAACATCCGGATGGCCCGGCGGAAACGCCCGGGTCGCCCCTTTGCGGTGAACGCAGGCTCTGACCGTCTTGCCGCCCCACGTGTGTGTCTCGACCTTGGCGATGTTGTGCGCTACATCGTATACCAGGCTGAGGTCGAGGTCCCCGAGGGCCCCGCCCATTACCTGGCGGACCGCCCTCCGCACGTTGTGGGTGATCACCTGGCGGTTGGCCCAAGCGTAATTGGCCGCGGCGGACATCGCGCCGGAATACGCTCGCCCTTCCGGCGACGACAGGGGAGCGCACGCAAGCTGCCGGTCGGGCAGAGCGATGGCGTATCGTTTGACGGCCCTGTCCATCGCCTCCAGGCTGTCGGCGCAGACTTGGTGGCCCAACCCTCGCGAGCCCACGTGGATGCTTACGGTGACCATGTCCAGGCGCAGGCCGAACGCGGTGGCGACGGCATCGTCGTAGATCCGGTCGACTACGCCGACCTCGAGGAAGTGGTTTCCGGAGCCCAGCGTCCCGAGTTGGTTCCTCCCCCGCTGGAGAGCTCTGTCGCTGACCGCGCCCGGTTCGGCAGCCGCAATCCGGCCCCCATCCTCGCATGTCTCCAGGTCATCGGGCGTGCCGTACCCGTTGGCGACTGCCCAGCCGGCTCCTTCTGCCAGCACTTGTCGCAGGTCAGACGGCTTGAGCTCGAGGCCCCCCTTGCCGCCCACGCCCGCGGGGACTGCTCGGAACAACTCGTCGACGAGATTCTGCATGTGCGGTCGGACATCGTCCATGGCCAGCGATGTGCGGAGGACGCGTACGCCGCAGTTGATGTCGTACCCGACTCCGCCGGGGGAGATGACCCCGGAGGCTGCGTCAGTGGCTGCCACGCCTCCGATCGGAAACCCGTATCCCCAATGGATATCCGGCATCGCCAAAGACGGGCCGATGATGCCGGGCAGGCACGCCACGTTGGCGACCTGCTCGTGCGCCCGATCCCGGCCGATATCCGGGAGCATATCCTCCGTCGCGTAGATCAGCCCGTCGGTCAGCATCCCCGGGCGCGTCCCCTTGGGGATCAGCCAACGGCAGTCGTCCAATCTTACGAAGTTGCCGGCCTTAGCGGTCATTGCCAAGCCTCCCTAGAGGTCGAGGATGACACGGGCGGCCCACAGCCCCCGCCCTCGGTCAGGCGCGAGACGCGCGTTATGGTAGGTCGCAGCTTTGGGTGGCGAATTGGGCTGGTATGCTCGGTCCGCTGCAGTCAGGCGGTCGCCCACGAATGAGACCCTGAGCCGGACGCCGCCGTCAGGCAACGGGCCGTCTTCAACGCTGATGTCGGCTGCCAGCAGACCCTCGCTGTCGAGCAGGTAGAGGTACTCGTTGACCGCCTGGACCATCGCGGTCACGGCATCGGGAGCATCGATCAGGCTGACCGGCTGAAAACCCCGGGCAACTACCTGCCCGGGGTCGATTACCAGCGCCGCTGTCGCCAGCAAGATCTGGCGTACCGTTTCCGCCCGGGTACATCCCCAGGCTTCGACGGCTAAGTCGGCCGTGTGCTCAAGGTACCGGAAACCGGCTTGCGCCGGCCAAATGCCCGGAGAGGGTGGGGAACGGCGGTCATTCATCTTCCTCGGCCGCGATCCGGGCTAAGGCGGTGACCTCGTCTCCGGGCGCCGGCCGCATGACCGTAACTCCTTGCGTGTTGCGGCCCTGCGTCGGGATTTCTTTGACGTCAAACCGGATCAGGATGCCCGCGGTGGTGATCAACATTACTTCGTCCGCCTCTGTGACGACGCGGACCCCGACAATGACTCCCACCCGGCGGGTCAGGTTCATCGCCCGGATACCCATGCCACCGCGGTTCTGGACGCGAAAAGCCTTGATCGGCGTACGCTTGCCGTAACCCCTGTCAGTCACGCACAGAAGGTGCGTGCCGCTGGCGGCCACGTCGAGGGCGACGACCGCATCGCCTTCAGCCAGGCGCATCGCCTTGACCCCACGAGCCGTACGCCCCATCGGCCGCACATCGCTTTCCTTAAACCTGATGCTTTGCCCGTAGCGGGTGACAAGCATGATGTCCTCTTCGCCGCTGGTCAAACGCACTCCGACCAGTTCGTCGCTGTCATCGAGGCCGTAGGCGATCAGCCCGGTGCGCCGGATGTTGCGGTACTCCGCCAACTCCGTGCGCTTGGCGATACCGTGCTTCGTTGCAAACAACAGGTAACCGCCGCCGTCGAAGTTGCGGACGGGAATCACCGCCGCTATCTTTTCGTCCCCGGGCAAGTCGAATAGGTTGACGATCGCCGTGCCCTTGGCCTGCCGGCCGGCCTCCGGTATCTCGTAGACCTTGAGGGCGTAAACCTTGCCGGCCGTGGAGAAGAACAGCAGGTACTGGTGCAGAGTCGTTATGAACAGGTTCTCGACGAAATCCTCTTCCTTGGTGCCCATGCCGGTGACGCCGCGTCCGCCACGCCGCTGGCTCTTGTACGTCGTCAGGGCAAGGCGCTTGATGTAGCCCTGGTGGGTCAGGGTGATCACAGCGGATTCGTCGGGGATGAGGTCTTCTGTGTTGAGGCCCTGGCCTTCGGCGTCGGTGATCCGGGTGCGGCGCTTATTGGCATACCGCTCCTTGATCGCCAGCAGTTCTTGCCTGATGATCGCGTAAACCATGCGCTCATCGGAGAGGACGGCCATTAGGTACTCGATCGTCTTGCGCAGTTCCTGGTACTCCTGCTCGATCTTGTCACGCTCAAGCCCCGTTAAGCGCTGTAGACGCATATCCAGTATGGCCTGGGCCTGCTTGTCCGAGAGCCCGAAGCGGGTCATCAGACCGGTCTTTGCCTCCTCGGGCGTGGCTGACCCCCGGATCAACTGGATGACCTCGTCCAGATGGGCAAGCGCGATCCGCAGGCCCTCAAGGATGTGCGCGCGATCGCGCGCCCGGTCGAGCTCGTACTTGGTCCGCCGCGTGATCACGATGAACTGGTGGTCGAGGTAGTACCGCAGGATCTCGGGCAGGCTGAGGACCCGCGGCTCGTTGTCGACCAGCGCAAGCATTATCGCCCCGAAGGTCTCCTGAAGCGGAGTGAACTTATAGAGCTGGTTGAGAATCACACGCGCCGCGGCGTCGCGCCGCAATTCGATTACGATGCGGAGGCCGTGACGGCCGGTTTCGTCGCGGAGGTCGGTGATCCCGTCGATGCGGCGGTCTTGGACCAGATCAGCAATGCGTTCGATGAGCTTGGCCTTGTTGACCTGGTACGGCAGTTCGCTGACGACGATCCTGGCCTTGCCGTTCTTCATGATGTCGATCTCGGCCTTGGCCCGCATGATGATCAGCCCGCGGCCGGTCTCGTAGGCCTGGCGAATGCCGTCACGGCCGTTGATCTCAGCGCCTGTCGGGAAGTCCGGCCCCGGCATAGCCTCCATTAGCTCGTCGAGGGAGACGTTGGGGTTGTCGATCATCAGGACCAGAGCGTCGATGACCTCGCCGAGGTTATGCGGCGGGACGTTGGTCGCCATGGCGACGGCGATGCCCGACGAGCCGTTGACCAAAAGGTTTGGAAACCTGCTCGGCAGCACCACCGGTTCCTTGCGGGTCTCGTCGTAGTTGGGGACGAAATCGACGGTGTCCTTGTCGATGTCGCGCAGCATTTCCATCGCGAGCGGGGCGAGCCGCGCCTCGGTGTACCGCGATGCAGCAGGCGGATCGCCGTCGATCGAACCCAGGTTGCCATGCCCGTCCACCAGCGGATGGCGCAGGGAGAACTCCTGCGCCATCCGGATCAGTGCGTCGTATATGGCAGCGTCGCTGTGCGGGTGATACTTGCCCATGACGTCGCCGACCGAGGACGCGCTCTTGCGGTAGGCGCGGTCGGGGGTGTTGCCCGCCTCACGCATCGCGTAGAGAATGCGGCGGTGGATCGGCTTGAGGCCATCGCGGACGTCGGGCAGGGCCCGGCTGACGATGGTGCTCATCGCGTAGTCGATATAGGAGCGCTCAAGCTCCTGAACGATCTTGACCGGGACGACGTTGCCGATATCCGCGCCGGGACCGTCCGGTCCGCCGCCGCCGGGGGCCTCCACGGGCTCACCGGCCGGGGCTACGTCCTCCAGCCCTTCGGTATCCATGTCGTTGCCCACAACGGGGCGATTGTCTTCAGCCAATTATCCAGGCACCATCCGCTCTAGCCAACCGTGTCAAGGTTGCGTACTTCCTTGGCGTGCAGCGTTATGAACTCCCGGCGCGGCTCGACCGCATCGCCCATGAGGACGCTGAAGATCTCGTCCGCGTAAATGACATCCTCGACGGTGACCTGCATCAGCGTGCGCGTCTCGGGATTCATCGTCGTCTCCCAGAGTTCGTCGGCATTCATCTCGCCAAGCCCCTTGAACCTCTGCACGACCACACCGTCCCGGCCGTTTTCCGTAAGGTACTTCTCGAGCTCCGCATCGTTGCCCAGGTAGCGCGACGTCTTGCCCTTTTTGACCAGGTAAAGGGGCGGCTGCGCGATATAGAGGTACCCGCGGTCAACGAGCGGCCGCATATAGCGGTAAAAGAAGGTCAGCAAGAGCGTACGGATGTGCGCCCCGTCAACGTCGGCGTCGCACATGATGATCACCCGGTGGTACCGGACGCGCGCGATGTCAAAATCGTCCTCAATACCGGCGCCGAGCGCGGTGATGATCGTCCGGATAGCATCATTGCTGAGCATGCGGTCCAGCCTCGCCCGCTCAACGTTGAGGATCTTGCCCCGGAGCGGCAGGATCGCCTGGAAATGGTGGTCTCGTCCCTGTTTGGCATTGCCGCCGGCCGAGTCGCCCTCGACCAGGTACAGCTCGGCCCGCGAGGGATCCCGCACGGTGCAGTCCGTGAGCTTACCCGGAAGCGCGGTTATCTCCAGAGCCGACTTGCGGCGCGTCAGTTCGCGGGCTTTGCGAGCCGCCTCGCGCGCCCGGGAGGCCGTGACCGCCTTGTCGACGATGAGCCGCGCGATGGCGGGGGTTTCCTCGAGATAGGTTGCGAGGCCGTCGCCGACGATCGAATTGACGATGCCGGCGACCTCGGTGTTACCGAGCTTGGTCTTGGTCTGTCCCTCGAACTGAGGCTCGCGCAGCTTGACGTTGATGATGGCGACGATACCCTCGCGGACGTCCTCACCGGAGAGATTGGGGTCGGTTTCCTTGATCAAATTGCTGCGGCGGGCATAGTCGTTGACGACGCGGGTGACCGCGACCTTGAAACCGGCCTCGTGCGCTCCGCCTTCATGCGTGTTGATGGTATTGGCGAACGAGAAGATGCTCTCAAGGTAGCCGGTGTTGTACTGGAGGGCGACCTCAACGTCGACGTCATCGCGCATGTCGGCGATGTAGATCGGCTCCTCGAATACAGGCTCTTTGCCGCGGTTGAGGTGCTTGACGAAAGACACGATCCCGCCGTCGTACTTGAGCACGACGGTGTCCGCCGTCCGCTCGTCGAGCAGCGTTATCTGCAGGCTGCGGTTAAGGAAAGCCAGCTCCCGCAAGCGCTGGAGGATCGTCTGGTAGTCAAAGGCCGCCTCCGGAAACACCTCCGGATCGGGAAGGAACGTCGTCCGGGTGCCAGTGTCCGTAGCGTCGCCCATGCGCACCACATCAGTGGCCGGCCGGCCGCGTTCGTAACGCTGGCGATAGACGCCACCGTTGACGTGGACCTCGACCTCACAGTACGACGACAGCGCGTTGGTCACCGTGACCCCTACGCCGTGGAGTCCGCCGCTGACTTTGTACCCCTGGCCGCCGAACTTGCCTCCGGCGTGGAGCACTGTGCATGACGACCTCAAGCGCCGGTCGGTGCTGCTTGGGGTGAATGTCGACAGGGATGCCGCGGCCGTTGTCCTTGACGGTCGCCGACCCGTCGGTGTGAAGCGTGACCTCGATCGCGTTGCAGTACCCGGCGAGGGCCTCGTCGACGCTGTTGTCGACGACCTCCCAGAAATCTGGTGGAGCCGCGGCGCGACCGTGGTCGAGCCGATATACATGCCGGGGCGACGCCGAACCGCCTCCAGGCCCTCAAGCACCTGAATCTGGCTGGCGTCATACTTTGCCGTTACTTTGCGGGATTCGGGAGATTCGATAGAATCGCTCACTTGGCCTCTCACTTTAAGCCGGCCCGCCACCCGTATCATACCGGGAGCAGGGCCGGCAGTATCTGTGGCAATTATAGCATGCGCAGGGAAGGTGCCTCAACGTGGGCCTCCCGGGAGGCTTCGGGGTCGTCAGGCTGCTTGTTCCCGGCGGTGCGTCGCCGCTCGCAAGGGCCTCGCCGCACATATCCCCGCAAGGGCCGATCTGGGCGCGCAGTGCGCGGCTCAGCGCCCGGGCGAGCTCCCCGTCGCGGGCCTGGCCCGCTACTGAGCGGATTTCCGCCCACTGTGCACGTGAGATACGGCGGCGCGCCGCCGTAGGTGAAACCCTTTCTCCGCCCCCGGTCCCCGGAGCTCCGGATCCCACGCGCGGCGCCTGGACCCGGACCGGAATCGAAGCCGCTTGACGGGGGCAGTCCCCGCCGAGGGCTTCTCTCAGCTTACCGACGAGTTCGGGCTCGAGCATCTGCAACTGGTGTGACCACACCGGGCTGTCGGTCACGACGAGAAGGGTGTCGCCCCGCACCCCCTCCGCCCAAGCATGTGCGCTGATTTGCTCGCCGACCACAGCCGGGAATACCTCGGCGGCCCGCTGAGCCTTCAATCCCTGTCGAGGTCGAGCGCCTGGGTGAGCATGCGGAGGACGGCCTCGAGCTTGTTCGCTACCGCTACGCACGGCGCGTCACCCGCCCCGCTGCGACCGCGAACTCAGCCACAGCCCCCAGGCCGCGGTGCGGCACTCCCGCCATGTCGGTGGCTGTAACAAAAGTCTGGTAGCCCGATTCGGCCGGGCGAAGGATATCCAGTAACGCGTCCCGCCGTCGCTGGTCCAATTCGGAGAAGACATCGTCAAGCAAGAGCACCGGTTTCTCACCGAGCACGGCCTGGAGAAACGCCGCCTCGGCCAGCCGTAACGCCAACGCAACGCTTCGTTGCTGGCCCTGGCTTGCGAACGTTCTCGCCGGCTGGCCGCTCACCGCGATCACCAGGTCGTCGCGGTGTGGCCCGACCAGTGTAACGCGCCGGGAGCGCTCCTCGGCCACGGCGTTGCGAAAAGCGGCTTGAGTAGGGCCGCATAGGCCTCGCGCGCGCCGGGCCCTTCTCCCGCAGCCTGGCTGGCTGGGCCGAGACAGCCCTGTTCGGATGCGCCCTCGCCGAGAAGATAGCGGGCCGTGAGTTCTTCCCCGCCGCCGGCAAGCCTGGCATAGGCGTCCGTGGCGAGTGGCATAAGCCGTTCAAGGCAGCGCAGCCGGTAGTCGAGAATCGCTGCGCCGTGGTCAACCAGCTGCTCGGTAAACGGCGCGATGAGCCGCTCGTCGGGCGGCCCGGCGGCGGCCGTGCTGAGGAGCCGGTTTCGATGGGCGAGCGCCTCCTCATAGCGCCGGCGCACGGTGCGGAACGCCGGGGCAGCCTTGGTTGCGACGCCGTCGATAAACCCCGGCGCAAACCGGGCGAGCCTTTGACGAGGCTGAGGTCGTCCGGAGAGAAGACCACCGCAGCCCCCATGGCAGCAGTCCGCGCCTTGCCGGTGAGAGAAAGGTCGCCCCGCCTGACGGTCTTGCGCCTGGCGGCGAACGTGACCTGGTACGAAACTAAATCGCCCGGCAGCGAGTCTCGTTCGACGCGGGCCCGCACCGAGAAGGCCTGCCTGCCGTGAGCAACCATCTCTGCGTCACGGCCGGCGCGATGCGAGAATCCGGTCAACACCAGGTGCACGGCCTCAACGATGTTCGTCTTGCCCGCGCCGTTTGGTCCCAATAGGAGGTTGGCTCCGGGTGCGGGACCGAGGTCCAACTCCGGGTAGTTGCGAAAGTCGGTGGCGGCAAGGCGATGGATTCTCAAGGCCCGAGGATCACCTCGGGCCCTGTTTGGTTCAAATCCGCGGTGCGTGCTCGGCTGCCCAGGCAGCAAGCCTCCTCAGTCGAGGCGGATCGGCAGGATGATGTGATACGCGTCGTCATTACCCACCGGCCGCAGCCGTGCAGGGCTCGCAGGGCCGGATATCTCTAACGTGAACCGCTCCGAATCCACGGTCCGCAGGGCTTCGATAAGGTAGCGCGCCGAGAAAGCGATGTCCAGGGTCTCGCCCGTCGTTTCGGCGATCACTTCCTCCTGAACGCTGCCGACCTCAGGCGTCTGCGAATTGATCCTGACCCTGCCTTCCTCGAGCTTCAGCCGCACCATCTGCGCACCTTCCCGCGCAATCAGGCTGGCGCGGTCGCAGGCATTGAGAAATTCCTCTGTCTCCGTGGTTAATGTTGCCCTGTACTCACGGGGCACAACAGCGCGGCAATTGGGGAACGTCCCGTCGATCACCCGTGTCGTGAACTCGATACCGGAAAAGGCCAGCCGCACCTGGTTGGCTCCAACCGCTACCTCGACCGGGTCCTCTGAATCCTGCAGGAGCCGCTGGAGTTCCGAGAGCGCGCGCCCGGGCAGGATCACGGAGAGGTCACCGGCCGACCCGAAATCCCCCGCTACATGAGCGTATGCGATCCGGTAGCCGTCAGTCGCGAACACCGCGGCCTGCTCGGCCGACATCTCAAGTAGCGCGCCCGTGAGCACCGGGCGGATATCCTCCCTTGAAACCGCGAAGTTGGTTCGGCGGATCAGGTCGCGGAGGGCCTGCTGCGAGATAGAGAACGTCTTCGCCCCGTCAACGGGGGGGAGCTGCGGAAACTCCCGAGCGGCAAATCCGTGGATCACAAACTGTGAACGTTGCCAGGTCAACAGGGCGCGGACCGACGAGTCGTCCACCTCGCAGGCTATGTCCCCGTACGGGATCTTGCGAAGAATGTCGCCGAGGTAACGAGCCGGAAGGACGAGAGATCCCTCATCCTGCACGTTGGCCGGCGCCGAGCAGCGGATGCTGATCTCGTGATCTGTCGCCACCATCGTTACCTTGTCGTCCGCGGCGGAAGTCAAGATACCCGATAGGACGGGAAGGGTTGTCCGGGTGGCAACGGCCCGCTGGACGGTCTGGATGGTCTGTGCCAGATCGGCATGAGCAGCTTGGAACTTCATCGGCGCTCCTCCTTGGCGTGTCGGTTTGGGGTGGTGCTTATTTCTAGAAAGTCCATTTATATATCCTCCAGTAGTTGCAGTAGGCGCTGTGGATTTGTGGATAACAGGGCTTAGACGCAACTAGACACGATTCGACACTCTGGGCATTCTGTGGAGGAGGCGGAAGTTGACCACAGCCTCCGCCCGGGCGGGGAGTCCGCCGGGCTGGTTTCTGTGGACATCTAGAGACTTTTTCAACAAGCCATGCACAGCAGCGGTCCTCCTCTTGGGGATAACCCGGCGGGGCTAACGAGACCTGACTTTCTCCTCCAGTTCGCGCATTAAACCGTAAAATGAAGCGTCGCTCTCGGTCTGGTTCTTGACTTTTTCGTACGCGTGCAGCACCGTCGTGTGGTCGCGGCCGCCGAAGGCCTCGCCGATCTTGGGCAGCGAAGCGTCGGTTAACTCGCGAGCCAAATACATCGCGATTTGGCGCGGAAACGCCACGGCCTTGGAGCGGCCGCGCGAAAGCAGTTCGTCGGGCGACAGGCGGTAATACTCCGCCACTGTACGGATAATGACCTCGATCGTCGTCGGTTTGGGGCGGGAGGTGGGGATGATGTCGCGGAGCGCCCGCGACGCCACCTCGACATTGAGGCCGGTGCCCGACAGGGAGGACAACGCTGCGACACGGACTAGGGCTCCTTCGAGTTCGCGGATGTTGGAGTCGAATTTGCTCGCGATGAGTTCGATGACGTCCGCTTCCACCTCGAGACCTTCGTTCCGGGCCTTTTTCCGCAAAATTGCGACCCGGGTTTCGAAGTCGGGCGGCTGGATGTCGGCGATCAGCCCCCACTCAAAGCGAGAGCGAAGCCGCTCCTCGAGCGTCGGGATATCCCTGGGCGGCCGGTCGGACGTGAGGACGATCTGGCGATTCGCTTCGTGCAGGGCGTTGAACGTGTGGAAAAACTCCTCCTGGGTCGCTTCCTTGCCGGCGAGGAACTGCACATCGTCAACCAGGAGCAGGTCCGCGTTGCGGTAGCGCGAGCGGAAGGCCCCAGTCGTACCAAAGCGGATCGCGTCGATCAGCTCGTTGGTGAAGGCTTCGGAAGAGACATATGCCACCCTTGCACGCTGGTTGCGGTCGATAACGTGATGGGCGATGGCTTGCAGCAGGTGGGTCTTGCCAAGCCCGACGCCTCCGTAGATGAACAGAGGGTTATAGACCTTGGCCGGCGATTCGGCGACTGCCTTGGCCGCCGCGTGGGCGAAGCGGTTGCCGCTGCCCACGACAAACGACTCGAATGTGTATCTACTGCTTAGGGTCCGCCAGGGCGCGGACGCTGCCACTGTGCCGTTGGACTGCCCTGCGCGGCCTTTGGGCCTGGTCAACGACGCAAGGTCCAAGTCCTCGATAATGTCGACGGGTTCTTCATCATCGGCGGCCGAGGCGGGGTTGGTTACGAAGCTGATCGCCATCTGCCGCTCGACGACTCCGGACAGAGCACGCCGCACCGATTGCTCACAGCGCTGTTCGAGCCACTGGCGGGCAAAATCGTTGGGGCATGCCAGCACGACGCGATCGTCGTAGAGGGCAAGGGGTTTGACCGTGCGAAGCCAACCGTCGATGCTCGGGGATGGACTCTCTGCGGCGATCCGCTCCAAAGTCGCGTCCCAGATATCCCCGAGGTTTGTAGCGCTCATCAGGCGGCCGTGCCTCCCCGTACAAGTTATCCACAGGCTGTCCACAGGCGCAATCCGACACGTGCGTCCCTGCTATGGCTCAAGCCGGCGATATCTGGCCAGGCCGCGAAACGAAACGAAGTCCCCCGCAGGATCATCCCTCGGCTGGGCTTGTCCAAACGACGCTCGCTAGCTGGCGTTTTGCTCTCTTGGCGAGGCACAGCGTGGTGTCGTGTGCTGCCAGGTCCAACGGCGCGGTGATTGAGGCTACCTGGGCGCAAAGGTTAAGGGCAAATGGGGCGCCCCGTCGTGGGCAAGTTATGCACAGCTTATCCCCAATGCGTGATTGCCAATGCTTGCCAGCAGTAATCACCGGCTGACCCCTCGGCTCGGCGTTGAGAGGCAAGAACCACTATAGCAAAGGGGTAGGGTGTGGACAACCGAACATTGTGGACAACCCCTGTCGCGGCACGGCGCCGGGCACAGGGTAATGACAGTGTAAAACAGGCTCTCGCACTGGCTTTCTGTTTCCTTGACAGCCCAATTTTGGCCAAGATATAATGCCGTTGGTCCGCGGGCGGCGCGCCCGCGGCGCATTTGACTAGGGGTGGATCTTGTGAAACGTACGTACCAGCCAAAAGCGCGGCGACGTAAGCGCGTGCATGGGTTCTTGCATCGGATGCACACCCGCGGCGGACGCCTGGTGATCAAGCGCCGCAGGGATAAAAGGCGTAGGCGGATTACGGTCTAGGGCCGGGCTCTCGGCCCCGGGCCGTTTTTTCTATGCAGGGGCAAAACGCGAGACTGAGGTCCAATGATCAGTACAGGGAGGTCCTCAAGAGCGGACGGTCGGTTGCCAACAGCCTGGCCGTCCTATATGTATTGCACCGCCCGGGGGACAGTTTTCAGGACCGGTTCGGCATCAGCGTCCCGCGCAGGTTCGGCACTGCGGTTGCGAGAAACCGCGTGCGTAGATTGTTCTGGGAAGCCTACCGATTGGAGGCAGGTCAACTGCGGGGTGGCACCGATATGGTGCTGATCCCGCGGGTGGGGGCCCGGGGCAAGGGATTTTGGGACTGCGCCGCTGCCCTGCGCGAATTACTGGGCAGAGTCAAGGCATATGGAGAAGGTGCGGCGAAGTGACCGCAGCGGGTGCGGCCAAGGCGATCATAAGGCTTTACCAGGCCGCGGTGAGTCCGTACATTGGGCGCCGCTGCCGCTTCCTTCCCACCTGTTCGGAGTACGCATGGCAGGCAATTGACCGCTATGGACTGGCACGTGGAGGAATCCTGGCGTTGCGGCGCATATTCCGTTGTCATCCTCTCAGTCCCGGCGGATATGACCCAGTGCCGTAGAAACCGCGGTGCGTTACCGCGGCCGTCGGCAAGGAAGGGGCAGTTAGCTTGTTCTCGTGGTTTAGCGATCTGATGCGGCAGCTCCTAGCTTGGCTATTCTCCATGACCGGCAATTACGGCCTGGCGATCATCCTGATGACCCTCATGCTGCGCGTCGTGCTGTTCCCGCTGACGGCAAAAGGCATGCGCGCCAACTTCAAGATGCAGGAGATTCAGCCCGAGGTCAAAGAGCTCCAGAAGAAATACAAGAAGGACCCCGACCAGCTCAACCGGGCAACGATGGAGCTGTGGAAAAAGCATGGAGTCAACCCGTTCGCCGGCTGCCTTACGATGCTGATCCAGTTGCCGGTGATCTTTGGTTTTATCGGCGCTCTTCGCAGTTACGAGTTTGCCGGCGATCCGGCGTGGCTCTGGGTGCCGCACCTCGGACAGGCCGATCCGTACTACATCCTGCCGGTCTTGGCCGCGGTCGGGACGTACATCCAGAGCAAGCTGACGACGCCGACCACTGATTCGTCGATGCAGACGATGACCTACTTCTTCCCCGTGCTCGTCCTGGCGTTCGGGTTCAAAATGCCTGCGGCATTCACCCTCTACTGGGTCGCGTCAAGCGCATTCAGCGTGGCCGAGCGGTACCTGATCATCCGCCCACGACCCAAGGAGCAGGCGGTCGACAACAGATGACCCGGCGCAGTCTCGAAGTCCGTGCGAGAACGGCGGGCGAGGCTGTTGACAACGGGCTTTCGCAGCTGGGCCTCGCTCGAGAGCAGGTGGATGTGGAGGTCGTCGATCCCGGCACGAAGGGCTTCCTCGGCCTCGGCGCGCGCGAAGCCGTCGTCAGGCTCACGCCCAACCTTTCGCCGGCCGACATCGTCCGCCTCACCCTGGAGGAGATCCTTGCCGCGGGCTCCTTTCACACCACGGTCAGCGTTGACTGGAATGAGGAGACAGGGATAGCCGCCGTAAGCGTCGAGGGAGAAGACCTCGGCGTCCTGATCGGTCGGCACGGCCGGACGCTCGACGCCCTGCAAAGTCTGCTCAATGTGGCCTGCTGCCGGCCGCCCGGGGGTGTGCGCCAGGTGATGCTTGATATCGGCGGGTACCGGCAACGGAGGGCGGAAATCATCACCCGCATGGCCTTGCGCGCGGCCGAGACCGTACGGCGGACCGGGCGCGGCGTCGCGCTTGAGCCGATGCCGGCGAGCGAGCGGCGGCTTGTCCACTTAGCCATTCAGGGCTCCAAGGAATTTGTGACGCGGAGCGAGGGCCGCGACCCGGATCGCCGCGTGATCATCGAACGCAAGGGCGGCAAGGAAGCTCCGTAGGGCGAATGGCCCCGGCGGGATAGTTGACACTAGGCCCAGGTGGATCCTGGGCCTTTACCATCGAGAAGGGGGCGGGACGGTGGCCGGTCGCAATGGCCTGGCGCAAACGATAGCGGCCCTGGCGACCCCGCCGGGCAGGGGCGGGATCGGTATCGTCCGCCTCAGCGGGCCGCTCGCCTTTACCATCGCCGCCCGCCTGTTCCAGCCCGCGCGCGCGGTTGCGGGAAGGTCCTGCGATAGCGCACCCCAGACACCGTGCGCCCGGGTGTGCCGACGAACAGCGGGCGGACGCCCCAAGCGAGGCATACGCCACGGGCTGATCCTCGACCCCGCCGACGGCCGGGCAGTAGATGACATAGTTCTCCTTCAGATGCCTGCGCCGGGGAGCTACACCGGTGAGGATGTCGTGGAGTTCCAGTGCCACGGAAGCCCCCGAGTGCTCGCGATTGTGCTGAGGCTCTGCCTTGACCAGGGAGCGCGGGCCGCCGGGCCCGGCGAGTTCACATTGCGTGCCTTCCGCAACGGGCGCATCGACCTGACCCAGGCCGAAGCGGTGATGGGCCTCGTCGCCGCGGAAACCGAAGCCGGGGCAAAGCTTGCCGCAGCCC
This sequence comes from Bacillota bacterium, assembly GCA_040766985.1. Taxonomy (GTDB): domain Bacteria; phylum Bacillota; class Sulfobacillia; order JAUYEG01; family JAUYEG01; genus JAXGPL01. The sequence goes on from JAXGPL010000004.1 coordinate 27,074, forward strand.
AGGCCCAAGGCGCTCTCGGCCGTGCCCTGAGCGCCGTGTCGGCGCGGCTGGTCGAACTCGCAGCAACGTTCGAAGCCGGCATCGACTTCCCGGACGATGAGGTTCCGCCGCCGCCGCCGCATTACGTCGAGGCTACCCTGGCCGCAGCGAGGACCGGGCTCGAAGGCCTTGTCCGCAGCGCGGTTGCCGGCAGAATGTTCCTCGACGGGGCCGTAGTCACGATCACGGGACCCCCCAACGTGGGCAAGTCCTCGCTGTTCAACGCCCTGCTCGGCCACGACCGGGCGATCGTCGCAGAGACGCCCGGGACGACCCGTGACGTCGTTGAGGCGCGGGCCGATTGGCAGGGCATACCCGTGACCCTCCGGGACACGGCGGGGCTCCGGGAGAGCGGCGATCCGGTTGAAACCGCAGGCGTCCGCCTCGCCCACCAGGCACTGGCCGATACAGACCTTGTGCTTTGGGTATGGGACGTCACGGCCGGTCTGCAGCCCGGGGGCCCTGCACCCGGCGGTGCGCAGCCGGCCATCATGGTGGCCAACAAGATCGACCTCGCGCGGCCTGGCTCACTTCATTCCTGTGCACTCGCGCCCGCCGCCGCCGGTCAAGGACCCGGCAGCGAAGGGGTGGCTGGTGCGGCCAGGCAGACGACGGGCATCATCGCCGGAGCGGCCAAGGTTATGTACACCTCTGCGACCACAGGTCAAGGCATTGATGATCTGCGCTCTGCCATCGTTGGCACGCTTACCGGGGGGAGCGGGCCGCGCCGTGACGCCGTGCTGTTGACCACGGCGCGGCAGGAGCGCGAGGTCGGCGAGGCCCTGCGGCATGTGGACGGAGCGATCCGGGCTTTCACCAAGGGAGTCCCTCCCGACGTCATGCTCGTTGAGGTCTATGCCGCAACGGCGGCTCTGGCGGCTGCTCGCGGGAGAGAGCTCGCCGACGTTCGCGAAGACGTCGTCCAGGAGGTGTTCGCCCGATTTTGCGTGGGCAAGTAAGCGGCACACCGGCGACAGCCGGCGGGGGCGTGAGGCCAGCCGGGACGGCGGATTTAGCCGACGTCATCGTAATCGGTGGGGGGCACGCGGGGTCCGAGGCAGCGCTGGCCGCGGCACGAATTGGCGCGACTGTCATCCTCGTAACTATGTCTCCGGCGAACATCGCCTCCATGCCCTGTAACCCAGCCATCGGCGGGCCCGGCAAGGGCCATCTCGTCCGCGAGGTGGATGCCATGGGCGGGGCGATCGGGGCGGCCGCCGACGCGGCCGCAGTCCAGATCCGCCTGCTCAACACCAGCAAGGGGCCCGCGGTCCAAGCCCTGCGCGCCATCACTGACAAGGCCGTCTACGCGGCCGCTGTCCGTAGGCGGCTGGAGGCGCAGGACGGTCTTGCGATCAGGTACGGTCAAGTCGTCCGGTTGGCGGGCGAGGCCGGAGGCGGCTATGCAGTCGAGCTGGATACAGGTGAGTCACTGTCCGGGCGCGCTGTGGTTGTCGCCACGGGCGTGTACATGGAAGCGGCTACCGTCGTCGGCGAGCAGTGGCGAGAAGGGGGCCCTGGCGAAGAGCCGTCCTCACGGGGGCTTTCCGCCGCACTCAGTGACCTGGGCCTGGCGACCGGCAGGTTCAAGACGGGGACCTCGCCGCGGGTGGACCGGTGTTCTGTCGACTTTGCCGCGCTGCGCCCCGAACCCGGGCTTGCGGTTAGGCTAGGGTTTAGCCATTTCACCGCTCCTCGAGGTGCTGTAGGCGAAGGCCAAGTTGCCGGCGACGCCTGTTGGCAAACCCATACCACCGAGGCGACCCACGCCATAGTCATGGCCAATCTTCACCGGTCGCCGCTATTCTGTGGCGAGATCACGGGGCGTGGGCCCCGGCACTGCCCGTCCATCGAGGACAAGGTGATGCGCTTCAGAGACCGGCCGCGCCATCCCGTATACCTCGAGCTGGAGCGGCAGGGCGGCAGAGATCTGTACGTACTGGGGATGTCGACGAGCCTCCCTGCGGACGTCCAATTGGCCATGCTGCGGACGATGCCGGGGCTGGAGCGAGTAGACATAACAACGCCCGGCTACGCTATCGAGTACGACTTCATCAAGCCCGGGCAGCTCTTTCCCACCCTTGAAACCAAGCGAGAGCAGGGACTGTTCTTCGCCGGCCAGGTCTGTGGCACCTCAGGATACGAGGAGGCGGCGGCGCTCGGACTTGTCGCCGGAACAAACGCCGCCCGCCGTGCCGCAGGGAAGGAGCCGGCCGTGTGGCCCAGGGCGGAGTCTTACATCGGAGTCCTCGCCGACGATCTCACGACGAAGGACGTGACCGAGCCATACCGGGTCATGACCGCCCGGGCGGAACATCGCCTGCACTTGAGGCACACCAACGCGGATCTTCGCCTGACTGCCTGGGCCTGTCGTCTGGGTCTGGTCCCGGCCGAATGTGAGCGCCATGTCGCGGAGCGCAGGCTGCGGATTGCCTCCGTCCGCAAGGTGCTCAAAGAAGCCACCGTCAGGGCCACCGAAGGGGTCAACGCAAAGCTGCGGTCGGCGGGCGCAAGCGAACTGCGGTCGTCCAGCAAGGCATACAGCCTGCTCAGGCGCCCCGAGGTCTCATACCAGTTGCTGCAGGAGATCATCCCGGAGTTGCCCACCCTCACCTTCGACGACCAGCACGAGGTCGGCGCCGAGGCCAAGTACGGGGGGTATATCCGCCAGCAGGAGCGGCAGATCGCGAAGCACCGCAGGCTCGCGGGCACGCCTCTGCCAGCGTCTATTGACTACCTGGCTATGGCCGGGCTATCTGCGGTCGCACGATCCCGTCTGAAGGAGGTCCGACCGCTCACGCTTGGCCAGGCCGCCCGGGTCGAGGGCGTGAGCCCTGCGGACCTGGCGGTCATCGAGGCGTACTTGCACCGGTATGGGGCACGGCAGAAGGCCGGTCCGGGGAGAGATGCCTGATGAGAGCGGATTTCGCTGCGACGTTCGAGGAGAGGCTCGCCGAGGGCGCACAGGTGTTCGGTATCCCGGACATGCTTCAATACCGGGAAAAGCTCGTCGCGCTTGCCTCACTGGTGCTGGACCACAATAGCCGGGCGGGGCTTACGCGCGTCGTTGATCCGGCAGGCATGGTGGGCAAGCACTTTCTCGATTCGTTCAAGCTCCTAGGAGCCTGTCTCCGGACTGGGACGCCGTGAAGGAGGCTGTTGACGTAGGCTCCGGGGCGGGATTCCCGGGGCTGGTGCTCGCGGTATGCCGGGAAGGAATCAGGTTCACCCTGCTTGAGGCCAGCGCCAAGAAGGCGGAGTTTCTGCGGCTGGCCGCCGGCGAGCTCGGGGTCACGGCCGACGTCGTCCACGTGCGTGCCGAGGACTATGGCCAGCTGGACGCGCCAGGACGCGAGCGGTTTGACGTCGGCCTGGCGCGTGCGGCGGCTAAGCTGGCGGTTTCGTGTGAGTACGTCCTCCCGCTCGTGCGCCCGGGTGGCGTCTACCTGGCCCAGTTGGGTCCAGGGGACGGTGCGGCGCTCGAAAGGCTCGCGGCGGGCACTGATTCCGAAAGGGCATTGCGGCAGGGCCCGCCATGGCGGGAAGCTTGGTGGGACGTTGGAGGCGCTGATTGCCTACGATCTTCCCTGGGACCAGGGCCGGCGGTTTGTCGGACGGTTTCGAAAGGTAGGCAAGACCCCAGCTAGATACCCCAGACGCGCCGGCACCCCCGGCCGCAAACCCTTGCCGGGCTTCCCGGCGGTGAAGGATGGTTCCCCCGCGTAGCAGAAACAAGGCGGGGGGAGGGGTGTCGTTTGAGCCTCAACTGGCGTGCCCGGCTGCAGAAGGCCCTGACAAGGCGCAGTGAGGATCGCGGCTTGATGGCGGATGAGCCGGACGAGACAGATGCGGCCCCGGGCGCAAATCACCAGCTTGAGCCCAGGGAGATTGCCGTTGCTTCGGTCGCGGCCAACCCTCATCAGCCCCGCGCGACTGTCGATGACGAGGGGTTGCGCGACCTCGCCGAGTCCATCGCCCAGCATGGCGTGCTTCAGCCCATCCTTGTGCGTCAGATTGCGGAGGGGTACGAGCTCGTCGCGGGGCAGCGGCGCCTGCGCGCGGCTCAGATGATCGGGCTGGAGAGGATTCCCGCCATGGTTGTCGCCGCCTCCGACGAAGACAGCGGTCTTCTGGCGCTGGTCGAAAACCTGCAGCGCGAGGGGCTCAGCTTCATGGAAGAGGCTGCTGCATACGAGAGGCTGACCCGCGAGTTCCACCTCACGCAGGAGGAGTTGGCGAGGCGGCTCGGCAAGAGCCAGTCGACGATCGCCAACAAGCTCCGCCTGCTGCGCCTCCCCGAGGCAGTCAGGCAGCGAGTCCAGTCCCCGGCATTTACGGAGCGGCACGCCCGGGCCCTCCTCTCACTCAAGGAGGAGGCCAACCAATTGCGAGTCATAGCGGCTGTCGAGAACAAGGCGCTTACCGTAAGGCAGACCGAAGCGCTGGTCGAGAGGCTCGTTGCCGAGGAAACCGCCGGTGGCGCGCACATCAAGCGCCGTCTCGCCCAGAGTTGGCGTGGTGTGTTCCGCGACGCAAGGATACTATCGAATACGTTCAAAGCGGCTGTTGACCGGCTGCGTGAGGCTGGTATGCAGGCCGATCTGGAGGAGACCGAGCTTGATGAAGGCCTTGAGATCCGTGTCCTGGTCCATCTGCCTGCCGGCTGGCGTGACCCCTCCTCGGGTCCGCGAAGAGGCGGAGCGGGACGCAGGCGCGGTGGCTCGGGCGAATAGCGGGGTGTGACCGGTTGGCCAGAGCTATCGCGATCGCAAACCAGAAGGGTGGCGTGGGCAAGACCACGACAACGGTCAACCTGGGCGCATGTCTCGCGTCTTTGGGTAAGCGGGTCCTATGTGTGGACATGGACCCGCAGGGCCACACGTCGGTCGGGTTTGGTATTGAGAAGGAGCGGCTTGACCGCACTGTATACCAACTGCTGATGGGCAAGGGACACGCCCGCGACGTGATTCTTCCGACGGCGGTCGAGCGGCTCTTCGTCCTGCCGGCGAATATCGGACTAGCTGCGGCCGAGGTAGAGCTTCTATCTGAGTTGGCTCGCGAAGTCCGCCTGCGTGACGCGCTTGCCCCAGTGAGGGAACAATACGACTACATCCTCATCGACTGCCCGCCGTCCTTGGGCCAGCTTACGGTGAACGCCCTCGCAGCGGCCGATACCGTCCTGGTGCCGATCCAGGGCGAGTATTACTCGCTGGAGGGTCTTGCCCAACTCCTCAACACGATCAGGGCCATTAAGGACCGGCTCAACCCCGGCCTTCACCTCGAAGGAATATTGATGACCATGTTCGACCCGCGGACCAACCTCGGGGCACAGGTGTTGGAAGAGGTCCGGAAGCATTTCAGGGAGCGGGTCTATCACGTTACCGTGCCACGCAATGTACGGCTTAGCGAGGCACCGTCGCACGGCCAGCCGATTGTCGCCTACGACCCGCGGTCGCGCGGGGCGGAGGCGTATCTCCTTCTAGCAAAGGAAGTGATCAGCAGTGCCGAAGCGAGGACTGGGCAGGGGGCTTGAGGCGATTCTTGGCGCCACCGTGGGCAGTGACGACGAGCTTCGCGATGTCCCAGTTTCCGAAATCTATCCGAATCCGCACCAGCCCCGCACCGGCTTCGACCCGGCCAAGCTTGAGGAATTGGCTGCCTCGATCAAGGAACACGGGGTCGTGCAGCCGATCCTGGTACGACCCTTCGGGGACAGATTTGAGCTTGTTGCCGGCGAACGACGGTGGCGGGCGGCGCAACTCGCGGGCCTCCGGACGGTCCCAGCGATAGTCCGCAGCATCAGCGACCAGCAGTCGCTGGAGATTGCGCTCGTCGAGAACCTTCAGCGCGAAGACCTCAACCCGATTGAAGAGGCCAAGGCATATCGCAGCATGGTTGATCTGGTCGGGTTGACCCAGGAGGAAGTGGCGCAGCGGATCGGAATTAGCCGGCCGGCGGTGAGCAACGCGCTGCGGCTGTTGTCCCTATCTGAGGAAGTTCAGGCTCTGCTTGCGCAGGGTGTCCTGAGCGCGGGGCATGCCCGCACTCTGGTTGGCCTGCCCGAGACGGAGCAGGAACGCCTTGCTCAAGCCATCCTCGTCAGGGGACTCAACGTGCGGCAGACCGAGGACATGCTGCGCGATATCGCCGCCGGGAAGGACGACTCCAAGCCGGCACGCGGACGCGAGGAGCGTCAAGTTGACCCGGAGGTGCTGGATGTCGAACGGCGGCTGCGGCAGGCCCTTAGCACCAAAGTGCGACTGTTGCCTAAGGGCAGGGGTGGTAAGGTTGTGATTGAGTTTTTTAGCTCCGAGGAGCTCGATCGTTTGTTGGACATACTGCTGGGCGATACAGGGGGCAGGAGGCGGCCCCTGAGGCGATTTAGGACGGTCGTTTCACGTGAAACCTCAGAGGTGTAGCCGTCCTGCGCACGGGCGGCGTTTCACGTGAAACGTGGAAGGGGCAGAACGGTGATCCGCCTGACGAATGATGTGTGCATCTATGCGTTTTCCGCTGCCAATGGGCCGGCCGTTGAGGTCGATGACGGTGCGACGCTGCTTCTTTCCACAGGCGACTGTTACTCGGGGCAGATCCGCTATTCCGATGTGACCCGGGCATGATCGACCCCGGCAAGGCAAACCCTGCCACCGGGCCGGTCTTCGTCAAGGAGCAGAGCCGGGTGATACGTTGGCGGTGGACATCCTCGAACTGTCGCCTGCGTCTTGGGGGCTGACGGTGAGTTGCCCGGGCATGGGATTTCTCGGTTCCTCTGTCGCCACGGAACGGACCCATGTGGTTGAGGTCGGACCCGACGGGATTGACCTGGGATCTGTCACGCTGCCCTACCGCCCGATGCTTGGAGTCATCGGAGTTGCCCCGGCTGAGGGATCCGTTCCGACGGTTGCCCCGGGAAGACACGGCGGCAACCTAGACTGCATCCTAGTCCGTCAGGGGGCTACGGTGTTCCTGCCTGTGTCTGTTACCGGAGCGCTGTTTGCCGCTGGTGATATGCACGCCGCTATGGGGGACGGCGAAATCTCCGGAACCGGCATCGAGGTGCCTGGTACGGCGCTCTTGCAGCTCAGAGTCGTGCGCGACTTCCCCGTTACAACCCCATGGGTCGACACGGGAGATATCCTAGCCGTGATCTGCGCGGGCGAGACGCTTGAGGCAGCCTCCCGCGAAGCCTGCCACCTGGCAATCGGTTTGCTGGGTGAGAGGCTGGGCCTCGACTTCGAAGATGCGTATATGCTGGCTGGTTCCGCCTTGCGCCTGCGGATCTGTCAGGTGGTCAACCCGCTATACACCGTCCGGGCGGAAATACCCAAATGGGTCCTTGGGAAGTCTGGGGCGCAGCGGGAGCCAGGGGTTAAGGCGTAGCCTCAGCCGGGGGCTCCATCTCTGCGGCGCGCATGGCAGCCAGCATCACCCGCCGCACCGGCACTCCTACAGCCTCAGCCGCAGACCGGCAGTCCTCATATTCCGGGGTAGCCACGAACACGCGTTCGCCCTGGCTCCCAACCTTGATCCGGACCGGGCCGAAGCCGGTCTGCACCGTCCTGTGCTCACGCGAGAGCGTGAACCGCTCCACGACATGATAGCGGAGGCCGAGCGTCGGCAGCAATTCGAAGACCTTCTGCGCAATGGCTCCCAGGTCGCCGGGCCTCGAGAGGCAGGAGAACAATATGCCCGGGCGGCCCTTCTTCATCCCGCAAGGCGACCACCACGCATCTAGGGCTCCGGCCCGGAGCAGCGAATCGACAGCATCGCCCACAACCTGCCCCGTCACGTCGTCCAGGTTGGCCTCAAGGAGGATCACCGGGCCGGCCTCGGCCTTCCCCCCGGTGCGGCCTTCTCCATCCGGGGTCCCGGCGGATCCAATCACGACCCGGACGATGTTGGCTCGCGCCGTATCTCTTGAACCTGCTCCGACGCCGATGCTTTCGACCGCCATCGCCGGCCATCCGGAGACCTGCCCGCCGAGACCGACCAGAAGCGCAGCCCCTGTGGGCGTGACCATCTCGTGGCGGACCCCGGGATCATAGACGCTTGCTCCGCGCAGGAGGTGGAGCGTCGCCGGCGCGGGGACCGGAAGGACACCGTGGGCCGCCCGAACCGTGCCGCCCCCGGTCGGGATCTGCCCGTAGAGGAGCTTCTCCACACCGAGAAGGTGCAGGGCGGCACACGTCCCGACAATGTCGCCGATGGCATCGGCCGCGCCGACTTCGTGGAAATGTACCTCCTCCGGCGTGGAGCCGTGAACGGCTGCTTCAGCCACGGCAAGCCTGCGGAACACCCTGATGGCGCCCTCTTTCACAGCCTCAGGCAGTTCAGCGTTAGCGATGATTGGTACAATTTCACGCAGGCCCCTGTGCTCGTGCTGGTGCTCGTGCTGGTGCTCGTGCTGGTGCTCATCGTGGTGCGAATGCTGATGACCGTTGCCGGCTGTACCACCTCCAGTCAGCGGCTCGGTCGGATCAGCAGGAGCATCGCCCACCATCACTGTGGCCTTGGCCGCGGCGATGCCGCTTCGCTGGACCCGCGAGACCGCTACTGTAAGTCCTAGGCCGAGCTTGGACAGGAGATCGTTGAGCGCCCCAAGGTCTGCTCCGGCGTCGATCAACGCTCCGAGGAGCATATCGCCGCTCGCGCCACCGAACGGATCGATGTAGGCAATACGCATTGTGGATTGACTCCTTCCTGGGCCGCCGCCTCAGACGTTGCGCGGTGCGGTCGGTGTTGCGGCCCCGGTTTTTGCAGCTACGCGAAGGATCGAGTCCGCGACACGGGCGGCGCCGAATCCGTTGTCGATGTTGACCACGGCGACGCCCGACGCGCAGCTGTTGAGCATCGCCAGCAGAGCCGCGACTCCCCCGAAACTGGCTCCGTAGCCGACGCTGGTCGGCACCGCAATCACCGGCTGTGCCACCAACCCGCCGACGACACTCGGCAGGGCGCCGTCCATGCCGGCGACGACGATCACCACCTGCGCCGCGAGAATCCGGTCCAGCGAGCCCAGCAAGCGGTGCAGGCCCGCCACGCCAACGTCGTAGACGCGCTCGACTACGTGGCCGAAAGTGAGCGCCGTACCGGCTGCCTCTTCAGCCACGGGCAGATCGGAAGTGCCGGCCGCGACGACTGCAACCTTACCCTGGTAGGGGCTGGGCTGAGGAGAGCCGATTGTGACTAGGCGGCTTACCTCGTCAAAGCAAGCATCGGGGCAAAGGGCTTTGATTGCATCAAACGCAGCGGCATCGGCCCGTGTCGCAAGGACCACCGGGTTGACGATCCGGAGGCGGGCGGCGATTTGACCGACTTGGTCCGGTTTCTTTCCCGGGCAGTAGATCACCTCGGGTTGGCCACGGCGGACCGCGCGGTGGTGGTCGATGCGGGCAAACCCAAGATCCTCAAAAGGCATTTTGCGCAGCCGGGTGACCGCCTGGTCGACACTTACCGCACCCCGCCGTACATCTTCCATCAGTCCCCGCAGAGCCTCGCGGTTCAATTGGCCACCTCCCTAGACTGCCCGTCCGCACCTAGACTACCTAGACCATACGATTTGCGAAAGTCGCGGTCAACCGGGAGGCCGGCCGACCCGATACCTGCATCGAACGGTTCTCGATCGTGGTCGTTTCCCGGAAGGGTAAGGCCCATCCAAGACCGAAACTACGAAACGCGCAGAAGAGGACAGGCACGGAGTCCATCGGGGAGGTACCAGATGCCCAGCCGGGGTCAGGAAGAGTTCACCGTCCTGCTGATACCCCATTCGGCACGGCCGATGGGCACCATGCGGCTAAGCAGCCGTACGGTCCAGGTCTGCTGTATTGCCCTGATCATCACGTTCATGTCCCTGACGGTGTTTGCCGCGCGCTATGCCCAAATGGTGGCCCATCTTCACGAGTTGCGTGACCTCCGCATCCTCACCCAGGTCCAAGACGAACAACTCCAGACCCTGTCCCAGTCGGCATCGGAGCTAGAGGCACGCCTGACTCAACTCGCCGAACTCGATGCCGAGCTCAGGCACATGCTCAAGCTCGACGTCGCCGCGAGCCAGACGCCTGTTGATGCCCTCCTGGCGGAGTCACGGTCGGTGAGTGTCGCCAAGAGCGAGGTCGGGGGAGGCGGCACGCAAGACGCGTATAATCTCACGGTTGAGACATCCGTCCTGACGGGCGTGGGCGCTCTTGCGGGCACCATGGAGGTGCTGCAGCAGGAGATGGAGCAACGACTGACCAGCCTTGAGGAGTTGCAGGTCGCAGCCGCCGAGAAACTCGCCTATGACGCCGCCCGTCCGTCGATCTGGCCTACCCAGGGCGTTATCACCTCACGGTACGGGTACCGGACGTCTCCGTTCGGCGGTGCCAGGCAATTCCACCCCGCGGTGGACATCGGTGCTCCAGTCGGCACTCCCGTCGTCGCCACGGGTGACGCACGGGTCATCTTCACCGGATGGAAGGTTGACCTCGGCAACACGGTTATCCTCGACCACGGATACAACTTCCGCACCCTTTACGGCCATGTTTCCAAAGTGGCTGTGGACGTGGGCGACCGCGTCAAGAAGGGGCAGGTCATCGCCTACGTCGGCAGCACAGGCCAGAGCACGGGTCCCCACCTCCACTACGAGGTTCACCTGCGCGGCGCCGACGTTAACCCGACTTCCTACCTGCGTTAGGTCCGGCTTCGCCCGCCGAACCGGACGCCGCCCGAGGAGGCATGTGCTTTGTTCACCGCAAGAAAAGACGCTACCGTAGTCGCTCCTCCGCTGGTAGTTGACGGCAAGGTCGACACCATCATCGGCAAGGAAACCGAATTCAAAGGCACCCTCACGTCGAACGGCTTGATCCGCATCGACGGCAAAGTCGAGGGAGAGATAATCCACAAAGGCGACGTAGCCATCGGTGAAGCCGGCAACATCACCGCCAACATCAAGGCCCGCAATGTGACAGTCGCCGGCACGGTCAGCGGCAATGTCGAAGCCACCGGCAAACTAGAACTGCTGCCGTCGGCAAAAGTGTACGGCGACATCGCTGTGGGGTCTCTTGTGATCGGTGAAGGCGCCGTGTTCAAAGGGACCAGCGAGATGCGTTCGCCTGACAAGACACCTGCGAAGGTCGAGAGGCCTGAGGTCACACCGCAGCCCTGAGACCGGAGGGGATCGCGATGGTCCCGCCCCACCGGCCCGACATGGGTCTTCGTCAACCCGGTTGCCAGGTGGCCCCGGGCACTTGGCGCATGGCGGCACATCAGGCCACGCGTCGAGCAATCCGTTTCGAGGACCTCACCGTCCACTTCACCGAAGGACCAGGCCATGCCACAGAACTGGCTCGGGCTGCTGTGGCTGCCGGCGCGGGGCGAGTCGTCATTGTCGGCGGCGATGGCACCATCCAGGAGGCCGTGGCGGGGCTCATCCACGCGATACAGTGCTGGGCGTCGTCCCGGCCGGCACCGGCAACGACTTCTCGCGCACCCACCTCATTCCAAGAGACCACGATGGGGCGCTCGATGTAGCCCTTGGCCAGGCGGTCAGACGGGTCGATGTCGGTGCCGTCAACGGCAAGCCGTACGTCAATGTCGGCGGGGTCGGTTTCGATGCCGAAGTGGTGGCCTGGACAAAACACAGAACCCGCTGGATGACCGGCCCGGCCATCTACGTGGCCGGCGTTCTCACGCAATTGTGGGCATTTTCTCCTCAGGACCTGACCTACCAGATCGAGCGATGAGCCGGTTACCGAGAGATGCCTGATGATTGCCGTCGGCAACGGCAGGTTTTACGGCGGCGGGATGATGATGTGCCCGGACGCTCTGCCCAACGACGGGTGGTTGGATGTCGTCATCAGGGGCAACCTTGGGAAAGGGGAGACACTACGCCTGCGCGACTAAGGTGTTTTCTGGTGCGCACATCAACCAGCCCAAGGTTACCCAACGCCGGGCGCGAAAGATCGCGATCAGCGGGTCCAACCGGCTGTCGGTCCAGGCGGATGGCGAGCCGCTGAGCCGTCTTCCCGCAGTATTTGAACTGCTCCCCATCTTCCCTGACTGTAGCGGTCCCTGTCGCCGCGGCAAATGGGGTTGCGGCGGCGGATGGGCCCGCGGACGGACGCCTGATGGGAAGGCTGCGAGCGGCTGGGTTCCGGAGGTTGCCATGCTATTTGTGGGACGGCGCGAGGCCGGCAAGACGCTTGCCAGGCGCGTGGCTTCTCTCAAGCTCAAAGATCCAGTGGTGTTCGGTGTCGCCAGGGGCGGAGTAGAGGTGGCAGCCGAAGTTGCAGTGGCCCTCGCTTGCCCGCTCGACGTTCTGGCTCCCCGCAAGCTGCCTCATCCTGACAACCCGGAGGTCGCGATCGGCGCGATCGCCGAGGACGGCACCGTCCTCCTCGACCGGCAGGCCGTCGAGTGGTACGGCATCGAGAAGAGCTACATCGACCGCGCTGCAGCGGAAGCGCTAGCGGAGATCGGCAGGAGGACAACCCGTTACCGGGAGGGCCGGCCGCCGCTATCGGCCGAGGGCAAGGATGCAATCTTGGTGGACGACGGGGTGGCAACCGGCTACACGCTCATCGCGGCCGCGCGGGGGCTTCGCAAGGGTTCGCCCAGGCAAGTGGTGGTGGCGGTGCCGGTGGCGCCGGCTTCCGCTGTCCGGCGCCTCGAACGCGAAGCGGACACGGCTATCGTCTTGAGCCAGCCCGAGCCGTTCTACGCGGTCGGACAGGCGTACCGGGACTTCACTCAGGTCAGCGACGAATCGGTCACGGCGATCTTGCGCGAGCACAGGCCCGGACAGGACTGAGACGGGTCGTCCTCTTGGCTTGGGTTACCCTGCTTACCGAACGCCACGGCAACCGGTAGCCGGACCGGTCTTACCGCATCCAGGATCGCGGTCGCGATCACCCGCGCCATCCGCAGCACCAGGGACAACCGCGTGTTCTGAAGGACGAAGTACTCCATGAACCCAGCGACGTTCACCACGCCGGTCAAGGCCAGCTCGCCGACCTGCGGAAGGGTCTTGTTGACCCCTGCGCCGGGACGCAGCGGGCCGTCGCTTAGGCTGATCGATCCCACGTTTTCCGGGTTGCCGAGACAGGCATCGACGGCCAGAACCAAGGCCCCTGGCTTTCGCCGGTTGAGGTTGGCGATGGTTTCGGGGAGGTTTCCTGCGTGAACAGGGTCGTCTAGCGTGCCGAACACCAGTTCGGGCGGGTACCCCCGGGATACCAACTCCAGGCCTGTCAGCGGTCCCAGGGAGTCACCTGTCGACCGGTCGGTCCCAATGCAGACCACAACCACCTCGCGGTCGGGCCGCGCGCGGTCCAGCATCTCCCGCAGGCGCCGCCAAGCCGGCGGCGGCAGTGGGTTCGTGGTGCATGTAGCGCACCTCAAATGGCTGGAGCAAAGAAAGGTCCTTCACACGCGCAGTATATGGTCGTGGCGGCGCAGCTATGCCCGGCAAGCTCCGTACCATGGGCGCATATCAGAGAACGGGAGCCGGAATTCAGCCTCAGCCAAAGACACCGGAGGCGCAGGCAAAGGCCAGGCTCCCGGGGTGGGGTGGAGGAGCTTGGGGGCGACGACCGGGCTCGCTGCGGTTCGGGTGGCCAGCCTCCTGGTTGGCGCGGTGATCGGAGCAGGCTTCGCATCGGGGAGGGAAATCGTTACGTTCTTCGACCCGCTCGGGCACGACGCGCCTCTGGCCGTCGCGGTTGCGGCAGGTGTGCTGGGTGTCGGCGGATATGCCGTGGCCAGGGTGGCCGGCGGCCGAGGCGCGCTCAGCTACGGTACCGTTTTCTCAGCGACAGTGGGGCCCAGAGCGGGCCCGATCATCGACGCTCTGGTTACGGCATTTCTGTTTCTGACCATGGGCGTCACGCTGGCGGGAGGCGCCGCTCTGGTCAGCTCTCAGTACCGTATCCCGGTGGTTGCGGCGCTGGCCTTCGTTGCGGCTGCGGGCTGCGCCTTGACCTGCCGCGGGGCAGGGGCCCTCCTTCGCGTAAGCCCCGCTGTGACCCCGCCGCTGGTCGTGGCCCTCCTGGTGATTGCGTACTGCACGCTCGCCGCCCCGCCCGGGGATGCCGGTGCCCTCCTGTCAGAGGTGCTTCCTGCCCCGGCTGGCGCGGCTGCCTTACGGGCGGGACGGGCCCTCTCCTCCCCGCCCACGGGCTTGGCGGCAGCGATTGCGAGCGGCGCGCTCTACGGCGCCTACAACCTGATCCTGGCCGTCGGCGTGCTCGTTGCAGGCACCCGTTACGAAAGCCCGTCCGGGACCGCGCTCGGCGGCCTCACGGGAGGGGCGGCACTAGGCGGACTAGCGTTCGCGGTGCTGTCCGCCTGCCGTCACGCAGGACCGCGCGCCTTGTCCGCCGCGATACCCGTGGCCGAGCTTGCTTGCTGCCTCGGGCCGCTGGGCCGGCATGTCTACACGGTTACCCTCCTGCTCGCAGCCCTCACAACCCTCACCGCGGCGGCCATGAGCATATCCGAACGCGTCACAGCAGTCAGCCGCGCTACCAGCAGGCCTGGCCTTAGCGCCCCTGCCGTGATCGCTCTTGCCGCAGTGCCTGCGCTGGCCGGTTTCGCCAATTTGGTCAAGCTCGTGTATCCGCCGATGGGCCTCCTCGGGTTGGCCTGGCTGGCGCTGCGTGTCTGCTCCCGCGGTTCTGGAGCAGGAACGGCAAGCAGCTAAGCCAAACCTCTCGGATGTGGAAACCACAGATCTGCCGCGCCCGAGCAAGCGCCGCTACCGCGTGCGACCCCTCCGCCTGGCTGCGGCGGGGGGGCTGCTCTGCCTGCTTTTGGCGGCGGTCCTGTTGCTCCCGCGCAGCCTGGGCTTTTTGCTCAGGGTCCCCGCCGCGAGCCCGCTGGGAGCCGCGGGGGAGGCTCAATTTCAGGAAGTCACGACGTTGCCGTACTCGGGCCGGTGCATCGCGCTGCGGGTCTTCCCCGACGGTACAGCCCTGGCAGCCGCCATCGACGGCCAAGGGCTGGTGGTGCACGCCGCCTTCGCCGACGGGAGCCACCTGCATACGCGATGCCCGGTCGGCGGTGAGGTCGGTCCCGCGGCGTTTTTGCCGTCAGGACACCTTGCGGTCTGGACGGCTGAGCGGACGGGCTCGGGCGGCGGCACGGTCCACGGGTTCGGACCGCTGACAAAGGGCACGCTGGCGCAGTCTTCGTTGGGCGCGGCATGGAACTGCCGCCTGGACCGGAGAGGCGCGGCCTTGCTGCCCTTGCCCCAGGGTGTTGCCGCGATCTACACCTCGGGCGATGGGGTTCCCGCCGGCTGCGCGGTCATCTCTGACGCGGGCAAACGTGGAGAGACGCTCGAGTTCGCGGACGGGATAGTCACGGCCTGGGACGTCGCCGGCGTCTCCGGGTTGATCTGCCTCGGCGGCGCCGAGTATGTAGAACAGGATGTGCCGCCCCTCGAGCCATTCGTCAGGACATACTTCGCCAACGGTACCCGGGTCATGGGCGTCGGAGCGGGCAGTTCAGCCCCTCTCAAGTTGGGCTCGAGCGCAACCGGCAGCCACATCCTGTATGCGACGCGCGACCGGTTGGTGATGGTGAGCAACGACGGTGTCGAACTGTGGTCCCGGAGAGTGCCCGGGTACGCAGTGCGCGGCCTGCATGTCTTTCCCGACGGGAGGTCCTTCCTGGCGGGTCCCGACACCGGCATCAGCTTTGACGACCGCGGGAACGTCGTCGCACGGTGGAGGCTGACCGGTACGGGGCAGGTCAGCCGCCCGAGTCCCGCAGAGGCCACGATTCTCAGCCTTCCGGGAGGCGCCGCGGCAATCGACAGCACTGGTAAGGTGGTCGCGCGGGCGCTTTGGGACCGGCCAAGTCAATTGATTGCCGCGGACCCGCTGGCGAAGTGGCTCGTCCGCGCCGACGGGACGGCTCTCACGTTGTATCGGCGCGGTTAACGCAGGCAGGATTCACAGAGCAACAGCAAGAACGGGCCTGCGTAAAAGTGGTAGGAGTTGGCCGGCGTTGCGGTCCAGACGGGTGCTGTTTTGCATAGCGATGGTATTCCTCGGTGCCCTGGTTCATCTGGCCGCTGCGCAGATGGAACGGTGGCTGCCCAGCCTCAGCGCGACGCTGCGGCTGGCTTGCCTGCTCCCGTTGACCAAGATCCTGGCCGACCTTCTTGAGCGCCCGTTCCGTCCCCGCAGGCAGACGGTTTATTACGAGGATTACTTCAGCGAATGGGTGCATTTCGGTGCGTTGAGCGTTGTCGCCGTGGTCGGCCACGGTATAGCCACGACGCTCGCGCAAGGCCCCGTCAATGTGCCCTGGCTGGCGTTAGGCGTATATGGTATAGCAAGACTAACGACTCCACGGCGGTGAGAAGACCGGAGGTGCCCCATGAACTGGGTTGACTGGGTGATCGTCGTCGTCATTCTGGGCACGACCATGACAGGGTTTCGCCGCGGGTTTGTCCTGACCCTGACCGGCCTGATTGCGCAGATCGGCTCCCTCGTGGCGGCGTACTTCCTGACGAAGCCGGTGGCGTCGTTCCTCGAAACCCGCTTCGGCTGGGCCTCCAGCCTGGCCGGTTTTCTCGGCAAGTACATCCACTTGCCCGCCGACTTCTCATCGACCGGGGTCAGCAACCTGAGTTCGGGGCAGCTATGGTCGATGCTTGAGCGCTCCGGGCTGCCAGAGCAGTACAAGGACGCAGTAGTAACGTGGATCGCGGATTCGCCGGGGACAGCGGTGGTTACCCTGGACAGGTTCATTCACCAGAGCCTGGGCATGCTTCTGCTGAACGTCCTGGTCTTCGTCGGGCTGTTGTTCATCGCACGGTGGGTGATAACATTGTTCGGCAAGGGTGTGTCCGAGGCGGTGCACACGGTTGGCGCCGGCGGGCTCGACCGCGTTGGAGGGCTGGCGCTGGGTGCAGCCCAGGGCGGTCTGTTCGTCGCACTGATCCTCGGCCTCATCATGCCGTTTGTGGCAACGTGGTCACCGGCAGGTGCCGCGGCGGTCAACGCTTCACGGCTGGGGACGCTGTTCTTGAGCGGTTTCTATGTGATCGTGCCCTGGCTCAGGCAGATCGGCCAGACTGTCTGGGAACGGTTCAAATGAGCGGCAGGCCGGTTGATCCTCCATACCGGATCGGTGATGTGGTCCGGCTCCGCAAGACCCATCCGTGCGGCGGCACCGACTGGGAGATAACGCGCACCGGTATCGATTTCGGGCTCAAGTGCCTGACTTGCGGGCGGAGGGTGATGGTCCCCAGGCCCCGCTTTGAGCGTTCTGTGAAAGAGCGCCTGAAGATTGGAGATGGTGTGCCGCGGCTGCCGGGTATGCCTGAGGGGGTATGAGCAATGCCGTTGAGTTGCGGAGTTGTCGGCTTGCCCAACGCGGGCAAGTCGACGCTGTTTAATGCCCTGACCCAAGCCGGCGCCCAGGTTGCCGGGTATCCCTTCTGCACGGTGGACCGTAACGTCGGGACCACGCTCGTCCCCGATTCGAGGCTGGATCAGGTGCGGCGCTTCGCCGGCTCTGCCGTCGCGACCCCGACAGCTATCGAGATCGTGGATATCGCCGGCCTGGTTAAGGGGGCAAGCCGCGGCGAGGGCCTCGGCAACAAGTTCCTCGGGCATATCCGCGAAGTGGACGCTATCCTCCATGTGGTACGGTGCTATGACAATCCCCTGGCGCCGCATTTCCTGGGGAATATCGACCCCGTCCGCGATGCAGGCATCGTCGCCACGGAGCTTATGCTGGCCGATCTCGCCACAGTGGAACGACGGCGCGAGCGGATCCGGACCCCCGCCCGAACCGGCGATCCCATCGCCAGGAACGAGATGGCCGCCCTGGATACTATCGCCGACCTGCTCAACCGGGGTGTGGAGATGCGCCACGCAGACCTGCCGGCTCCGTTGGAGGAGCTGGCTCAGGGACTTAACCTGCTGACGGCAAAACCCGCCGTTCTGGTCGCCAACGTACCCGACCCCGGCGCAGCTGGAGACGGTGATGCCGGGACGCACGGTTGGCGCGAAGCCCTCCGTGCCTACGCGGCAGCGCACGGCGACGGGTATGCGGAAATATACGCACGGGCCCTTGCGGACCTCGGGGAACTAGGCGACGACCGGCAGGAGCTGGCCGAGGAATTCGGCGTCAGTCTGGAGCCGCTATATAACTTGATCGTGGAGGCTTATCGAGCACTCGACCTGGTGACCTTCTTCACCGCCAACAAGAACGAGGCCAGAGCGTGGACGCTGCGACGCGGGTCGGATGCGGTGAGGGCCGCAGGCAAGGTGCACTCGGACTTCGCCCGCGGGTTCATCGCGGCAGAGGTGATCGCCCCGGATGTCTACGGGACTCACGCGGACCGCAACGAAGCCCAGAAGGCCGGCGCCGTGCGTCTCGAAGGCCGTGATTACGTGGTCAGGGACGGCGACCTTGCCGAGTTCAGGTTCAGCGTCTAGGGCCTGATTCGCGGGGATAGGCGGCGACACCGTCAGCACGACACCGGCTCAACCTTTGCCATTTGGGCAACGCCGTTATATACTCAGACGGTACGTTGGCTCATCACATCCCTGCTCCGTGCACGGTCACGGGGCCATCAGTCCGGGGGGAGGTGACTTCTATTGGCATCCTACGAATGTCTCTTCATCCTGCGGCCCGATCTTGACGAGGAGACCACCGAAGCAGCGATCACGCGGTTTCTCACACTGATCGGCGAGCTCGGCGGCACCGTCGAGAACGTGGATCGGTGGGGCAAGCGCCGTCTCGCCTACGAGATCAAGGACTACCGCGAGGGGTATTACACAATCATCAAGTTCCACGCCGAGTCAGGGGCAACAACGGAGCTTGAACGCAATCTCAAGCTGGCACCCGAGGTAATGCGCTACATGGTTGTCAAGCTTGGGTCCTAGGGAGTTGAAGTAAGTGCTTAACCAGATCGTCCTTATCGGCAGGCTGGTGCGCGACCCGGAGTTGCGGTACACGCCCAACGGCATCCCGGTGGCGCAGTTTCCACTGGCCGTGGATCGGACCTTCAAGAATGCTCAGGGGCAGCGCGAGACCGACTTCTTCGATATCGTGGTCTGGCGCAAGCAGGCCGAACTGGCCGCCAACCACCTGCAGAAGGGCAGGCTCGTTGCAGTCCAGGGCAGGCTTCAGGCAAGGTCTTACGAGACGCCGGAAGGCCAAAGGCGCAAGGTGTACGAGATTGTTGCCGACAGCGTCACGTTCCTGGATCGCAAGCCATCGAGCCAGGAGTCCATGGGCGAGGAAGTCGACGTAAGCGACGACGATATCCCATTCTGATCCAAGCCGCGCCCGAAGTGCGGCTTTCGGATGAAGCGGAGGTTTGAGAATGCGCCGTGATCGCCGCAGGCCAAAACGCAAGGTCTGCAGCTTTTGTGTGGACAAGATCAAAGACGTTGACTACAAGGACAGTGGGCGGCTCAAGAGGTTCCTATCCGACCGGGGCAAGATCCTGCCCCGCCGCATCACAGGCAACTGCGCGGGTCATCAAAGGCAACTGACCGTCGCAATAAAGCGCGCGCGGCAGGTCGCCCTCTTGCCGTATACGATCGAGTAACGACCTGAAGCCGATGCCGCCCCATTTGCGGCGGCGCGCGCTTCGCCCGTAATCACAGAACGCACGCCCGGAGGGTGGGGCCTCCGGGCGTTTTGGCCTAGGTGCGGGCGGCAGGTGCAGGCGGCAGGTGCAGGCGGATGGTGAGGTGACCGCAATGTCGTCCCCAAGACAACTAGGGACACGGCCATTGGCGGCAGGGGCCCTCCTTGCTGCGCTGGCCTTGATCCTGGGCCTGGCGGCGTACTTTGTGCCCGTCGTCGGCAGTCTGTTGGCGCTTGTCGCGCCACTGCCGTTGGCCGTGGCCCACATCCGCTACGGGGCCAGGCTAAGCGTGTTGACGACCGCCGCCGCGTCAGTTTTGGCCCTGATGGTGAGTGGGCCGCTCGCGGCGATGTTCGTGCTCTCCAACTGCACTGTCGGGCTTGCGCTCGGCACGGGAATGCGTAACCGTTGGCCGGCAGGCCGTACCGTCCTTCTTGCGGGAGCCACAGGTTTTGCCGCTTCGGTTATGAGCGTGGTACTGGCCGTACTTGTCCTCGGCCCTGCGGCCTTAACCGAAATGGTCACGGTTCTGCGAGCTTCATTTGCTGCCGCAATCGAGGCGGTACGCGCCGCGTTCGGCGAACAGCTTGCGTCGGACTACTCCGCCATCGCCGAGCTCGCGCTGGCCAACGTGTGGCTGTATCTGGGCATCTTCGGGGCGTTGGGATATCTCATGATGGCTTGGGTTTGGTACGGTGTTGGCGAACCGGTGCTACGTCGCATCGGACTGGCGGTGCCGGCGCTCTCGGCGATCCCCCCTGCGGAGCAGTGGCACTTCCGGCCTCTGGTGGGCCTGGCGCTATTGGCCGGCTACTTTGTTCTGCACATGACCGCTCCGTACGTAGTGGAAGGTACGGCCGGCGCGCTCATCTTTCAGTTGGGTGCGACTATCGTGTTCATGGGCTTCCGAGTGCAGGGCTTCGGTCTCTTTGCCCACGTGGTTTCGCGGGCCGGGATAGCCGGCGGGTTAAGGACTTTGCTCTTGATAGTGACAGGCATCGTGGCGATGACATCGCCGTTCGTGTTCGCGGTATTGTTCTGGGCGGGACTTGCCGATCTGGGGCTGGACCTGCGGGGTTTCGCCCGGCGACAGAACGTGCCTGCTCCAGAGCGTGGAGGACCTGAAGACAGGGCCAAGAAAGAGTAGCCAGACTTGTCCCATCCCAAAACGGAGGATCGACGATGCGCGTTATTCTCAAACAGGACGTCCGCGACCTCGGCCCCAAGGGGTCACTGGTCAATGTGGCTGACGGCTATGCACGCAACTACCTCCTGCCCCGCGGCCTCGCGGTGCCGGCGACCGACGGCAACCTCAAGCAGCGGCAACAGAAGCTGAAAGTCCAGACGAGCCGGACGGAGCGCCTTTTTGACACCGCTCAGGGGCTCGCCGAGCGCCTCGACGGGCTGAGCATCACCGTCCGCGCCAGGACCGGCGACGGTGGCAGGTTGTTCGGCTCGATTACGGCACAGGATGTAGCGGACGGCATTGCCGCCGTGGCCGGCGTCAGCGTGGATAAGCGCAAAGTGGAGTTGCCGGAGACGATCAAGACCGTCGGGTCGTACCGGGTCACGCTGCGGCTGCACCCGAAGGTTTCGACTGCTGTTGAGGTCAAGGTGGAGCCTGCATGAGCAGCACATTGTCGGGGCAGGGCGGCGGCAAGGGCGCTAAGGAAGCAGCAGCCCAGCCGCGGCGCGGCAACAGGCGTCCACGCGAAGGCGCCGGCATGCCCGCCGGCGTCCCTGAGGGCCTTTCCGAACGGATGTCGCCGCGCGGCCAGCTCCTGCGCCAGGTCAGCGCGCTTTTCGGCGTGCTCGCCAGCGTATACGGCCCTGACCAGGTTGTGCTCAAGGCCGGCAAGCTCGGAGCAATGCAGGGTATGCGCTCCAAACGGCTCGAAGAGCGCGTCCTTGCGCTGCAGCGGATTGTGTATGAGGACCCGACTCTCGACACGCTTCCCGAGCCCGATGAAGTCCCGGAGATCCTCGACCACATCGAGGAGGAGATCGCCGACCTCTTGGCGCGCCGCTCCGTGGAGGAGAAGCTCGAACGCAAGATTGCCGAGCGGATGCAGGAACGGCACGAGGACTATGTCCGCGAGATCAAGATGCAGATCGTCAAAGAAGACTCCGGCCCGGAGAATCCCCGGACGCTGGCGCGGCTTGAGGAACTGCAGAAACTTGACGCGGTGACTCTCTCGCGGTCGGCCCACGAGGTCATGCGCCCCAAGACCCTGACCGAGATCGTCGGGCAGGAGCGGGCCGTCAACTCCCTGCTGGCCAAAGTCGCGTCGCCGTATCCCCAGCATGTCATTCTCTACGGGGCGCCCGGCACCGGCAAGACCACTGCCGCGCGCCTGGTTTTGGAGGAGGCCAAGCGCCTCCCGTATACGCCGTTCTTGCCCGACGCCCCGTTCATCGAGGTCGACGGCACGACTCTGCGGTGGGATCCGCGCGAGGTCACGAATCCGTTACTGGGGTCGGTTCACGACCCGATCTACCAGGGAGCGCGGCGGGACCTCGCTGACGGCGGCATTCCCGAGCCCAAGCCGGGGCTGGTCACCGAGGCCCACGGCGGCATCCTGTTCATCGACGAGATCGGCGAACTGGAGCCGTTGTTGCTGGCGAAGCTGCTGAAAGTGCTTGAGGACAAACGCGTGCGCTTTGACTCGTCTTACTACGACCCCGACGATGAGGGAGTACCGCAGTATATCCGCAAGCTCTTCGCGGAAGGCGCCCCCGCGGACTTCGTCCTGATCGGAGCGACAACCCGGGACCCCTCGGAGATCAACCCCGCCATCCGGTCGCGGTCGGCCGAGGTGTTCTTCGAACCGCTGACGCCGACGCACATCGTGACCATCGTCCGCAACGCCGCGGTCCGCCTGGGCGTGGCGCTGGAGGACGGCTTCGAGGAGTTGATCGCCCAGTACACTGTCGAGGGCCGCAAGGCAGTCGGCCTCCTTGCCGATGTCTACGGCATGACCCTCTACCAGGCAGCGCGCGCGGATTTCGGAGGAGCCTCCGCCGGCGAGACGATTTCGCTGCGCCTCGTTGACCTCCACGAGGTCATCAAGCACGCCAGGCTCACCCAGACCGTGCCTACGCGTACGGAAACCGAACCCCAAGTTGGCCGCGTCGCCGGCCTCGCGGCGCTCGGGTACATGGGCTCGGTTCTGGAGATCGAGGCAGTCGCCTTCCCGGCGCGCCGGGCGGGCAGGGGTTCGCTGCGGTTCAATGAAACCGCAGGCACCATGGCCAAGGACTCCGTCTTCAACGCTGCGGCCGTCGTCCGGGCCATCACCGGCGCCAACGTTTCGGACTACGATCTTCACGTCAACCTGATCGGCGGCGGGCAAGTCGACGGCCCGTCGGCGGGCACGGCCATTCTCGTCGCGATTATTTCCGCGATCAAGGGTGTGCCCGTGCGGCAGGATGTCGCTGTAACGGGCGAGGTTTCCATTCAGGGTAAGGTCAAGCCCGTCGGTGGCATCGTTGAGAAGCTCCACGGCGCCCGTCAGGCGGGCATGAAGCAAGTCATTCTGCCCCGGGAGAATCAGCTCGATGCTGTCGCGCTGGACGGGCTCGACGCGTTGTTCGTCAACGACATCAGCGAGGTGCTGGACACCATGCTGGTCGGCGGTAGGGCGGCATTGGAGGCGGTCGCGGCGACGAAGCCCGGCCCCGGCACCGGTGACGACCGCGAGAGGGGTTCTGAGCGGTGAGTTTGACTCTTACTGAACGCCTCCCGCCCCAGAACCTTGAGGCCGAGCAATCCGTGCTCGGCGCGATGCTCATCGACCGCGAGGCAATCGTCAAGGCGATGGAGTTGCTGCGCGGTGAGGATTTCTACCGGGAGGCGCACCGCAGGGTTTTCGACGCGATAGCGGGATTGTTCGACCGCAGCGAGGCAGCCGACCTGGTCACCGTAAGTGAGGCCCTCCGGTCCAACAATCAACTGGAGAGCGTGGGCGGGTTGACGTTTCTGACCGCCCTGGCCAATGCCGTCCCGACCGCGGCCAACGTTGAACACTACGCACGGATCGTGCGCGAGAAGAGCGTGCTGAGGCAGTTGATCAGCGCAGCGACCGAGGTCGTGACCCGAGCCTACGACGGGACCGAGGACGTCGCGGAGATCCTCGATCGCGCCGAACAGGCCATCTTCTCGATCGCGTCGATGACCAAACGGCGCGGTACCTCGCGGATTAAGCTCAGAGAAATCATGATCGAGGCTTTTGAGCACATCGAGAAGCTGTACGCGAGCCAGGAACGGGTGACGGGCGTCCCGTCCGGGTTCGATAGGCTCAACAGCATGACCGCGGGTTTCCAGCCCTCCGACCTGATCATCCTTGCCGCCCGCCCGTCCGTCGGCAAGACCACGCTGGCTCTAAACTTTGTCCGCGCTGCTGCGGTCCTCAACAGCATGCCGGTGCTCTACTTCAGCCTTGAGCAGTCAGCGCTGCAGCTCGCCCTACGCCTGCTTTCAGGCGAGGCGCGGATTGACGGCAACATGCTCCGCACCGGCAAACTCGCACGCGAGCACTGGCCCCGCCTGGCCCAGGCGTCCGGGAGGCTCGGTTCGGCCCCGGTGTACATCGACGACACTCCAAACCTCTCCGTAATGGAATTGCGGACACGGGCGCGCCGCATCAAAGCCGAGGTCGACCTCAAGCTGATCGTGGTGGACTACATGCAGCTGATGCATTCCGGCGGCCGCAGCGACAGCCGGCAACAGGAGATCAGCGAGATCTCCCGTATGCTCAAGGCCCTTGGGCGCGAACTCAACGTCCCCGTAATGGCCCTATCGCAGTTGCGGCGCGCGGTAGAACAACGCGAGGGCGAGCGACCGCAGCTCTCCGACCTCCGCGAATCCGGCGCCATTGAGCAGGATGCAGACGTCGTGATGTTCATCTACCAAGACCCGAAGTCGCGCGAACAGGGCGAGGGCAGGGTCGAGTTGATAATCGCCAAGCAGCGCAACGGCCCGACGGGCTCGGTCGAGTTGTTCTTCCAAAAGTCGATCGGGTTGTTCTTCCCGGCGGACACGGTGCACGAGGAAGTCGCGCAGTAGGTCCGCCGCCGCCGTCCCCTACGGTTTGCGGAACAGGTACAGGGCCCAGCAAATGGTGTCGCGGGCCCACCGCAGGTGCGCATCGCGCGTTTGCCGGGTGCGCGCCAACATCTCCACCACGTCCGGATCATCGGGGTGACGATGGCAATATCGCTCGACTGCCCGCACACGGAGCCATTCGTAGCGGTCCCAATCGTCCTGGCTGCTGGAAACCGAATAGAGGGGCAGAAGGCCCTCGTCAACACCCGCCTCGACATTGCCGGCGTTTGTGCCGAAGTCCTCGGCTTTCACCCCGGCTGCCGTAAGATAGCCTGGGTCCGGCGATTTGATCCAATATGGCTCGCCAACAAGCACCAGCCCGCCGGGCCGTACCCGGGCGGCCAGGCTGCGTAGAGCCCCGCGGTGCCCCCCGAACACCCAGCTCGCGCCGACGCACATCGCAAGGTCAAATGGCTCCGGATCGCTGAACTTGGCGCCGTCCATGACGACGATCTCCACTTTCGAAGGCGCCCTGACGCGCCTCCGCACGTTTTCCACAGCCTCAGCGGCGAATCGCGGCGATAGGTCGACTCCGGTTGCCTGGATATAGCCGCGCTCGGCCAGGCGCACGAGCATCTCAGCCTTGCCGCAGGCGACATCGAGCACTCGCGCGTGCGCCGGCAGGTCGAGCACGCCAAGCAATTCGTCAACCTTGGCAGAGCTGATGGGGTTGATAATCTCGTGGTCCGCGCATGCGATGTGATGGTACTTGAAGGCATCCAAAAGACCGATCATCTCCCGATGTGCCGGCACGTAGCGGCCGCGCCCTCTCCCCGCGGGACAGAGCGCGGCCGTCAACTGTGCCTTGGTTCTTAGTAATCCATGTCCGGCGGCGGATACGGCGCCGGTTTTTCCTTCTTGGGGATCTCGGTGATCAGGGCCTCGGTGGTCAGAACCATGGACGCAATGCTCGATGCGTTCTGCAGGCCCGAACGGAGCACCTTGACGGGATCGCGGACGCCGGCCTCGTTGAGGTCCATGAAGGTCTCACTGAGGGCGTTGAAGCCCCAGCCGACCTTGCCCGATGTCTTGACCTTCTCCACAACTACTGAGCCTTCCCAGCCTGCGTTCTCGGCGATCTGGCGGATGGGCTCCTCAAGCGCACGGCGGACGATATTGATGCCGACCTTCTCGTCACCGCTGGATTCGATCTTCTCCAGCTCCGGAAGGATGTTGACGAAGGTCACGCCGCCACCGGCGACCATACCTTCCTCTACGGCCGCGCGGGCGGCGGAGAGGGCATCCTCGACGCGGTGTTTTTTCTCTTTGAGCTCGGTCTCGGTCGACGCGCCGACCTGGATGACCGCGACGCCACCGGCAAGCTTTGCGAGCCGCTCGTTGAGCTTTTCGCGGTCGTAGTCGGAGTCGGTTTCCTCGATCTGGCGGCGGATCTGGGCGATGCGGGCCTCAATGGCCTTCTTGTCGCCCTTGCCTTCCACGATGGTGGTCTTCTCTTTGTCCATGCGGATCTTCTTGGCCTGGCCGAGATAGGAGAGGTCGACGTTCTCGAGCTTGATGCCGAGCTCTTCCGAGAGGAACCGGCCGCCCGTGAGAATCGCGATGTCCTCCATCATGGCCTTGCGGCGATCGCCGAAACCAGGGGCCTTGACCGCCGCGCAGTTGAGCGTGCCGCGGAGCTTGTTGACGACTAGAGTCGCCAGAGCTTCGCCGTCGACGTCCTCGGCAATGATCACCAGCGGCTTGCCGGTCCGGACCGTCTTCTCGAGCAGCGGGAGCAGGTCCTGAATGGCGGAAATCTTCTTCTCGTGGATCAGGATGTAGCAGTCCTCGAAGACGGCCTCCATCGCCTCGGCGTTGGTGACGAAGTACGCCGAGAGGTAGCCCTTGTCGAACTCCATGCCTTCGACGACCTCGACGGTGGTGCCGGTGCCCTTGGACTCCTCAACGGTAATGACGCCTTCCTTGCCTACCTTGTCCATCGCGTCGGCGACGAGCTCGCCGATCTCCGGGTCGTTACCGGCAATGGCTGCGACCTGGGCGATGTCCTCCTTGCCTTCAACAGGGACGGAGAGTTTGCGAATCGCCTCGACGGCGGTCTCGACTGCCCGATCGATGCCCTTTTTGAGGAACATCGGGTTGGCGCCGGCGGTGACGTTCTTGAGGCCCTCGAGGACGATGGCCTGGGCGAGAACTGTGGCTGTGGTGGTGCCGTCGCCGGTGACGTCGTTGGTCTTTGACGCTACCTCACGGCACAGCTGGGCGCCCATGTTCTCGTAGGGGTCTTCGAGCTCAATCTCCTTGGCGACGGTCACGCCGTCCTTGGTGATGACGGGCGACCCAAACTTCTTCTCCAGCACTACGTTGCGGCCCTTGGGACCCAACGTAACCTTGACGGCTTGCGCTACAGCGTTGACGCCGCGCTCGAGGGACTTGCGGGCCTCGACGTCGAACGCCAGTTGCTTTGCAGGCACTTAGGTCATGACCTCCTCTTCCGTTCTGACGGAGCCTGGCGGCCCCGGGATGGTTAATACCTGGAAACCTCCAGCTATGACAGGGCTAGCGCACAGCGAGGATGTCGCTCTCGCGCAAAATGAGGTAATCTTCGCCCTCGATCTTGACCTCGGTGCCGCTGTACTTGGCAAAAATCACACGGTCACCGACCTTGAGCTCCGGCACGACGCGCTGCCCATTGTCCAGTACCCGGCCGGGGCCGACGGCGATGACCTCGCCCTCCTGCGGCTTCTCCTTGGCCGTATCGGGCAGTACGATACCGCCCTTGGTCTTCTCCTCACCGGAGAGGACTTTGACGACGACCCGGTCAGCAAGCGGCTTGACCAATTCCGGTCCCCCTTCCACATGGATATCGGGGCCATCTCTAACAGCAGCGTTAGCACTCGCGGCCCCAGAGTGCTAACACACTTGATATTACCGTTCGGCAAAACGCGAAGTCAAGTCCTGACTAGAGCCTGCCCTACAGCAGGGCCTGTGATGCCCGGGTTGGCGGCAGGGGGGTCCGCCCCGAGGCCAGAACTCGTCGCGAGGACACGCTATTCGGGGAGAGACGATGGACACCAAAACAGGACCGGCAAGTACCACTCCATACGTGCGGTTCGCGGAGATCTACGACCGCGTGATGCGGCCTGTAGGCTATGAGATGTGGGCCGACTACATCGAAGAACTGGTCGGGCTATATGGGCGGCAGGCGCGGCGGATTCTGGACCTTGCCTGCGGGACCGGTAACACGAGCCTACCCTTTGCCCGCCGCGGTTACGAGGTCGTCGGCGTCGACCAGTCGCCCGCGATGCTTGCGGTAGCGCGCGCTAAGGCGAGCGACGCAGGGCTGCCCGTGGCGTTCGTACAGGCCGACATGCGTTCGTTTGCCGTCGAGGCGCCAGTCGATCTGGCGGTCTGCCTCTTTGACAGCATAAACTACCTGCTGGAGCCCGCGGACGTGGCTCGGGCCGCTGCATGCGTCCGGCGGGCTTTGGTGCCCGACGGGCTCTTCATCTTCGATGCAAATACCAGGTACCGTTTGTCCAACATCGACGACGAGATCCTGGTCTTCGACGAGGACGACTACTGCCTCGTGTGGCGTAATTCGTACGATGTGAGCCGCGAGGTGTGGCGGGCCGAGCTGACGGGGTTTCTGAGGTCGCGTCCGCGGCATGATCCAGTGTCGGGTAGTTACGCCGACGGCGGGTTCGTGCGTTTCCGCGAAACCCATGAAGAGCGGGCCTATGGTCCCGACGACCTCAAGTGGGCGTGTCAACAGGGGGGCCTCGAGGTGCTCGGGATGTTCACCGCCTTCGGGTTTGAACCCGCGGCGAGCGACTCATCGCGCATCTACGTGGTGGCCAAACGGCCTCCGGAATGAGGAAGGAGTACGTGCCTGATGCCTGGCGGTAGAGATGGCAAGTCCTACGATGTGGTCATCATCGGTTCGGGCCCGGCCGGCGTTTTCGCCGCGATCGAACTCACGGCCGCCGGCAGCAACCTAAGGGTCGCCCTGATCGACAAGGGCGCGGACCTCGCCGACCGGGTTTGTCCCTTCAAGCGGGATGGGAGTACATGCGCACGCTGCAATCCGTGCTCGATCGTGACCGGCTGGGGCGGCGCGGGGGCCTTCAGCGACGGCAAGCTGACGCTGACCACCGAGTATGGCGGGACGCTGGACCAGTACCTGGGGCGCGACGGGTTGGCCAGGTTCATCAAGTACGTCGACGACGTCTATCTGCGTTTCGGTGCCACGGACAAGGTGTACGGGGCGGACGGCGATACGCTTCGCGACCTCATGAGACGGGCGGCTGCCGCGGATCTGGCCCTGATCCCGGCCGTGATCCGGCACCTCGGCACCGAGCATTGCTACGACATCCTCATGGCCATGCGTCAGTATCTCGACGGGCGGGTCGACATCATCACGCGGGTGGCGGTCGAAGAGATCCTGATGGTGGAGGGGCGGGCGTCCGGCGTGGTGCTTTCAGACGGGCGCGAACTCGCAGCCAAGTACGTTATCGGGGCGCCGGGCAGGGAAGGGGCGGCGTGGTTTGCGACAGAGGCCGAGCGGATCGGACTTGACCTCGAAACCAACCCCGTCGACATCGGCGTGCGCGTCGAGGTGCCCGCCGTCGTGACAAAGCACTTGACCGACGCCATCTACGAGAGCAAACTGATCTACTACACCAAGTCGTTCGACGACCGCGTGCGCGTCTTCTGCATGGCGCCTTACGGCGAGGTCGTCATCGAGAACAACGACGGGCTGGTGACAGTCAACGGCCACAGCTACGCGGAATACAAGACGGACTACACCAACTTCGCGCTGTTGGTCAGCAAGACGTTCACCGAGCCGTTCAAAGAACCGCTCGCATACGGCAAGAATATCGCGGCGCTAGCCAACATGCTGGGCGGCAGTGTTCTTGTGCAGCGGTTGGGGGACCTGCTCGCAGGGCGACGCTCGACGGACAAGCGCATCGAACGCGGTATGGTGCGACCGACGCTTTCCGAGGCGACGCCCGGCGACCTCAGCCTGGTCCTGCCGTACCGGCACATGGTCGACATCCTGGAGATGATGCAGGCGCTGGACAAAGTCGCCCCGGGCGTGTACTCGCGGCATACTTTGATGTATGGCGTTGAAGTCAAGTTCTACTCAGCGCGACCGAGACTGACGAACGTGCTCGAAACGCAAGTACCCAACCTGTTCGCAATCGGCGACGGCGCCGGTGTGACGCGCGGGCTTGTGCAGGCGTCGGTGTCCGGAGTCTGGGTCGCGCGGGAGATCGCACGGCGCGAGGGGTTGCCGGAGAGGGAGTTGCGGGTCGCCTTTTAGCACCGATGCTTGCACAATCGAGCGCGCGCTGAGCGTGCTGCCTGCATGGCTCAATACCGCCCAAATGCCGTTTGATTTGCCTTTTGCGCTTCGGTATAATGTGTGTTGCCAACGAGCGGGAGTAGTTTAGTGGTAGAACGTCGGCTTCCCAAGCCGAAGGTCGCGGGTTCGAGCCCCGTCTCCCGCTCCAATCTATTTCCTGGGCAATTTGCTTGTGGGCCGGCGTAGCTCAGTGGTAGAGCAGCCGATTCGTAATCGGCAGGTCGAGAGTTCAAATCTCTCCGCCGGCTCCAGAGCGTGACAGCCATAAGCAGGTCTTTAGATTAGCGGCGTCCAATGCGACGCCGCTTTTTGACTTCCTGGTCGAATAGCGGTTCTCTGCTGTGGCCAATCGTCCCCTTGCCAAACCTCTTGCGGCCCCGCAGCATGAGAAAGCAACGGAAATCACCTTCGCTAGATAGCCGGGAGGATCCGAGCTCTATCCACTCATCTAGTTCCGGGCGGCTTGCCTACCTTGACTGGCTGCGATTCATCGTTGTGCTGTCCCTCGCCCCGTTTCACGCGGCCATCAGCTTCACCGGCGTGGGTTCCGTGTACGTCTACGACACCCCCGTCCGGGACATTCTGCTGGCCAGCGGCACGCCCGTGAATGTGGGGCCAAGCGTACTCGCGTACTTTACGATCTTCATGGACAACTGGTTCATGCACCTGCTCTTTTTCATCTCGGGGATTGGCGTTGCTCACTCGCTCCGGAGAAGAGGCGCGGCTGAGTTCATGGGTGAACGCTGCAACCGGTTGATGGTTCCGTTCCTGCTCGGCACCTTGATTATCGTACCGGTCCAGACGTGGATGGGAGCTCTGGCATTCGGCAGGTTCTCGGGGAACGTGCTTGACTTCCTACCCAGGTTCTTCACCTGGGAGCACTTCAACTGGGGCCACCTCTGGTTTCTGTTGTACCTCTTCGCCTTCTCCTCGCTGGCATTGCCGCTGTTCCTGCTAATCAATCGGAAGGGCGAAGGATCCCGTCTGTTCTCTGTGGCCCGGCGATATGCTGCGATGCCGTTGATTCTGCTTCCCGCACTCTGGACGGGCCTCCTCGAAGCGCTCCTCCGGCCTGGATGGCCTGGGTCGTTGAATCTCTATAGCGATTGGGCTGTCGTCACCGTCAGCCCTGCCTTTTTCCTTGCGGGATACATTGCCGCGTCGGTGCCGGGATTGCTCCAAGCCATCGAGAAACACCGGCTTGCCGCCTTGAGCCTAGGCGCTGTCGCCTTTGCGGCCAGAATGGCCAGCTACAGAATGTTTGCAGTACCAGACGGTTACAACGCGGCAAACATCATTGCGCAGGCCCTTCGGGGCGTCGCGGCCTACGGGCTCGTCCTCGCCGCCATGGGCTATGGACGGCGCTATCTGAACAGGCAAAGCGCGATGCTGGGCACTGCCCGTGACCTCTCGTTTCCGCTTTACGTACTCCACTACGCTCCCGTCACCGCCGCGACATATCTCCTTCTGGACAGCGGTCTGTCCGTTTGGGCCAGGTGGATGCTGGCTGTGGCTGCGGCGTGGGGTTTCACGGCGTTGTTCACATCCGTCGCGCGACACATTCCGCCGATGAGAAGCTTCTTTGGCCTACGGCAACCCACGAGCAGGGCACGTGGCAGCCTTGGGGCCGTTACAGCAGAGCCCAAGAGCAGCAATTGTGGCGATGGCGTGTGACATTCCACACCGCCCGTTGCCCTCTTCATCCTCAAGTACTAGGCTTAGGGCAGATGCCACGCCGGGGTAGATGCCATTGATGCAGGCTAGTGCGCTGTTGCGGACCAAATTGCACTCGCCAGAGCCGCGGGCCGGGTCGGTTGCGCGGCCGCGTCTGCTTTCCCGCCTCGACGAATCGCTCCACCCTGGCCATCGGCTGGCCCTGATCTGCGGCCCCGCGGGCTACGGCAAGACGACCCTGGTGCGCCAATGGCTGATGGGCCTCGATGTCAGCGTAAGGGGTTCGGCCGCAGCGGCGGCCCCGGCGGCGGGCCAGTCCCCGGCGGGGGGCCGAGCTTCTGCAGCACGCCAGGCGGTGCCAAGTCCCCGTTGGGAATGGCTGACGCTCGACAGCGCGGACAACGACATCGCCCGTTTCAGCGCCTACCTCGCAGCGGCCTTGGAGCAGGTCGAGCCGGGATCGTGGAACGCCCCTGCGGTCAAGCATGAAGCGGCCCCGCCGGAGTCCCCCTTTGGCGTCGCCACCGCGCTCCTCAACTCCATGGCCGCCTCCGGCGCCCCCCGTGGCCCCGCCATCATCGTGCTTGACGACTACCAACAGATCCAGGCGCCGGCGGTCCACGAGTTGGTGGGTTTCCTGGTTGAAGGTGCTCCCTCCCACGTCCGCTGGGTGATCGTCACGCGGGAAGACCCACCCCTGGGACTGTCCAGGCTCCGGGCGCGCGGCCAGCTCACCGAGGTCAGGGAAGCGGACCTCCGCTTCACGGTGCCAGAAGCTGCCTTGTTCCTCAATGGCACGATGCGCCTTGGCCTGACCGACAGCGAGGTCGAGGCGCTCGCGGGCCGCACTGAGGGTTGGGCCGCCGGCCTGCAACTGGCCGGCCTCTCCCTGCGCGGCCGCGAAGCGGCCGACCGGATCGCGTTCGTGGCCGACTTCTCTGGGAGCCACCGCTACGTCATCGACTACCTGATCGATGAAGTGCTGCGGCGCCAGCCTCCGGAAACCCGCCGTTTCCTGTGCCAGACGGCCGTCCTCGGGCGTTTCTGCCCGGCCCTCTGCGACGCCGTTACCGGCCGCGAGGACAGCCGCGACATGTTGGCGCATCTGGACCGCGCGAATCTCTTCGTGATACCCCTCGACGACCGGCGCGAGTGGTATCGCTACCACAGCCTGTTCGCCGGCTGCCTTGATGCGCTGTTGACGGAGGGCGAGCGGGCGGCGCTTCACCGGAGGGCGGCGGGGTGGTTCGAGGCGCGCGACCTGGCCGCCGAGGCCGCAGGGCATGCTCTGGCCGGGGGCGATGGAGTTCAGGCGGCCAGGCTGGTAAGGCGAATGGCTCCGGAGCTCATTGCCCGGGGCGAGTTGGAAGGCCTGCTGCGCTGGCTTGATGCGCTCTCCGCGAACGAGATACGCGACGACATCGAGCTAACGGTGTTTCGAGCCTGGGCCCTTTTCCTGACGGGACGCCTAAAAGACGCGGCAGCCGCGGTCAGACCGATGCTCCCCCGGTTGCCGGCGGAAGGCGACCGGGATGTCAGAGCCCAGCTCTTGGTCCTTTTGTCGTGGCTGGCCAACTTCGAGGATCAAGTCGCCGCGAGCGCGCGGATGGCGGGTGAGGCGCTTGACCTCACCGCAGGCGGGGAATCGCTCGTGCGGGTTGTAGCGTTTGACCTCCTCGGCGAAGCCCAGGTCCGCCTCGGCGCGGGGACTGCGGGCACGCGCAGCTTCCGCGAGGGGATCGCGTTGGCCGAGCGTCTCAACCATTCATTTGCAGCAGTTGCGATGACCTACAACCTCGCCATGAACCTCAACCGGCAGGGGCGGCGGGCCGAGGCGGTTTCCGTGAGCCGCGAGGGTATCGGCAGGTACTTGGATGCCCGCGGCGTTCCGCGCCCCGTGGCGGATCAGCTGTACTTGCCGCTCGCGCTACTGAGTTACGAGGCCAACGAGTTGGAGGAGGCGCGCGACCACCTGGGCAAGGGCCTGGAGTCTCCGCCGCAGGGAGTAGGCCTGAACCGGGTCCTCCTCGTCGATGGCCCGTGGCTTAAGGTCAGGCTGGCCCTGGCCGCCGGTGACGCGCAGGCTGCGTTGGCGACTGCCCGCTACGCGAGCCAGTCCGCACGGGAGGCCGGGCATGCCCGGGCCGCCCATATCATGGCCGCATGCGAGGCCCAAGCGCAACTGAGGTTGGGCGACACGGAAGCAGCCATCCGCTGGGCCGTCGATGCGGGCTTATGGGACCGCGGGCCGGCCCGTCCGCTGGCGCCGGGGAACGAGCTGGTGGACCTGGTCTTAGCAGGTCTGTTCTTGGAAACCGGCCGCCTGCTCGACGCCAAAGCCCTGCTTACGGACATGGAGGCCGCAGCCCTGGAAGGTGACCGTTACGGGCGGCTCATCAGGATCAACCTCCTGGAGAGTGCGGCTGAGATGGCCGCATCGTCGAGGGCAAAGGCCCTCGGGCATCTCGTGCAGGCAGTCAGGCTGGCGGCGCCGGAAGGTTATGTGCGGGCGTTTCTGGACGAGGGGGCCCCTGTAGCGGGGCTGCTCCCGGAAGTGCAGGGCAAATCCCCCGCCTTTGTGGCGGCGGTGATCAAGGCGGCGGCAGGCCATCGCGACGACCACATCCCAAGTAGCCCCGATCGCCTCACCGAGCAGGAGACGAGGATCCTGCGCCTCTTGGCCGCCGGCATGTCCAACTCAGAAATTGCCGCCGAATTGGTGATCAAGGCCGGCACCGTCAAGTGGCACGTCCACAACATCTACTGTAAGCTCGGCGCCGGCCACAGGGCCCAGGCGGTGGCCCGTGCCCGCGCCCGCGGCCTATTGACTTAAGCTCACCGACCATCCCACCGCATCGCACCGGCCAGAACCCATCCACGACCCCATCTGTGGATAGGCGACATCCCTATCCACCAGCGGCTATAAAGCGTCTGAGACCAAAATCACCGTACTGGGGGCGAGACGCGATGGCCGTCTCCTATGAATCGCGCATCAAAGGCCACCTCAACGGCCGTTGGGCGCGCCGCGTCCAAGGCATGAAAGGCAGCCAGTTGCCATCCGGGCTAACCGTTCTCGCAATCCTCTTAGCCCTCGCCGTCCTGCATTTCGCACTTGGGGCGGCGCCGGCCCTGGCAGCCGGCGAGCCTCCTGTCGCGCAACATTCCGGTCCGCACGATCCGAAGGAACTGCAGGCCTTCATCGACGGGCTGATGCTCTCCTGGATGGAGACCTACCACTTCCCCGGTGCTGCGGTTTCCGTGGTCATGGACGGCCAGATCGCCTTCCAGAAGGGTTACGGGTACGCGGACGTGGATGGGCAGGCGCCCGTCGATCCCTCAACAACCCTGTTCCGGGTCGGATCGACGACCAAGCTGTTCACCTGGACGGCCGTGATGCAGCTGGCGGAACGGGGGCGGCTCGACCTCGACATGGACGTCAACGCGTACCTCGACTTCGAGATCCCCGACACCTTCCCGGAGCCCATCACGCTGAAGAACCTGATGACGCACACGCCCGGGTTCGAGGAGCGCAACGAAGGCCACTTTCAGATGCGGGCAGAGGATGTGGTTTCCCTCGGGGAGTACCTCAAGAACCACATTCCGGCCCGTGTCTTCCCGCCCGGCAAGGTCGCCGCCTACTCCAACTACGGCGCGGCGCTCGCGGGCTATATCGTCGAGCGGGTTTCCGGGGTGCCCTTTGAGCAATACGTGGCGGATAGCATCCTCGCCCCGCTGGGGATGACCAAGAGCACGCTGCGCCAACCGCCGCCCGCCGCGCTCAAGCCGGGCCTGTCCGGCGGATACCGCTACACAGAAGGTGGCTATGTCGCGAGCGGTTTCGAGTACGCGGTGGACTCTCCGGCCGGAGCGCTGAGCAGCACGGCGGCGGACATGGCGCGATTCATGCTGGCGCACCTACAAGATGGCACACTCGGCGAAACCCGCATCCTGTCCACGCAGACGGCCCGGTTAATGAAGACCAGGCTATTCACTTACGACCCGCGCATCCCGGGGATGACATACGGTTTCTTTGAAACCTGCCTCAACGGGCGCCGGATCATCTGGCACGGCGGCGACACGGCCTTATTCCACTCCGGCCTGTGGCTCATTCCGGACGAGAACACGGGCATCTTCATCACAACCAACAGCGGTGGCGGGGCTGTGGCCACGACACTGCTGATCTCGGAGTACATGGACCACTACTACCCGTGCCAGCCCACGCCGGCTCGCGGTCCCACGGCGGGATTCGCCGACCGGGTGAAACCCTATCTCGGGACCTACTACTCCGTGCGCCGAAACTTCACGACGTTCGAGCGCCTGATGAGCGGCATGCCACCATGCAGCCTTGGCCTTGATTCGCAGGGCAACCTGGTCCTCCGCCAGAGCGGCGGCGAGGTTCAGCTGGCGGAAATCGAGCCCGGCCTCTATCGCGCCCGTGACGACGAGGACGTCCAGCTAGTGCTGCACACCGACGAGGCCGGCCGGGCCTTCATCATGTCCTCCGATCCGTGGGCCTACATGAAGGCGCCGTGGTACGGCACAGTTGGGTTCCGTGACTTGGTGATGCGCCTTGCCGTCCTGCTTGGCATCGGTACGCTACTGGCATCGGTTTTCTCGGCCCTGGGGGCGCTGCTCCGGCGAGGGGTGCGGGCGTGCGCCGCTCGGGCGGCAAGCTGGGTGGCCGCTTCGTTTAGCCTTGTGTCTGTCGTCCTGTTCCTGGGCCTTGACTCCGCCCTCATCGCCAAAGAACCGGTCTTCGGCTACCCTGCCATCCTGATCGACAAGCCGCCCATCTGGAGGCTTCTGATGAGGTTGCCGTTTGTTCTGGCCGGGCTCTTGGCCCTGATGCTGGCCTTCACAATCAGGGAATGGATCCAGCGGCGGTGGACTCTTGGGCAGCGAGTTCACTATAGCCTGCTGACGCTTGTCGGTCTGGCCGCGGTCTGGGGGATGTGGTATTGGGGGCTCTTGTCCTAGCCGGGGGGGCGGTCGGGTCGCAGGTCGCCGCTGCGAATCCCTGCCGCCGCCCGGTCAACGTACGAGATGCCAGCATGGAGGCGGCCAGGGTCGGCCTGTCTGAGCAGTTGCCCGGAAACCTGACCCATCCGGACATCACGCCCCGGCCGGTTCGATATGCCGAGAGCTCCTGCCGGTGAGGCCGGGAGGCTACTCACCGCTCGAAGACCAGAATCCTCGAGGCGCCAGGCGCCGCCGCGACCCGAGGTTGTGGCCAAGACTACCGAAGGGCGCGAGTTCCGGTGTCTTGGTACGAACGGTTTCTGGCTGATCGTCTCAACGACGCTAAGCCTGCCCCGAGCCCGGTCGCGGCCCCGAGGAGTTGTGGGCCGGAATCACCGAAATAGCAACTGGGCGAGGTGCTGCAACGCCTAGACTTGGGCAGGTCAATGAAGCGGGCGCGGTCCGCTAGGTCAACGTTGGCCCGAGGATTCAAGGGCACCTTCGACGCAAGGAGATGTTGGGCGGGAGGTTGCTGGCTATGGGTTTCCGTATTGACGGCACGTTTGGCGGGGTTGCGGTATGGATTAGCTGGCATGAAGGTCGGTTGGAGGCGAGTGACCGAGTTCCTTTGGAATTTGCCAAAACACAGTTCCGTATAGCGCACGAAGCGCGGCAAATGGTCGGGCCAATGGTCTGACCATCGACCACGATCACATCCTGGACCCGTTGGCGACGTTCATCAATCAGCAGGTGTATTGGACGGGCGCAGACCATGACGGACACTCCAGGCGAATTGTGTCACCTGACATGCCAGGAAGTCCGTGCGGCAAGATACTGAAGCTGCCTCCCAGTATGACGATTCCCATGCCATCGCCTCCGCGGCGACTTCAGTTATACCGCACAGCCTGGCTGCGGCCTGAACCTCAAGCTGATCTCCATGAGCCGGTATCTAGAGCACGGGACACGAGCGAGGACCTCAGCCCGGAAGCCCGAAGTAAGCTGCTATTAGAGCTTTTGGAGGGGGATCTTTGTGGACCTTGACTTCAAAGGGCGCGTCGCCATCGTGACGGGCGTCGGGCACGGTTTCGGAAGAACGATCTGCAAGGAGTTGGTCGGCCGTGGCGCCACCGTCTACGGCTGCGACCGCAACGAAGAGGAACTTACGGAGACTGCCGCGCTAACCGGCGCCCGAACACGACTTGTCGATGTTACGGATGAACAAGCCGTCAAGCAGTTCGTGGCGGATGTGGCTGGCCGCGAGGGCAAGATCGACATCCTCGTGAGCAACGCCGGCGGTGTCGCGGGGCAGGTCGGCAGGCCCGTTGAGACCGTGAGCACGGACGATTTCAACAAGGTGCTGGAGGTCAACCTCCACGGCGCCTTCTACTTCATCCGCGCGGCGGCGCCGCACATGAAATCTCGCAAGTACGGCCGGATCGTGATCATTTCCTCGGGTGCGGGGCGGACCTACAGCCTCACCGGAATCCAGGCGTATGCCAGCGCCAAGCACGCGCTTGTCGGCCTGACCCGTCAGGAAGCAATGGAGCTCGGAAGCTTCGGTATCACGGTCAACTGCATCGCTCCGGGATTTGTGCTTTCCAACCCCACGAGCGTTAGACAGTGGGAAGCGATGGGCCCGCAGCGGCAGCAAGCGGTACTCGATTCGACAGCACTGCATTCGTTGGGGACCGCCGAGGACATTGCCTACGGCGTCCTCTTCTTCACCTCTGAACTCGCACGCTGGGTGACCGGACAGGTCCTCAGCATCGACGGGGGCAAGGCGATCTTTTGATGTGGAAGGGCCGCATCAAGAGGGGCGAGAACCCGCCTTCAGGCTGTCATTCTGAAACCACAGTACCCGCGCCCCAAAATAACTCGAGGCGCGAACTTTGGGCGGCAGGCAACCCGAGCTCCCGTGGTGAAGCATTTTAGGTACGCCTGCCACCGCAGCTAAAGCTGGTCTTCGGTTTACCGGCGGCGGGTCCGAAGGGAGCGCAGCCATGCCCAGAATCGCACTGTCAGCGGCCGCAAGTCCATCGCCCGCGCCCCACAAGGAGGTCAGCCCGGCGACAGCCAACCGCGCGCGCAATATCCTCGTCGCCGCGCACGCGCTGCAGCACATTGTGACATCGTCGCTTCCGGTGCTGTTGATCTTCATCCGGGAGGATCTCGGCCTGAGCTTCACGGATGTTGGCATCATCATTGCCGCCGGTAACCTCACGGGAGGCCTGGCCCAATTTCCCGCAGGGCTGCTTGTCGACGTGTTCGGGGCGCGTAACCTGCTCATCGCCGGGTACGGTTTGACCCTGGGCGGGATGTTCATGTTCGCCAACGCGACGACGATGTCGGCGATGCTCCTGGCGCGGGTCGTCACCGGGCTCGGAAACGCCACCTTCCACCCCGCGAGCTTCCCGGAAATGGCGCGGGCGACGAAGCACTCTGGACTAAGCATGGGCATGGCGCTTCACAACGTCGGCGGCAACCTCGGATCGCTTGGGTATACGGTCGCAGCCCTGTTAGCGGCCTACACGGACTGGCGCGGCGTCACCACGATCCTTTCCTGGGCGGGCGTCGTGCTGGCGGTTGTCTTCACCCTCTTCTACCCGCGGTTACCGGTCGACGAGGACGACCTCAAGGCACGCGCAGAGGCTCGCGCCAGGCGGCAGGAAAATGGGGCGCAGGCGCGCGCAGCTTCGATGAGCGAGTACCTGCCGGTGGTTGCCCTTGCGGCAGCGGCGGCGCTTTCCGGTGCGTTCAGCAACACCATAACGTCTTTCCTCCCGGCCTTCCTGACGTCAACGCGCGGCATCGGGGCAACAGTCGCCGGAGCCTTCGCCACGATCATGATGCTGTCAGGGGCCGCAGGTTCGCTCGGGGGCGGCCGTCTCGGCGACAAATACGACCGCTCGATCGTCGTTCTGGCCGCTACGGCGGTCACTGCTGTGTTGGTCGCAATTCTCGCATGGGCGCCGGTCGGGACCGTTGCCCTGGTGCTCGTACTGGTCTTGGTCGGCATCGTCCATTCGATTCCCCGGCCAAATCTAAACGCCATCACCTCGCTGGTTGCCCCGGCCGGAAAGTCGGGAGCCGCGTTTGGGCTGGTCTTCGGCGCGATGTCGCTGGGCGGGTCGCTCGCAAGCCCGGTGGTGGGTTTCATCGCCGACCGCTCGTCGATGCAGCTTGCGTTCGGATTGGTCGGCGGGGTCTTCTTGCTCCACGGCCTCTGGATCCGGCGTCTCTACGCGGGAAAGTTCGCGGCGCAGTCGCAGACCAAGCCGTCGCAAGTCGACCTGCCCGGGTAGACCGCAAGGACCTGCCAGCCGGCTGTCGCGGGAGAGTTGTGCTCGTCGGCTCAGGTTACGCGGGGAGTTGTGCTCGTCGACTCAGGTCGCGCGCTGAGTTGTGATTCTCAACTCAGGCCCAGCACGTAACCTGCGCTCCCTGACTCAGGTTCGGCCGAGTTGCGCCTGTGGGCCCAAAGTCTCGCCCCGACCTGTGCTCCTCGACTCGGATCCGGCCAGCAGCCTGCGCTCCTAGACTCAACCCAACCTCGCGGCGTCGCAGATCTCTTCCCACCGCAGCAGCCAACGGTATTGCTCATCCAGGAAAGACAGCGATACCTCGTCGAGTCCCTGGCAGCCGACGATGGTGGCGATAATCTCGAAGTGCCGGATGGGGATGAAGTCCACGATTGCGTCGATCTCCGCCGCTGTGAGCGTGCTGACCCTGCTGTACCCACGATAGAACGCCTCGAAGCGCCGCAAGGTCAGCTCATACCCTGCGGGGTCCAGATTGTTGAAATCCGTGCCGTCGCAGAGGGTAGCCACGTCGATAACCGAACGGGAGAGCGCTGCGACATCGAAGTCGAGCAAGACGTAGGTCCCCGATTGTGTCTGGACCATGTTGCCTGTGTGGAGGTCACCGTGGCAGAAACCTGAAGGCAGCCCTTCCATCCGGCGCCACAACCCTTCTCCGAGGTCGGCGAGTTCCCTGATCCTCTGCGCCGGATACCGTTTCTGGGCCAGAAGCGATATATAGCGGTCGATGTAGAACTCTTTGCCACGCTTGGGAAGAGGGTGGGGGTAGCCCTTCATCAGCTCGTGAAGCCTGGCGACCTGCGTGCCGATGGATGTGATCTCGGTCTCAAGGTGAGGTTCCGGGCCGGCGACATGCTTGTACATCAGAGCGACGCAGTTGCCCCCGGGTGTGTCGATCGTGGTGTTCGTCTTCCCGTCGACGGTCGGCACGATCGAGGCGACTGGATAGCGCCTCTCCCCGAGGTAGCGGATGACGCTGATTGAGTCGAGCGCGTTGGCGGTATGAAAGCTGCGGAAGATCTTTAGGACGTACTTGCCCCTCCCGCCTTCCGCGAAGTACACATGCCCGATCATCTCCCGGTGGAGCGTGACCCGGTCAACTCGTACCGGGAATTGCCGGTTGATGATCTCCAGCAGGCCGGTGCAGTCTGAATAGGACGCTATGGCTAGCAACCCCGTGCCTCCAGGTATCGCCAGGACTCCCCGGCTTTGTCCGTCGTCCCAACCAAGGTAGCACATTCACGGCCTGGCGGCGCCCGTCAGCTTTTCCTCGTGCAGTCTCCTCCCTAGGAGGACCCCGACCGGCGGCGAAGTGTTCCGCTACCTTGGGCGACCACTAGACAGCCGGGAGGGTATTACATGACTGCAAGGTATGACGCCTCCAACTTATTGACCCTGTGCAAGGACATCCTCACAGCGGCCGGCGCGGACGGGCAAGACGCGGGTGCCGTTGCCGCAAATCTCGTTGGGGCTAATCTCCGCGGCGTGGACTCGCACGGCGTGATCCGGATGCCAAGCTATGTCAAGGAATTCGTGCAGGGACGGATCGCAGGCAAGGCTGAGCCGATCGTCGTCACGGAAACCCCCGGCACCGCCGTGGTCGACGCGCGCAACGGTTGGGGCGCACCGGTTTCCGTATACGCGATGGACCTCGCGATCGCCAAAGCCAAGGCTACCGGTATATCCGCTGTCGGGGTGAGGCACAGCAATCACTTTGGATACGCGGCCCACTACGGCATGATGGCCCTTCCGCACGACATGATCGGGCTGGCCTTTACCAACGCGCAGGCGATTGTGGCGCCCTGGGGCGCACGGGTGCCCTACTTCGGCACCAATCCGATCTGCATCTGCATTCCTGCGGGCGAGGAGCGGCCCCTGGTCTACGACGGGGCCACGACAGTCGTGGCCCACGGCAAGATCATGCTGGCCAACAAAGCCCACAAGGCGATTCCGCCCAACTGGGCCCTCGATAGGCACGGGCGCCCAACCACCGATCCGACCGTCGCCCTCGATGGGGGCACGCTCATGCCGATGAGCACCTATAAGGGCTCGGACCTGGCCATGGCGGTGGATGTCTTGTGCGGGGTGCTGCCGGGGGCGGCCTTCGGCCCTGCTATCGGCGCCCTCCACCTGTGGGGCAACTCGATCAACTCGGGGC
The DNA here is from genome assembly GCA_040766985.1 of Bacillota bacterium. Lineage (GTDB taxonomy): Bacteria > Bacillota > Sulfobacillia > JAUYEG01 > JAUYEG01 > JAXGPL01. Next base: position 69,248 of record JAXGPL010000004.1, read on the forward strand.
ACTGCTTCATGGTTCTCGACATCAAAGCCTTTGGCGATGTGGGCGAGTTCAAGCTCAACATCGACAGGATGATTCGGGAGATCAGGGCCTTGCCGCTCGCCGAAGGTATGGACAGGATCTACATGCCGGGCGAGATCGAGTTCGAGGTGGAAACCGAACGCACAGCGGCCGGCATCCCCGTGGTCGAGGATGTCGAAACCGATCTCCGGGCGCTGGCGGAGAAGTACGGGGTTGGGATGCCCGGGCCCATCGCGTAGCGAACCAGCGAGCCGGCCAATCGAGCCGGCGAATCGATGGGCCGACGAATCGATGGGCCGACGAATCGATGGGCCGACAAGCCAGTCGGCGCCGGCCGTCACCTTGCGGCTATTTGCCTAGCATCCGCGCGAGTTCGCGGCCCTGGCGCATGCAGTAGTCGTAGATGACCCGCACATCCCATCCGACGCAGAAGTCGCGGACGCCCATCTCCAGCCACGGCTCGGCCTGCTCGAAGCTCCCAATCTCGACGCGCGGCCGCACACCGGCCGCGATGGCGGCTTTGACCATGTACTCCTGCGCTTCGACGATCTCCGGGTCGCCGAACTGCCCCGGCTTGCCCACGCTCATCGAGAAGTCGGCAGGCCCGAACTGAACCATGTCGACCCCGGGGATGGCGAGAATCTCCTCAAGGTTGTCGACCGCGCCTTTCTTCTCGATCATCAGCGCGATGACGCCTTCGCGCAGCTGTTCCACGTACTCGGGCGAGCCCGGGCCAAGCACGTATCCGATATCGCGCCGCATGCCTACGCCAACGATGCCGCCGTCCGCCGGGGTTTCCGGGCGTCCGGAACGGACGCACAGGCGGGCGTCCTCGACAGAGCGCACGTCGGTGAAGAGCAGGTTTTGGATGCCCGAGCCGATGGCCCGTTGTGCGATGAACGTCTTGGGCTCCTGGTCGATCTTGATCATCGCCGACATATGAGGGAAGAGCTCGACCGCACGCCCGAAATTCTCGAGCGAGAAAAGGTCCCACGGGGCGTATTCCCCCGAGAACTCGATGTAGTCGATAACCCCGGTGTGCCCGATGACCTCCGCCATCCCCGGCCATACGGTGTGAACGTGCGTGCCAATAGTCGGTTTGTCGGCGCGCAGCAGCTCACGCAGGACGTTGGTGCGTTTGATCGTTTCGCTCACGAGAGGTTCCCCCTGTCGGATGGGGCCTTGCGGCCCGTGGTGTGGCCTGTACACGGTCATGGATTCCGTACGTCACGCTTGCTGCCCTGTGCTATTCGGCAGGAATTGCCGCCGCGACTCACGCCGCCATGGAGTCTCTTTGGGGGGAATCGACGGGGAAGCTCAAGAACTCATCGTTGTTGCGCAAGTCGTTGATTGAGCATTCAAGTGGGGGTCATGACGTGATCCGGTGGCTTCTGGCATCATCTCCCCTCATCGCGCTGCTGTTGGCCTTGCTGATGTTCAAGCTTGGAGCCAAGAAGGCAGGCCTGCTGGCCTGGGCACTGGCGCTGCTCGTCGCCGCACTTGCGTTCGGCGGCCACGCCCAGTCGCTGTTCTACGCATCGCTCAAAGGCGCAGCTTTGACCCTTTACATCATAACTATCATCTGGACGTCCGCCTTCATGTTCAGCTTGATTAGCCAGACCGGCTTGTTCCCGCTGATCTCGGAGTCGATGATGAAGCTCATCAATGACAGACTGCTGCTTGGTCTGCTGATCGCCTGGTGCTGTTCGGGGGTTATCCAGGGCATCGCGGGCTATGGCGTTCCGGTGGCGGTATGCGCTCCCTTGATGATCGCCGTCGGCTACACCCCGCTGCGCGCCGTCGCCGCCGTGTTGGTAGGACACGCCTGGTCCGTCACGTTTGGTTCGATGGGCGCCTCGTACCACGCCTTGACCATGTCAACCAACCTGTCTGCCGAATCCATCGGCAACGCCGTGGGGCTCGGGTTCATCATACCGACGGTCGTCACCGGTTTTTGTGTGGCGCACCTGCTGGGCGGGTGGGATGCGATCAAGGCCAAATGGCCCAAGGTCATTTTTGTTGGCCTTGTGATGGGAGGAGTCCAGTGGCTGGCGGCGAGCAACGGCGTCGGCCACCTCGCGGCACTCCTGGCGGCAGTCTCCGGGGTGGTGGTCATCGCGCTCCTTGGCCGCTCCGGGCAGAGTGCGGCCGCGCCCGCAGGAGCAGCCGGAGCTCAGAGCAACCGCCGCGGCCTGTTCCTTGTGCTGAGCCCGTATTCTGCACTCGTGTTGTTAGCCGTGCTGGGCCAAGTGATCCGGCCCTACGTCAAGCACCTGCGGGTCGCGTTCACCTTCCCTGCCGTTACGACGTCTCAGGGGTATGAGGTAGCCGCGGAGAGCGGCTACGCAGCAATCGGCCTCTTCACGCACCCGGCGCCCCTGATCCTGATGGCAACCCTCATCACTTTGCCGCTGCTGGTTTCGGCAGCCGTGCTGGACCGGTCGCGAATCGACAAGGCCTGGCAACAGACGGTCAAGCAGTGCACGAACACCAGTATCGGTGTCTTGACGATGGTGATGATGGCCCTGACCATGATGGACACCGGGATGACGACAGAGATGGCCCGCGGCGTAGCGGCCGTTGCCGGATGGTCATTCCCGTTAGTGTCGCCGTTCATCGGCGCCCTGGGATGTTTCATGACCGGCAGCAACACGAGCTCCAATGTTTTGTTCAGCGCCTTCCAGACGCAAACCGCAAGCCTGATGGGGGTGAGCCCGCTCGTCGCGGCAACCGAGCAGACGGTCGGGGCCTCGCTGGCCTCGGCTATCGCTCCGGCCAAGGTCATGCTTGGCTCCAGCACGGTCGGCCTTCAGGGGAAGGAATCCGAGGTGCTGCAGCAGACCATCTGGTACTGCATGCTGATCGTGCTCGTGGTCGGTATTCAGAGTCTCCTGATCTCGCTCTAGCAGGTGCAGGTGCGGGTGCGGGTCCGGGGCCTGGCAGGACATCCCCCAGCCGGCGCGTAACCGGTGACAAGGGGGGATTTGACTATGCCGACCCGGGCCGCCCGAGATGCAGCGAGGCTGTTGATCACTATTCTCCTGGTTTCCGTGGCATGTGCGGGCTGTGGTCCGAAGCCGACTGCCACTGTCACCGGCTTTTACGATGCTCTGCAGAAGGGTGACTTTGGCAAGGCCTCGTCCTTCATGCAAACCCCCGGCGAAGTCGGGGCTATGGACTCAAATCCGCCGGAGAACGTTGAAATGCTGCGCAAGCTGCTGGCGCGCATCACCTACTCCGTCAACCCCGAGGCCGCCGTCGACGGATCTGCCGCTACCGTTGAGGCAAGCGTGACCGGGCCTGGTCGGTGGCCTGGACCGGCTGGACGAGCTTTTCACTCCGTAGCAGCGTTCGGGCCGGCGTTTGGCCATAGCAAAGCAAGGGGGGCGGAAGACACCAATCGCCTAGGAACCTACCAGGCTCTATAGGCGGAGAAGGTCCCACCGCTCGTACTTGGCGCACGCCTGGTTTGCGGATACCTCAACGTTGCCTCTGGTCCTCTCGCTACAGGGACCGCGCGCTGAGGGCGACTCGACCTCTGAGACCTTGTTGCTTTGTCCGGCCCGGCGGGTGCCGGTCCAATGGCGGCAGGTGCCACATTTCTTCTCGGTGCTCGGGATTGCGAACGGCATTTTGCTGGTCGCCTCGATTCCCAGTCTTGTCCCGTCATTCTATGAATGGGAGCAGCATTCAGCACACTTCGCCGAGAGAGGGTACTGGACCTGTGCCGGCCGACCGAACCCAAGAAGTACCGAACCAGGAAGACGTTCGGCCACGAAACGATCGACCTGCTCTCCGCTATAGCTCACCGGCTGTGCTCTGTTCCGCCCTTCCACAACGAGTCCCGCGCGGCATGGGGTGCGCCGGCGCCTTCGTGTGGTTTCATCATAGCATGGACTCGCGGAGACCAGATTTCGTGGGAAACCGGTCTTCCCGGGCCCCAATTCTCTAGAACCTGGTCACGAAACGACCCTGATAGGCCCTCAAGGTCGTTTCGGATCCCCATTTTGCGGGATGAGGGCGTTGCGGGTACGCATTTCAGGCTGACGTGGATCCCTCGAGACCAGGTCTGCCGACGTCAGGTCTGCCGACGTCAGGTCTGCCGACGCCAGGTCTGCCGACGTCAATCGTTGATTGGCTCAACCTCACACAGGCCGCACGCGGCCGGCAGCATCTCCGAAACCCTGAAGACGTACTCGATCGCTGAGGTCACGGCGTTGCCGCTGTGCACACTGACGAAAGCTCTGATCGGCGCACCGGCGGGGTCGGGGCATACCACGACCTCGAAGTTGCCGGCAGAGGCTACGACGGACACTTCCTGGACGCAGCACCCGCCCTCCAGTTCGGCGAGCGTGCCCCCGCCAACCACCTCGGGCGGGCATTCCTCCACATCGTAGAGGAATACGTCGACCCGGATCGTCTCTTCACCGGTGTTCTGGACCTTGACGTTGATCAGGTTGTTCTCCCCGGCCCTGACCAAGAACGGCCCCGTGGTGATCGCCCCACCCTGGGTGGGCGGGACCATGTTGTCGAGCTTGCACTCGATGTCCTTGATCTCTTTCTTGATCTCCTTGAGCCCGAACCAGCGGTTGGTGAGCAGGCAGATGATGAACTTGAGTTTGCTGAGGATCATGCAGAGGATCTGCCCGCAACAGCTTAGGCGGCCCCAGGAAAACTTAACCGGCAACGACCTGACAGACGCTTCATGATCGGCGAGCAGCGCCGCGAATTCCTGGTCGATCTGCTCCTTGTCAAAACCGGACCTAGCGCCTCTCCCCCAAAGAAGACCGTCTCGGGTCATATTAGTTGGCCCCGGTGGGGGAGCGTAACGGGCCTAGAACCGCTTCACTCTGGTGTGACAGTATGGCTCCTTGCCGGTCCTGGCGTAGTAATCCTGGTGGTAGTCCTCGGCTGGCCAGAACTTGCCGGCCTGGCGTAGCACTGTGACCACCTTGAGCCCGTTGGCTTCGAGAACCCCGATCAGCCGCTCGGCGGTACGCCTTTGCTCGTCGGTTTCGTAGAACACCGCGGACTGGTATTGCTCGCCGTAATCCGGTCCCTGGCCGCCGGCCTGGGTCGGGTCGATCTCGAAGAAGAGCCGGCAAGGGTTTCATAGTCGACTTTGGTCTTGTCGTACAGGATCTCGACCGCCTCAAGGTGGCCCGTCGCCCCGCCGCACACCTGCCGATAAGTGGGGTTCGCGACATGTCCCCCGGTGTACCCGGACGTGACGGAGATGACGCCGGGCGCCTTGACGAAGTTGTGCTCGACCCCCCAGAAGCAGCCGCCCGCGAAGACGGCCGTCCCGACCTGTTCCGCCGGGACAAAGTCGAGCGAAACGGAGTTGACGCAGTGGCGCACGTTCTTCTCGGTCATCCGCTCACCCTCGAATACGTGTCCCAGATGCGCCCTGCACCCGGCGCACAGGATCTCGGTGCGCGCTCCATCGGCGTCCGTCTGGCGCAGCACCGTCCCACGGATCTCGTCGTCGAAGCTTGGCCATCCACAGTGCGACCTGAACTTTGCCTCCGACCGGTAGAGCCCGGCGCCGCAACGGCGGCACGCGTACACACCTGCGTCGAAGTGGTTGTTATACTGCCCCGTGAAGGCAGCTCCGTTCCTTTGTGCACAATGACCCGGGCTTCTTCCGGGGTCAGTTCGCGCATCGTTCTTCCTCCCGTCATCAGGCATGCAAGACAAGCCTACAGCAGTTCTGCGCCGGTTCGTCACCGTCCCCGGCACACCGTCCCCGGGGCACCGTCCCCGGGGCTCCGTCCCCGGCACATCGTCCCCGGGGCTTCGCCCCGGCAACCTTGACGACGGCCGCCGGCGGTGGCGCGCGCCGGCCGCACTGCCCCAAGCAGGTAAGTCCCATTTGCTGTGGAAAACCAGGCCAGGCTCTTCACGCTTCCATATCAGGGCGGTGCGGACGTCGGACCGGTGCCTCGGACTAGTGTTTGACATCAAGCGGTTTTCGGTGCACGACGGCCCCGGCCTGCGCACGACCGCTTTCTTAAAAGGGTGTTCTCTGCATTGTCGCTGGTGCCACAGCCCTGAATCCCAGAGCCCGCGCCCCGAGTTGCTCTTCACTCCGGAAACCTGCCTCGGCTGCGGCGAATGTGCTGTGGCCTGCCAGCGCGGATTGCTTGCGTCCGGTCCCGCGGGTTTGGACCGTTCCCACTGCGACGGCTGCGGAGCATGTGCCGCGGTGTGTTACGCGGGCGCGCTCCAGCTGGTCGGCGGCTTGTACTCCCGAGACGAACTCGTCGAGCAACTCCACCGCGACCAGCTTCTGCACCGCATCTCCGGCGGCGGCGTGACCCTATCGGGCGGCGAGCCGGCGCTGCAGCCGGAGTTCTCAGGGCAAGTGCTCTTGTCTCTGAAGCGCCTTGGCCACCACACCGCGATCGAAACCGCCGGCAACGTCCCGTGGGCCGACCTCGCCGTGCTCTTGGAGCACACAGATCTGGTGCTGTTCGATGTCAAGCACCACAACGACGAAGTGCACCGCGAGGTGACGGGTGCAGGCAACGAAGTCATCCTTGCCAACCTCTCCCGCACTGCGGAACTGGCCGCCCGCGGCTCGATCGAATTCGTGGCGCGGCTTCCCATCATCCCGGGGGTGAACGACTCCCGCGAGGACATCGATGGGATCGCCGCCCTCCTGGTGCCGCTGCCAGGCCTGTCAGGGGTCCAACTGCTGCCCTACCATGGCCTTGGCGCGCCCAAGTACGCCGCCCTTGGGCGCAGCTACACACTCCAGAACCAACCGAGCTCCGAGCGCGGCCGCCTGGCGGAGATCGCAACTTTCCTCAGGCTGCGCGGCCTCCGGGTGTCGATCGAAGGGATGAGCTAACATGTCCAGGTCCATGCCAAGGACGCAGCGCCTTCTCGCCGACCTCGGCAGGGTGCGGGTCGAAGAGGTTTCCGCGAACGCACGTGAGCGGCTCACGGTCCTCGATTCCCCTGGCGCGGCTGAGTTGCCCATCGCCGTGAGGCGGGCGCAGTCCGTCGCTTTGATGCTCCGGACTGTGCCGGTCCACATCTACCCGGACGAGTTGATCGTCGGGCTGCCGTTCAGCGAGCGCCCCGTACAGGCAGGTGCCGGCCCGTCAGATGCCCACCGCCTGGTGCTGCATCGAGGCGTGGCCGGGGAGGCTTATGTGAAAGAGGCCGAACGGCTGCTGGCCGAAGCTTCAGGGTCACCGGTCGAGACCTATTCTCCGGACCTGACTGCCCCGGCTGCCGAAGGCGGAACCCCCCGCTACGGCGAGTTGCCGGCCTACGCCACGGAAACCGAGCTACGCGATGCCGCGCGGTTTGGCCTGAATGAGTACAGCAACCCGGGCCATCTCCAGGCGGGTCACGCGCGCGTGCTTACCTACGGATGGGGCGGATTGCGGCAACAGGCAGAAGAACGATTGGCCGGGCTGGACGAACGGGTCCCGGACCGGCCGCGGCGGGCAGCTTTCCTGCAGTCCCTGATCATCGTCCTCGACGGGGCCCGCGACTTCGCGTTGCGCTATGCCGACCTTGCCGCAGATATGGCGGCCGCGCCGGGGGTTGAACCCCGGCGCAGCACAGAGCTTCTGGAGATCAGCCGGGTCTGTCGCCGGATCGCTACCGACCGGCCAGGGACTTTCCGCGAGGCTCTCCAACTGCACTTTTTCACCCACCTCATTGCCATAACCCAGGGAGCGCGGCAGTTGGGGCGCTTTGATCAATACATGTACCCGTTCCTCGCCGCGGACCTTTCCGCCGGGGTCCTCTCCGAGGGCGAGGAGCGCGAACTGCTCGAATGCCTCTGGGTGAAGTTCAACCAAATCACCGACGTCACGGAGGACAGCCTTCAGAATATGATCCTCGGCGGGCAGACTCCAGACGGCGACGATGCCACCAATCAGCTCAGTTACCTGTGCCTGGAGACAACCAGGCGACTTGGCCTCATAGACCCCAAGGTTTCCGTACGCATTCACAGTGGCAGCCCGCTCGGGTTGCTCAGGCTCTTGGCGGAAATAATCGCGGCGGGCGAGTACCAGCCCGGGGTGTACAACGACGAGACGATCATCCCGGCTCTCGCGGCGCTCGGCATCCCCGCGGAACACGCCCGGGACTACACCAACGACGGCTGTTCGGAGCTGCTGGTCCAAGGTCGCACCAACCCGTGGTGTTTCGAAGCCAAGGTCCTGTTGCTTAAATGCTTGGAGCGTGTGCTTTTGGATTTGCGGCGCCACGCGACCTTTGAGGAGTTGTGGTCGGCCCTGCTGGACGAGGTGAGTCGTGCGGCGGAGATGGCCGTATCCAACACCAACGTCCTCCAGGCGGCCGTGCCCCGGATCAGCCCGAATCCGTTTTTGTCCGCGACTGTCGAGGGCTGCCTTGAGCGGATGCTGGACCTGACCGAAGGGGGTGCGCTCTACAACCCCGCGGCCCTGTGCGCCTCGGGCCTCGCCGACACAGCGGATGCCCTGGCCGCAGTCCGGCGCTTTATCTATCAAGAGGGGACGGTGTCTCGGGAGCAGTTGGTCTTTGCACTGGCCAACGACTTCGCGGGCAACGAACGCCTTCGCCAGATGCTATTGAAGCGAGCGCCGAAATTCGGCAACAATGACGACGAGGTCGATCAACTAGCGGTCGGCCTGGTGCGGCACATGGCGGAGCGCCTCCGCGGACGCCGCAATCCGCGCGGGGGAGAATACGTTCTGGGGCTATTCAGCTACGGGGATTACATCTCACACGGCATCCTGACGGGCGCGACGCCCGACGGGCGGCATTCGGGGACGGGCATCTCGCCCAATTTTTCCCCTGCGCCCGGTCGCGATGGGGAAGGACCGTTCGCGGTGCTTCAGTCGACAGCAAAGGTCCCGAGCAGCCTTACTCCCAACGGCCGGGCTGTTGACATCACGATTCATCCGTCTGCCGTAAGAGGGCCTGAGGGAATTGATAAGCTGTGCGGGTTATTGCGGGCGTTCGTCGCCATCGGCGAGATGCAGGTCCAGTTCAACATCGTCGACGGACAGACACTCCGCGCAGCTCAACAAGACCCTGAGCGCTACCGCAACCTGACGGTGCGGCTCTGGGGATTCCCTGCTCACTTCGTGCGGCTGCCGAGGGAGTTCCAGGATCACCTCATCGCCAGGACCGGGAGGTAGCCCGGCCAGCGCGGAACAGATACGGGATCAAGGAGGATCGATTGAAACCGCCTCAAACGCACCGTTCAGCTGAAACGGGTTTCTTTGCGGCGCTCTCCGATTGCCTCCCGGGGCAGGTGCTCTATAACGGCAGATCGGGCGAAGCGTCCGCCGCCCTGCGCAAGCTGGGTCTGACTTTTGCGAATAACCACTGGCAGGCAGGCCTGCCCGCCCCGCTGCACGCCCGGCTGGAGCTACTGCTTCAGACGTTCGGTGGCGCCAGGCGCGACTGGCCGCAGGGCGATCTACTCGCTCACGTGGACGGCATGATCACAGGGCCACCCTTGGGACCGTGCCTGGTCGAATTCGACGAGGAACAGCATTTCAGCCCGTACCGGCTTGCCGCGCTTGACGCCCTCGCGGGACTGTTAGCCGTCAGGTTTGACGCCGTAGCCCACCGGTCGTATTGCCGTGACCCCGCCAAAGCCCGGGCGTTCTGGCGTAAGAGCCGCCTTCCCGACCGGTTGTTCCCCGGCGCGGGATCGATCGAGGGCGCAGCAGCCCTCGCAGCTCACCTCTTCCGCAACCAGCGCGCCCTCCCGGACTCGGGGTATATCCGGGCGGTGGCAGGGTTCCCGTTTGCGGGCGGTCGTATCGCCCAGCGGGCGTACTACGATACGCTGCGCGATTGCGTGCACGAGCGGGAGAAGTGGCGGGAGCACGGTTTCCAGCCGGTTCTGAGGGTGGCGATCTGGGATCTGCCGCAGATCGCCGGCCGCGACCTGACGGCGGGTGCCCTGGAACCGCTCCGCCAAGCCGTGGCCCGGATTGTCGACCGCCTCAAAGGCTTCCCGGCCGGACAGTAGTGGCCCGGGAACGAAACCATTCCCCTTCCCCCCGCGTCTTATGTGCGTTGATCACCACGGCCCCGGCAGCGGCCAGCACTCAAAGGCGCCGGGGCCACCTGGCGCAAGGGAGAGGCCGCCACATGTCTGAGGGTAAAATTAGAATATATCAATCCTTCGAAACTTTCTTGCCCAATCTCCGTATTACTAGGTAGCAAATGGCCCGATTCCCAAGACTCTTTGACCACAACCCCATGACTGGAGGAGATAAAAGGATGTTCAACATGCTGAAGACACCCGAAGCCAATTTTGCTGATCCTACCGAGGCGATCTTTGTGGAAAACCTCATCAATTCGATGCGCAAAGATGACAGTCCGGCCGGCGGGGACGGCGGCGGCGACAGGCAGTACGAGGGCCTGCCAAATGAGTGCGCCGTCATCAAAGGCGCGGCCCTGGCGGCGAACCTGCCCAACTTGATGGAAATCGCGGCTAAGCCCGAAGAGCTGACCTCGATCAGGTACATGGTCGTCGATTAGTCAAGTCTCAATCATCACGGGGGAGGCGGCATCTGCCGCCTCCCTTTGACGTTGCGGTCGCTGCCCTCTGACTGCTATCCGGCAGTCCCCGGAGGAGGCCTCCCCCCGGCCAGCGAAACAGAAACCTGCGTCAGATGCCTACTACCCGAAGAAACAGGTGTTGCAGATGAAAAGCTACATCAACGTCGACCGGGTGATCGATGGTTCGGGTCGGCAGCCCTACGGACCTGCGACTGTTGTCGTGGAGGACGAGGTGATCTCCGCCGTACTGACCGAGGGTGCCGCTCCTGAACCTGGAGCCGTCACCGTCAACCTGCCGGGATGCACTTTGCTTCCAGGTTACATGGACGCTCACGTGCACGTGACCGGAGTCAACAGCCGCGGCCCCGTGCCGCCGGCCCCGGACCTGGCCTACCGTACTCTGAGCAGTGTGCAGTCCGCACTGCGTCACGGCGTCACGACCATCCGCGACGTCGGTTCGTATCACGGCATCCCGGTGGCGCTCAAACGGGCGATCCTACGCAAGCAGATCGTCGGGCCACGCCTCGTCTGTTGCGCCAAACTCGTCGCGATGACCGGCGGACACGCCTACGGACTGGGCACCCAGGCCGACGGGGTCGACGGAGTCACGACGGCGGTGCGGGAGCAGGCTCGTGACGGCGCGGACTTCATCAAGACGGTGACTACCCACCGCGCCGCACGTGGCGAATACACGCAGGAAGAGCTGGATGCGCTCGTTAACGCCGCCCACCGCCTTGACCGCAAGGTGGCCTGCCACGCAGGCGTCGAGCCCGGCATCGCAATGGCGGTCCAGGCGGGTGTGGATTCGATTGAGCACGGCTGGATCGCGTCTGACGAGAGTCTCCAGGCGATGAAGGCGAAGGGCACCGCTCTTGTGCCGACCCTGGCGGTCACCAGCTGGGCGTTTGACTACCCCGGCGAGCCCGTGCTGACTCCTGCCCGCATGGCACAGATGGCCCAGATGAACCTGGAGAACATCGACATCCTCGACGACATGCGTAGCTACAGCGAAGGGACGCGCCGGCGGCTGCCGGAGGTGGTCCCGCTGGCGAAGAAGTACGGCCTGATGATCTGCGCGGGCACAGACGCGCCCCTTGCAGAATTACCCTACCACGCCGTGATCTATGAGATGGAGTTGCTCGTCAAGTTCGGGCTGACCCCGCTCGAGGCGATAGCGGCCGCGACCTGGAACAACGCAAGGCTCTTCGGCATCGACGCAAGGGTCGGCAAGGTGGAAGCCGGTCTCGCAGCCGACCTGGTGGCCGTCAAGGGTAATCCGGCGGAAGATATCAAGGACACGCGCAACGTCTGCTTTGTGATGTGCGGCGGCAGGGTCATCCCTGACCCCGAGCCCACGGCTTCGTTCCGGTAGTCCAGCGGTGCCCCCGGTTGCGGGCGGGGGAGTTGCAGGCAGGCAATAGGGGGGAGGGGTGACCCTCCCCTTACTTCAGGCGAAGCGTCGCCAACTCGTAGGCTTCGGTCTGGCGGAAACCCAGACTCAGATACAGCGTGTGGGCGGGGGTATTGTCCGTAACGACCGATGTCCGGACAGCAGGGTAACCCCGGTCCAAGACCAGGTTCATCGCGAACTGCGTCATCGCCCGACCGTACCCACGGCCCTGGTGTTCGGGCAGCACGCCGACTGTGTCGATATAGTCCCCCTGGACGTCGGCGCAGGCCACGGCTTCCCCGCTGCTGTTGAACGCCAGGAACAGATCCCCCGCCCGGCGCGCGAATTCGGTTCTGGTTTCTTCGGTTCTGTGCATGTCCTCCACGTCATAGGGCTCGAAACCGTGGTCTGCGCGCATTTTGGTGAACGACTTGCCGAGCACGCGGATGTAGGTGCTGAAAAGATCATCACCGTATCCGCGGATTGTGAGGTCAGGCACATGCTGCCGGGGCCCCTGATAGGAGAGGTGCGTCATACCGTACCAGGGAACGAAACCACGCCTCGCAAAGAAGCTCCGCCCGGTTCCGTCGTCAACCCGGTAGCTCGTGTTTACCCTATCCGGGCCGGCGGCGGCATCGAACTGCGGAAGTGCGTAGTCGTACAGCTCACGTCCGATACCGGCGCCGCGCCAGCGCGGCCCGACGAACAGACGAAGCCCCCAGCCATCGTCAAACTGAGTTGTGCACAAAACCCCCTGAATGGCCCCGTCCTTTACGTAGACCGAAGTCCTGCGCTCGGTCACGAGGGAGCGGATTTCGTCGGCGGGCATGTGCGTGCCCGCAGCCACGAGCGACACGATAGCTTCGAGGTCATCCGGCTCGAATGGGCGGATCATGGGTCGACACCTCCAGTTGGTCTCAGTTGATGCCCGCTTTGGTTCGCGGAAAGGGCTCGATCTCCCTACCTCTGGAGCCCGTTCGGGAAGGGACCCGTGGTGCGCCGGAACAACGCCCGGCCATCCCGGGAGGATTCGGCAATCGGCCGGGGGAACGTGGTTCAGGGCTGGTTACTAATCGATAGGGTGGTGGCCCCTGTGCCGGCTACGAGGACCTACAGCAACAAAGACATCATCGTCTACTGGTATCCGGAGTTGTGCCTTCATGTCCGGCATTGCGCAAACATCCTCCCGGAGGTGTTCCGGCCGGACCGGCGCCCCTGGGTTGACGTTGACGGGGCAGCCCCGCTGCAAATCATAGCGACCATCGACAGGTGTCCTTCGGGCGCGCTTCGCTATTCGTTGCCCGGCGGCTCGGCGGTTCATCCCGCGGCAGCCGACGGGCCGGGACGCCAGCGCGAGGATGAAGGCGCCGAAGGCCAAGGGGCCGGCCGCGAGGGCGAGGTTTGCTCCGGGTCGGCTGCTCCGGTCAAGATCGCCGTCGCTAAGAACGGTCCGCTCTTGACCGAAGGACCTGTCAAACTGGTCGGCCCCGGGGGCGAGGTCATTGCCGAGGCCAACCGGCTCGCGCTGTGCCGGTGCGGGCATTCAGCCAACCCGCCCTTCTGCGACGGGTCGCACGCCCGCCACCAGTGGCGGCCAGACCAGGAGAATGGTTTATAGGAGGTAACGAGGTACATGCCCGACAAGCAGTTCTTCATTGGCAGGGCGGTCGACATGGGCACGGGCAAGCCGACCGACGAGCCGGTGCTGTACAACCCGGCCGATCTGACCACGCACGGTATCATCACCGGGATGACCGGGTCCGGCAAGACCGGGCTTGGCGTAGGTTTCCTTGAAGAAGCCGCCCTGGCAGGGATACCCGCGATCGTGATCGACCCCAAGGGCGACATGACCAACCTGCTGATGCACTTCCCGGACCTTGCCCCCGGCGACTTCGCCCCCTGGATCGATCCGGAGGCGGCCCGGCGGTCGGGCAAGACCCACGACCAATTGGCGATGGAAACCGCGCTTGCCTGGCGTAACGGGTTGTCGCAGTGGGGCCTGGGCAGGGAGCAACTCGTCGCGCTGCGCGACTCCGCCGGCTTCACCATCTACACCCCCGGCTCCGCTTCCGGCGTGCCGGTCAACGTCCTGGCGTCGTTCTCGGCACCTGGTCTGGACTGGGAGGAACACAAGGAGATCTTGCGCGAGCGGATCGCGACGATCGTTACCGCCCTGCTGACGCTGGTCGGGGTGACGGTGACCGATCCACTGCGGTCGCGCGAGCACATCCTGCTCTCCAACGTGCTGGAGCACGCGTGGAGCGAGGGGCGCTCACTGGACCTACATAAGCTGATCCTTGAAACCAGCACCCCGCCTTTCGACCGCCTCGGCGCCTTCCCGCTGGAGAACGTCTACCCGCAGCGGGACCGGTTCGAACTCGCGATGCTGCTGAACAACTTTTTGGCTTCGCCGAGTTTCCAGACCTGGATCGAGGGGGAGACGCTGGACATCGGCGCGCTCCTCTACACGGCGGGCGGCCGCCCGCGGCACAGTGTGTTCTATCTTGCTCACCTCAGCGAACAGGAGCGGATGTTTTTCGTTACCCTCCTCTTCGCGGCAGTGGAGAGCTGGATGCGAGCCCAGCGCGGCACCGGCCATCTCCGCCTCCTGATGTACTTTGACGAGATCATGGGGTACATGCCCCCTGTGGCCAACCCCCCGTCTCGTCCGGTGTTGCTCCGGATGCTCAAGCAGGCCCGCGCCTTTGGCGTCGGGCTGCTGCTGGCGACGCAGAACCCCGTCGACGTGGACTACAAAGCGCTGTCCAATGCGGGCACATGGCTGATCGGCCGCCTGCAGACCGAGCAGGACAAGAACCGCCTGATGGACGGTCTGCGTTCCGCGAGCGGTAATATCGACATCGCCGAGGTCGGCAAGATTATCTCCGGACTGCCGAAGCGGACGTTCTACCTGCATAGCGTACACCGGTCCAAACCGGCCCTGCTGAGCACCCGCTGGGTTCTCAACTACCTTGCCGGCCCGGTTACCCGGTCCCAGATCCCGGCGCTCAACGCGCTGGTGGGGCAGCCGGACGGCCCGGCGGCCGGAACCACGGCCGCCGCGGGTACCCCTGGCACGCAGCAGGCAGGAGGTTGGGGCCCGGCGCAGCAGGCCGGCGCGGGGAGCGCTTCCGGACCCGCGGAGGCCCAACCGCTTCCCGGGTTCGGCGGCCAGCCGCCCGTCGTCTCAGGGTTGGAGCAGGCATTCGTCAATCAGTCGCTGACGGCGGAGCAGGCGGCCCGCTCAACCGGACTGGCCGGTGGATGGACGGCCGCCGGCATCCTTTACCGGCCCGCGCTGTTGGCCGCCGGCGAAGTCCACTATCGGCAGCGCAACTATGGCCTTGATTACACGCGGCGGATCACCGCCCTGGTAAGCGAGCCCCAGCCCGGCCTTTCGGAGTGGGACGGTTCGATGTGCAACCTGGATGTGGCGGCGCTCGCGACCGAGGGCACTCCAGGTGCACGGTACGAGGCTCTGCCGTCGTGGCTCGGAGACTCAAGGAGCATCGCTCCGATGCGCAAGGAGTTTGCGGACTGGATCTACCGGGAGGGGACTATCCGGGTGCGCGCCAACGAACAGCTTAAGGTCTACGCGCCGCCGGAGGTGAGCGATGCGGAATTCGCACGCCTCTGCCGGGAGGCAGCGCGCAAGGGACGCGACGCGGAGAGCGCCAAGGTCCAGCGGACTTACGAACGCAAGATCGACTCGCTCCGGCAGAAGGTACGCCGCCAGGAATTGGACGTCGCGGAAGCCAAGGCGGACGTTGAAGCGCGCCGTCAGGATGAGCTCAGCCAGGGCCTGGCCACCGTGATGGGCATGCTTGGCGGACGGCGCCGGCGGAGCTTCTCAAGCAATGTGAACAAGCGCCGGATGACGACAAAGGCCAGGAACGACCTGACCCAAGAGATAGCCGACCTGGAGG
Source organism: Bacillota bacterium (assembly GCA_040766985.1). GTDB lineage: Bacteria > Bacillota > Sulfobacillia > JAUYEG01 > JAUYEG01 > JAXGPL01. The sequence goes on from JAXGPL010000004.1 coordinate 85,115, forward strand.
CGTTGCAGAGGGACGTTTCGCGGATGGAGGCCGAAATGGACAACGCCCTGCGCGAGGTCGACGGACGGTGGGAAGCCGCCGCCGACAGGGTCACCGAGGTACCCATCGCCCCGGCCCGCTCGAACATCTACGTGGAGCGCTTCGCGGTCGCCTGGCTGCCGCATCACATCATCCAGGCCGGCGGGCAGTATCTAACCCTGCCCGCGCATGAACCGCTCGGCTAAGCGAAGTGCAACGGGGCGGCGGCTAGCCGCCCCAGACTCCCTTGGCGACATTGACGACAGCGCCACCGACGCGGACGTCGATATGGCCGCCGCGATCATGGGCCCGCCCGTGCAGGAGTGACGGGCGGCCCATTTCGTATCCCTGTTCAGAGCGTATGCTGACCTCCGGCCGTCCCCAATAGCGCGTGCGCGCCAGGTAAGCCAAAAGGCAGCCGTTGCCGCTGCCCGTCGCCGGGTCCTCCGGGATGCCGAGGTAGTCCGCGAACATCCTGATGCTGATATCATTGCCGGTCTCATGCGGTTCGGGCGCAAAGGCGAGGATGTTCTTGGCCCAGGTTTGCTCGATGAGCGCGAAGTACCGCTCGCGCGATACCTTGATCCGGCTGAGGGCGCGCAGGGAAACCAACGGGACGATGATGTGCGGGAGCCCTGTCGAGACCTGCAGCGGCTCGCGATCCTCAACTATGTCTGCAGGGGCGATCCCCAGCACTTCAGCCAGTGCGGCCCGGTCCACGGCCGGACCGAATTCGGGCTCGGGGTGAGTCATCCAGTACACGCCGCGATTCTCGCCGGGCCGCGTGTCGCCCGCTCCATCCGGCACGTACTCCACAGGCACGCGCCCCGCTGCCAGGTTGAGGATTAGAGTGCCCTCACCGGGGCCGACCAGGCCGAGCTCACGTATGACGTGCGCGGTGCCCAGCGAAGGATGGCCGGCAAACGGCACCTCCCGCCCCGGAGTGAAGATCCGCACCGAAAAACCGCCGTCCGCAGCCGGCCGGGGATTGACAAACGTGGTTTCCGAGAAACCGGTTTCCCTCGCGATGGCCTGCATCTCCGCTGCATCGAGGGGTTGTGCGGCAACGAACACAGCCAGTTGGTTGCCCGCGTACCTGCGTTCCGCGAAGACGTCGACGATATGGAACGAGTTCATCGGACCGGACCTCCCGGGCTCAGAATCGATAGCTCGCCCGCCTCGCGCCCGTCAAGGCTGTAGACTCGCGGAACCCGAAGCGATATCTTGCCCAACAGCTGGCCTGTGCTGATGTCACCGCTGCGGCCAAGCTCAACCGCAGATACCGACTCGCCGCCCTGATCGCCGATCACGACAACCTCGTCGCCGACCGCCGGCACAGGGCCGTCGCCGACCGCCACCATGGCGAAGTCCGTGCACAAGCCGATCAGCACCCGCGGGCATCCGCCGACGAGCACGTTCGCGCGGTCGCGCATCGCCGTATTGAAGACATCCGTCCAGCCCAGCGGGAGAAGGGCGATCATCGTCGGCCGGGTGAGCCGGAGGCGCATGCCGTATCCTACGTACCAGCCGGCGGGCAGCAACTTGACCTGCGCCACCCGGGTCCGATAGGACATCGCCGCGCGCAGGTCCAGCCCCTGCTTCGGCAGGTGCTGGATGCCGTACAGCAGGGCGCCGATGCGGACCATGTCCAGGTGCATCCGCCGGTAACGGGCCGCCGCGATCGAGGCGGCGAGATGGCGCTTGGCCTCGGGGCGGACCGCGAGGATGGGGCGGCAGAAGGCGTGGAATCGTTCCTCTTCGACGGCAGCCAGTTCCTCGGGGCCCTCCGGCGCGCTGAGATGGCCGCTGATGCCAAGCAACCGGGTCGATTCGGCGGCCGAAACAGCACGCGCCGCATCCTCAGCCTGCTCCGGGAGCAGCCCCATGCGGCCGATCCCGACGTCGACCTTGAGGTGGTAATCCAGAACGCGGCCCGACGCCCGCGCTGTCGAGTTCCAGGCCTCAAGGTGGCCGAGGTCGGGCAACACCGGAGTCAGGTCGTGGGCGATCAACGCCGCGTGCTGTGACGGCAGGGTGGCTCCCATAACCAGAACCCGCCCCGCGACGCCCGCCCGGCGCAACTGAATGCCTTCGTCGACCATCGCGACGGCAAGTCCTCGCATCCCGCCGCCGCAAGCGCCTTCGCGACCGGCACAGCTCCGTGCCCGTAGGCCTCGCTCTTGACCACGGCGACGAGGCGGGCGGGCGCGACGTGCCGGGCCACCTGCCGGTAATTGTGGAGCACGTTGTCAAGGTTGATCTCCATTCTGGTCACGATCTCGTCCCGCACGCTGGCAGCACCTGCCGATCTAGGATGGCGTAACGTGTCCCGTTTCGGGGCCGGCCGGGGAAGGTCCTGGCACCGGCAGCAATGCGTGCAGAGCCGTCGTCGCCGCTTGAGCCTGATCGCCGGGCACCCACACGCTATACACATCGCCCGCCTGGCAATAGGCCAGCGGGTGTACGCCGCGACCGGGCAGCGCGCCCCCGTACTCCGACCACGCCTTGGGCGGAGCCTGTCCTTCGTGCACGATGCTCAGCCGCGCTGCGGCACGGCCGCCCTCCGAGATCTGCGCGGCACCCCCGCCGGCAACGAAGATTTCCCCGCCCCCGTCCGGAGTCCATTCGTAAAGATTGCCCCGCGCACACCAACGCAGGCGCCCCTGGGCTACCGCCAACCCCAGAGGGCGGCCTCGTTCCGCGAGACAGGGCCATCCGGTGCCGCCGACGAGGGTGCCACGATCGGCGCCGCCGAGGCCCCTGACGTAGAGCGGAATGTCCGGCCGGCACCCCGCGATGCGGACGGCCTTGGGGTGGATGACCCTGGCGCCGAGTGCGGCCAGGCGCTCGCACGCCTGATAGCCCAGACGCGGGATGGTCCGCGCCTCCGGCACCAGCCGCGGGTCGGCAGTCATTATGCCGGGGGTGTCGGTGTAGATCGCGATGAGCCGGGCATCCAGGGCGACACCGAGTACCGCGGCGCTGGTGTCGCTCCCGCCCCTGCCCAAGGTGGTCACATCCCCTTGCGCCGTGCAGCCCTGGCTCCCTGCGACGACCGGTACCTCAGCGCGCCTTACCATGTCCAGCAGCGACTGCGCCCGGACCTCGGCAACTTCGGCGCCGGCCATGCAAGCCTCCCCCTTGGACCCAGGGGTGGTCAGTATCCCGGCCTGGCGGCCGTTCAGGCAAGTGGCCGGGACTCCGCGGGCCCGCAGGTGGGCTGCGACGACTGCGGCTGATAGAAGCTCACCGCACACGAACGCCGTAGCCAGTTCACGGGAGGCCGCCCCGGGGCACTCCGCCCGGACCATCTCCAGCAGTGTGTCGGTCGCGTAGGGCGCTCCTGCCCTGCCCATCGCCGAGACGACGGCGACGACGCTCCAACCGGCCGTACGCGCCGCGATAATGCGGTCCCCGGCGAGCCTGCGCGAAGCAGGGCTCTCCAGGCAGGTCCCTCCGAACTTCAAGACTGCAATGCGGCCGGTCATTCGACTGCGGCCAGCTCCCGGCCCGCTTCCCGCAGTCCGGCCACGACCGACGCCACCGCAAGCGCAGCCTCAGGGCTGCCCATCGGCATCACGTGAACGCCCTGTGCGAGGCCCGGCAGTTCACGGACCAGTCTGCAGATCAGCCGGATGGCCTCCGCCTGGCCTCCGTTAATCACGGACCGCTCAAACCACGCCGGAACGGCCACGCCCGGGATCTTCGCGAGGACGTTGACCATTTGCTCTGCGCTGCGCGGTATCAGCACGCCGGCGATCAGCGGGATTCCGGCGGGCCGCAGGCGCTCCGCCAGGCGCGAGAAGGTTTCGATGTCGTAGACCGGCTGGGTCTGGACGAAGTTCGCGCCGAGATCCACCTTGGCCAAGACACGGTCGGCCTCGCGGTCCAGATCCCCGGCGTTAGGGTTGGCACCGACGCCGATGAAGAAACCCGTCGGCGCGTTGAGCTTCCGGCCGCTGACGTCGCGTTTTTCGTTGAGCGCGCACGCGATCCGGACCAGGCCCAGCGAGTCAACTTCGTACACTCCGCGCGCGTTGGGGGGCGGGTCGCCGCTGAGGGCGAGGATGTTACGGACGCCCAGCGCTGCCGCCCCGAGCAACTCGGACTGGAGGCCGATGACGTTGCGGTCGCGGCAGGTCAGATGGAAGACGGTTTCCATGCCGAGGCGCTCGCCGATCATGTGCGCCAGGGCGATTGGGCTCATCCGCATATTCGCCCGCGGCGAATCGGTGACGTTTAGGGCGTCGATGTAGTCGCGGAGCGCCGCTGCCTTTTCCATCACGCCGGCTACGTCCGTCCCGCGAGGCGGGTCGAACTCGGCTGTCACAACAAAGCGGCCGTCCTGCAGGTGTTCAGCGAGCCGGCTCATGCCTGTTCCTCCCCTTCCTATTGACGACATTGGGGTGAGTGCCCCCGGTTTCCACGAGCCTGATGGCGCCCCAAGCGCCGAGGCGCTCGCCAGCGATCAGCACGCACCCGCGAAGGCCCGGAATGGATGCGGCAAGGTCAAGCGCCGCCGGGATGTCCGCGGGGGAACGGACAAGATTGCCGAGGGCGGTCGCCGCGGCGTCGGCGAGAGCGGCATCGCGGGCAATCGCGACCGCGGCGTCGGCTCGCCCAAAGCTCAGAGAGTGGCCCAGTTTGCCGGATGAGGTCGAGACACCCGCCGGCGAATCGGCCGCGGTGATTTCAATGGCCGTGCGCCAGCTGTAAGGCGAATCCCCGGCCCAAATCGCGACGAGGCGCGGCGACCTGGTCGCAAGGAAGATGTCGCCTCCGTTCTCGACAATCACCTCGTCGCTGACCGCTAGCAGGTCACGCCCGACCGCCTGCGCGATGGCACCGGCAACGGCGGCCATTGGCCCGACTCCAGCGGCCTCGCCCGCCGCGATCATCGCCGCTACCACCGGCGGCGCACCGGGGAGGGGCAACAGGGGCTTAAGCGCCCGCAGGAAGCCCGGGTCGCGGTCGATGTAGGCTTCGAGCTGGCTCCGGTGAACCATGAGCCGCCCTCTGGCGACATTGCTCACGTCGCGCCGCGCAAACACGATGAGGTCGGACTCGCGGATCCTGACCCTGCACCCGATCAGGCGGCGGGGTGACATGTGGTTGCGGTAGAAGCGCGGTTCGGCCTCAGAAACGCCCATTGCCGATCGCCTCCACCGGGCACGCCTCAAGACAGCGGCCGCAACCGTTGCAGCGCTCGCGTGCGAGTTCGAGCTCCCAGGTTCGCTCGTTCATGCTCAAAGCTCCGCCCCCGCACACTCCCGTACAGAGCCCACAGTCCACGCAGAGCGCAAAGTCGACCGTAATCCCGGCTCCGCTCCCTTGCGGCGCCTGGCGGGTGAAGCGACGGGCGAACCGGCGGAACACGCGCGTCCGCCCGCGCCGGGCTAAGGCGTAAGCGGACCTCATGAGGCTCCCTCCCTGCGTTGCCGCGCAGGCGCGGTGTCGTCGGCCGTGAGTTCTTTGACGGCGCGCTCGGACGGCAGAACCTCCACCGGCCTCGTCAGCGAAAAGGCCCCCGAGTTCAGCCAATCGCGCAGGATCGAGGCGATTTCGCGCGCCCTGTTAAGACTCGAGATCGGGGCGCTGCGAACCTTCCGGCCCTGCAGGACGACGGCTCCGGAACGGAGTTCGCTGTAACTGACGCGGCCCAGGCTGGGGCGCGAGCGCGCCGGTACGGAGTAGTCGTAGACCTCTGTGAAGATGCGGTCGTTGGAGACGGTGACGTATTCCAGCATCTCCTCGTCAAGCACCGGTACCGGGACTCCGACGCCGACGAACAGCGTCGTTCCATACCCTCGGAAATGGGCTGCCCGCAGAAAGCGGCTCGACATCCCCCGCAAGTCGCCGACCAGGGCCAGAGCGCCCGCGCCGCCGATGGGCACGCCGTCCAGGGTGCGCTTCTGGCAGGGGTTGTGCTGGGTGCCCTCCCACGCCACGTAGCCGACCCCACCGCCGAGGAAGACCCGGGTGCCGATGCCGATGGTGCGGTAGTAGGGGTCGTTGAGCAGCGGGCTCAGTTCCCCCGCGCTGCTGTAGGTGACGTTGCCAAGACCTGGTTCGAGGGTGCCCATGTAGGTATGCAGAACGCGGGCCGAAGTATTTGCCGCCGCCGGGTAGTTTTGGTAGCAGTTGCGGGGGTTGAAGAGGTAGGCCTGGTTCAGGTCGTCCAGGCGCACCTCGGCATGCACCTCGCGCTGGGGATAGCAGTCCGTCCCCGGTGATAGCGCCGCAAGATGAACGGCCTTGCCGTCAACCAGGTCCTGAATCACGTGAGCGCCACCATAGGCCGGTCCGCGGTCCAGCGACGGCTCCGTGGCGCCGACGTAGCAGTCTACCGCCGCGATACCGGCGTATGCGGGGACGTTATTGAGGAGCACGTGCGACATTCGAATCGGCGGGTCACTGTGTCCGAAGTTGAGGAAGGCGCCGCTGGAACACATGGGCGAGAAGGTGGCGGTTGTGACGACATCCACCTTGCGCGCGGCCTGGCGCACCCCAATATCCCTGGCGATGTCGACGATCTCCTCAGCGGTGACGACCACGGCCGTGCCGGTCTTGAGCCTTGCGTTGATTTCCTCGTAGGTCCGGCAGAACATCGGTACTCCTCCTTTGTCCGCCGACAGCCCCGCCAGACCTGGCTAAACAAAAAACCCCTTCCTGGCAAGGGAAGAGGTCTACTCTTATCTGCCAGGGGCGATCGGCCTCTGCTGGAATTGGCACCTTCGGCATTGCTGCCGGGTTGCCGGGCTTCATCGGGCCAGTCCCTCCGCCGCTCTGGATAAGAAAAGCGATATTCAGTTGACTGAGACTATATCGCACCCCTCCGGGGCGCGTCAACCGCTGGATCGGGGCTGATGGAGGCCCGGCGGCAGTGCCCGGTTACGCCCGTAATCTACAGGCGGCCCTTCCGCACGGCCGCCAGTTCGCTGATCCTGCGGACGCCGCCCACCGCGTCGGCCGCATATGCCGCCCCGATTGAATCGGCGTAATCCTCCGTGACCACTGCCCCGCCGACGATCACCGGGATGGTTGACCCCACCTCACGGAGCAGATCAGTCACTTTGCCCATCTCCGGCATTGTCGTGGTCATCAGGGCGCTTAGCCCGACGACGTCAACGCCCCCTGCGGCGGCACGGCGGGCGATGTGCTCGGCGGGGACGTCGCGACCGAGATCGAGCACCTCGAAGCCGTGGCTCCGGAGAAGCAGCGCGAGAATGTTCTTGCCGATGTCGTGCATGTCTCCGCGGACCGTCGCCAGCAGCACAGTACCCCGACCTTCGCCGCCTTCCTCCGCCAGCAGGCGGCCTTCGAGCGCAGCAAAGACGACTTGGGCCGCTTCCGCTGCCATCAGCAATTGCGGCAGGAATGCCCGGTGCGCCTCGTAGTCGCGGCCGATTTCCTCAAGCGCCGGAACGACCAGCCGGTTGACGACGTCGATCGCCGGCCATCCGCCTGCTACCACAAGCTCCGCGAAGCGTCGCGCCGCGATGCGGTCACCCGTTTGGACGGCATGGCTCAGTGCGATCGGCGGCTCCAGGGGGGCTTGTGTGTCCTCGCCTGCCGGTCCTCGTTGGGCCCCGGCCCGAGTCGCCCCCACGAACCGGAGCGCCCCCACATCTCTTCCCGTCAAGACGTCTCCGGCCCGGACGGCCGCGATCACCGCCGGTAGCGGGTTGACGATTGCCAGGTCGAGCCCGTTTGCCTGGGCCATGGCCAAGAACGCGGTGTTCAACTCCTCGCGTCTGGGCAGGCCGTGCGACACGTTGCTGACCCCGAGAACCGTGGCCACCCCAAACCTTTCCTTTACGTCACGGATCGTCGCCAGCGTTTCCAGCCCGGGCGTTCCGCGCATACCCGCCGTAAGGGTGAGCCCATCGATGTAAAGGTCGGCGAGGGGCAGTCCGGCGGCCCTGGCCGCTGTTACGAGCCTTTCGACGGGCAGGAGGCGCTCCGCCGCCCACTCCGGTACGCCGCCCTCGTCGAGCGGAAGGCCGATTACGGCCGCGCCGTAGCGGACAGCGAGGCCGAAGACGGCTTCCATGACCCCTGGCTCGGCTGTCGTCGAGTTGATCAGCGGCTTGCCACGGATGACCTGCAGAGCAGCCTCCATCGCCGCAAGGTCGCGCGTATCGACCGAAAGGGGAACAGAACACGCGTGCTGGACTGCCTGTACCGCCCCGACCATCAGCTGTTCCTCGGAAACCCCCGCTACGCGGTACCCAACGTTGACGTCCACGAGGTCTGCCCCGGCCTCTTCCTGGGCACGTGCCTCGGCGGCGAGCATCCCCCAGTCGCCCGCGCGAAGTGCCTGCTGTAGGTCGGGACGGCGGGATGGGTTGATCCGCTCGCCGATGACCCGCGTCGGTTGCCCGCGCCCCACGGCAACCGTGCAGCTAGCGCTCGCGAGAATGCCCACATCTGGAGGGGGCGCCGGGGCAAGCGGAGTCAAACCACGCAGGCGGCCGGCGATGTGGCGCAGGTGTTCCGGGGTCGAGCCGCAGCAGCCGCCGATCACGCAGGCACCGCTGGCAACGAACTCGCCCGCCCAGCGCGCGAACTCTTCCGGGCCGAGGCGGTACTCGGTCTCGCCTCCGGCTCCTTTCGGCAGCCCGGCATTGGGCTTTACGATCAACGGCCGGTCGCTGACTTCATGCATTAGGCGGATGATTTCCGCCGCGTCCTCCGGCCCGGTCCCGCAGTTGGTGCCGATCACGTCGGCTCCGGCCGCGGCTAGAATGGCGGCGGCGGTGGCCGGGTCGGTGCCCGTCAGAGTCCTCAGACCGCGGTCGAAGGTCTCGGAAACCATCACCGGAAGGTCCGGCGCGGCCGTCCGCGCCGCAATCAATGCCAGCTTGGCCTCGAGAACGTCGGTCATGGTCTCGATGTTCAGCAGATCGACGCCCGCGGCGGCCAAAGCCTCGGCCTGCTCCAGGAAAGCCGCATAGGCATCCGCCGCCGGCAGTTCGCCGAACGGCTCGAGAAGGGTGCCGGTCGGACCGATACAGCCTGCCACGAACGTGCCCGTGCCAGCTGCCGCGGCGCGGGCGGCCTGGACGCCAGCATGGGCGACTGCCGCCACGCAAGGGTCCATGCCGAACAGGCCGAGCTTGATACGGTTGCCCCCGAAGGTGTTGGTCTGAATGATCTGCGCCCCGGCGTCCACATAGCGGCGGTGAACCGCTTCGACGGAGTCACGTCCGTGCAGGTTGAGCCACTCGGGGCACTGGCCGCCAAGGCCTGCCTCGCGCAGCAAGAGGGTGCCCACCGCGCCGTCGAAGACCAGAATCTCACGGGCCAGAAGGTTGCGAAAAGCAGCACGCTCCAACATTCCGTTCACTCCTTTGGGCCCGGGCGCCGGTAACGGCACGAGCAAGATCCACAGGAGTCGCAGGCCGCGGGCAAATCATGCGTGGCCGGCGCCGAGGTTTCCGGCACCCAGCCAAGGATCGCTGTAATCGACTTCATCGGGCGAAGCATCATGCTCGAACTGACCGTGATGCCGATCGCCGCCGCACCGGAGGCGTCGATCAGGGCCGGTTGGAGGTCCAGGCCGAGGTCGCCGTAGCCGGGGCTGAACCTGCGCGTCAGCCGGTACCCCGTGGCTGCCGCATCGCCAGCCAGGCGGTCGCACAAGTCGTTGGCCGCCTGCTCCACGGCGTCAGAGCCTAGCGCGTCGAGGGCCGCCGCCTCGGCCATCCGGCCGGCGGCGCTAAGGGCGGAGGTTTCCAGGTCCAGAGCGGCCCCTGCCGTGACAGCCATGATGGTCACGCGCTCAGCCTGACAGAGCAGGCGCGCGAGAGATCCGGAGCGGACGGCGAAGGCTCCCGCGACGGCGACACCGCCGGGGGAGGGAGCGGCTTCGAATGTGGCGTAGCTCGCGAGCGGTTGAACATGCAGTTCTGCCCACGCCCTGGCGTCCGCGAGGAGCCGGGCCATCCGCGAATCGGCGTGCGCTGCAGAGGCGCCTTCGGGAACGCCAAGGTACCGCAGCACTTCGCGATCGATGATGCGCAAGGGCAACCGGGCCGTGGGCAAACGCTCATCTCCTGAAAAAGCAACATTCAAAGCAGTGACCGAAAACGCCTCTCCCCGGACAGGAAGAGGCGTCATCACGCTGCTTCTCTTATCTGCCAGGGGCGTGGGCCTCTGCTGGAGTTGGCACCTGGGCCGGTGAGGCCGGGTTGCCGGGCTTCATCGGGCCAGTCCCTCCGCCACTCTGGATAAGAACAACCGCTATGCGCTTATGGCCGCCATTATATGGTGCCCCGCCTGGGCAGTCAACCTGCCGGCGCTCGGTGTTGCTGACGCTCAGCGATAGTGTCGGCGCTCGGTGTTGCTGACCCTCAGCGATAGTGTCGGCGCTCGGTGTTGCTGACGCTCAGCGATAGTGTCGGCGCTCGGTGTTGCTGACGCTCAGCGATAGTGTCGGCGTCCGGCGATGCCAGCGCTCAGCGACGCCCGCAGCCAGAAGAACATGCACCCATATCGGGAGGTACGCAGGGCCGTAGACGCAAATACTGATTAGTGTGGAATTGCTCCCCCGAGCCCGGCTACCTGGGTCTGGCCATAAGAGCCGGCCCGTTGGGAACAATCCGTAACGGGAAACCCCTTTGGCTGGCATAGATTGGCTGGACAGGCTGTTGCCTGGCAGGGAGGAAGGAGCCGCGCTACCGCCGAACTAGAGTCCGCCTTGGGGTGTTCTTGACTCTCTCACTGGGAGGGATCTATTTGTCTTTGAGCCGAGGCAGGGGCGACTGCCCCTCCGCCAGCACGCCGCAACGCCTGTTGACAGGGCTCAGAGAAGCTCTTGACCGTTTGCGGCGCAGCAAAGCCCTCCAACAGCGCACGATCTTTCTCGCCTTGGTCTTTGTGCTCGTCTTCGGGTTCACTCTCAACGCCGTACGTTCCACGGGAGCATGGTCCGTCCTGATAGACGGCCAGGTGATTGCCACCGTGGACAACCGCCCCCAGTTCGAGGAACAGCTTCAAACATTGCTGGGCCAGCTTGAGCAGGATCTGGGCCGCGAAGTTGCTCTCGCCGGCGAGCTCGCCTATGTGCGGGCGCCTTCGGGCACCGCCACCGTTGCCGCCGCAGAGGCCGCGCAGGAGCTTAAGGATCGGCTTCCGTTGGGGACCACCGGCTGCTACATACTGGTGAACGGCGAGCCTGCGGTCGCGTGCAACACGCGCGAAGAAGCAGAGCAAGCGGTAGCGCTGTTGATGGATGAGTATAAGTGCCGGTTGACCGCTAAGTCCGGCGTCGACATATTGAGATGTGGTTTCCAGGAGCAGATCGAATACGAAGAGGGAGCCGTGGACTTCGCCAGGCTCCACGACTGCGAGACCGCCGCGGAGATCCTCGAGCGCGGCACCGACAAGGTTGTCGAACACCAGGTCAAAAAGGGCGAATCGCTGTGGGCCATTGCGCGCGGCACAGGCATGTCCGAATCCGATCTCCGCAAAGCAAACCCCCAGGTCAAGGGCGACTTGATTCGGATCGGCGACGTCCTCAACCTGGTCGTGCCCGACCCATATCTCAACCTGACTTCTGTTGAGACATACACCTATAAGCAGGCCATCGCGTACGCCACAAAGGTGCAGTCGGACGCCGAGCGGTGGCCGTGGGAGCGTGTGATCACGCAGGCAGGCAAGAGCGGCCAGAAGGAGGTTACCGTCGAGATCAGCCGGGTCAACGGCGAGGAGGTCAGCCGCAAGCTGATAAGCGAGACCCTGCTCAGCTCCCCGGTAACGCAGATCGTTCTTCAGGGCACCAAGACGATACCCAACCGCGGCACCGGCACGCTGGTCTGGCCCGTCGTGGGCAGGATCACATCCCCGTTCGGCTGGCGCGGCCGTGAGCACCACAACGGCATCGATATCGGGGCCCCGCGCGGTACCCCGGTGCTCGCGGCGGACACCGGCACGGTGATTGCGTCAAGCTATGCCGGTACCTACGGCAACTGCATCCGGATCGACCACGGTGGAGGCTCGTTCGTCACGCTGTACGCGCACCTCAGCAAACGTCTCGTCGCAGTGGGTGATGTCGTGACCAAGGGGCAGACCATCGGCGAGGTCGGCAGTACCGGGCGGAGCACGGGTAACCATTTGCACTTTGAAACCCGGATCAACGGCAAAGCCGTCAACCCGATTCAGTTCTACCCGAGCGGCTAGGGTGCCTGATGCGTTTCGATCTTGGAAGGTGACTAAGTGTCCCAGGGGCGGCCGGGCCGCCCCTGATGCATTCCGACGGAGTTGCGCCCAGGAGCGCAAGTCTGTGGCATGACCTGAGCTGAGGGGCGCAGCGAGTGCGCCCGACCGGTGCCGAGGAGCACAAGCCGCCGCCATCTGAGCCCACAGGCACATATCGCCGCCGCCTACTGAGTCCACGGACACATATCGCCGTCCTGAGCGGTGCCCACGGGAACATATGCCGCTCGCACCGGTGCCCACAGGCACAATATCCTCATTCCCGCATCCACACTCCGCCGCCGCCGCCGTCGGCGCCGTCGGCGCCGGCCGCCGGCGCCGGCCCGAGCTGTTGCCACACCCACATATCGTCCGGAAACTGGACAGTCTCCCCAAAGAACATTCCCACGCCATGTGCCCTATGGTAAAATCTGGTCTAGGCACAACAATTGCCGAGGGAGGGTCGATTGCTTGGTTCTGCCCGATATGGCCGTTGATGAATTGGTCAAGCGGCCCGAGTTCGACTACTGTGTGCGACTGGTTTACGTCGTTTGTTGGATGTGCTGTCCGTCGAGTCTCTCCGATCTGGCCCGGTTGTGCCGTATCTCCCGGCGGTCGACAACCGCAGCGGCATACTGCCTGGCGAGGCATGGATGGCTCCGACTAACGCGCGAAGGCGGAAGAAGAATGCGACCGGTGGCATTGCTTCCGCCGCTCTGTCAACAGAAGCTTGCCGCGCAGCTGGAGGCGGACTACAGCGATGCCGCCAACAGGGGCGAGTTCCTAATGAAGAAGTACCTGGACATGCGCGTCAGGCTTGACTGCTTCATCGACAACAGCCGCCCCGGGTTTCTCATCAGTCCGCTGACCGACGAAGCCCTTGAGCTGGACCGGCATTACTGCAGACACAATGTAGCGTTCGAGTTCAACGGCCCGCAACACTGGGAGCTGACGGACCGCTACCCTGGAGAACAGGAACTACGCGAGACCAAGGCCAGGGACGCAATAAAGCGCGGACTATGCCAGGCGAGGGGCATCACCTTGATCACGATCACAGCGGAGCAGCTCCACCCGGACATTCTGGAAACCCTGATCCCCCCACATCTCCCCCGGCGTCCACTGGATAAGCAGGGCAGTTATTATCGGAAGCTGGTTGAGCTCTGTACGAGGTACATAAGGGCGGCAAAGGCAGCGTCCGCCGACCGTAAGGAGACCCGAAAGTAAGGTTAGGAGCAGGCTCGGGGGCAGGCTCGCGAGCAGGCTCGAAAGCAGGCCCACAAGCAGGCTGGAAAGCACGCCCACAAGCAGGCTGGAAAGCACGCCCACAAGCAGAAGCTGGAAAGCACGCCCACGAGCCGGAGCCGGAACGGGCGTGAGCGAGCGGTCCGCGGCGAGGTCAGATGTGGAGTTGAGTTCAGGGGCGCAGGTCTCGGCGCATGTTGCGCCCGTGGCTCCGGCCAGCATCACAATATGTGCCCAGGGCTCAACCCCCAGCCGTAACCTGTGTTTCTGGGCTCACTAATCCCGCTGTTGTGCATCTGAGCTCAGATCGCCACCCCAACCTGCACCCACGATCACACATCGCCGCCCGCACCTGCTCCCACAGGCACAACACCCCGCACATCCCCCGACCGCACCTCCCGCGCGCGCCCCCGCACGTCCCCGCTCGCCTCCCCCGCGCCTCCGCCCGCGGTCCTTCAGCGCTGCCCCACCCCCCATTCCGCATCCTCCGAACCACACCGTAAGCCAATTGTTACAACCGCAACGCGGCGGTAACAGGGAAAGTCCAGCTTAAACGCCAATTCCTTGCCCTCGATGTTGATGCGCGGGATTGTAACTCCCACCAACGCGCCAAGCGTGGCGGCCGCTGCTGCTCTTCGCAGTCGTGGCCGCGCTGCTCGTCGGCGCCCTGGTTGCCCACACGACCGCAGGCAAGGTCGTGGTGCAGCGAGCTGCGGTCGGGCTGGATCGGCTCAGCGCTCGCCTGTGGCTGGGCATCGGCCTCGCGGCGCACCCGCGCCTGCACCACAGTGGCTGGACCATTGTGCTCCCGCGCGATCCAGCGCCGCCATGGTACGACGAGTGGGGCAGGCCATCGGAGCCGGGCCTTGGGTATGGCCAACTCGGCCGCCTGGTGGCGGACATCGCCGCGGAGGTAGCGCCGCGGCTCTCCGAGCTGAGCGGGCTGGGCGCAGGGGTAGCCGTTACGCCGCCGCAATACCCGGCCGTCGTGCTGTACGAATCCCCGGCAGTGCTCGGCCCGTGGGCCGCCGGTTCGCAGAGCGCAAGCGGCGTCTACTTTGGAGGCGTGGTCGGCATTCATGGGGCTATCGCACGCGCGCGCACCACAGAGAGCCCCATCGCGGGTGACAGCGTGCCAGCCCCGGGCGACGATGGCCCAGCTCCGGGTGACGGTGGCCTCGCCTCTGGCGGCAATTCCGGCCCCGCCGCCGCCGGCCAGCCCGACTGGCTCGCGACCACTCTTGCCCATGAGCTTACGCACTGGTACCTTGATGTGGCGACTTCTGGGGCCATTCCGCGGTGGTTGAGCGAAGGCATGGCGGTGCGTGCGGAGGAGAGGTTTCTGGGGGCGCCGGCGCCTCACGCGCTGATCCGCGAGCGGGGCTACCGCGCGACGGGAACGGGTGTGGCCTCGTTGGCGTCACTAGTTGCGGCGATGGAGCGGTCGGCGGTTGATCCGGCCGTAGAGACGGCCGCGTACGACCTCGCTCGGAGTTTCGTGGCGTACCTGGACGACACGGTCTCGGGGGTCGAGCCGGGGTGGGAAGGGCGGCTCGCAGGTTTGCTGCGCCAGGGGCAGGCATTTGAGCAGGCATTTCATGCGGCCTTGGTGCGTGACCTCGCGGCTGCGGAAAAGGGCTGGCTAGAGTGGCTGTCCTGAGCAAGCGCACGCGCCGCCGTAATCATAAGTGCTGTCAAGTGATGGTTTCATCGACAATAGTGGGGAGGAATACCGGGTTGGCCACAGAATTATGGCTCCCGACGCCTTATGACAACAATCGCCCCAACCCGGCACAGGCCTGGCTGGACCCGTTGAATAATGGAGGAACCAGTTTGTCCAGACTTGTTGTCCAGGGCGGTTGTCGCCTCCGCGGCAACGTACGCATCGGCGGCCGCAAGAACTCCGTGGTTGCCGTCATCCCCGCCACCATCGTTTGCGGCGGCGTCAGCCGGCTTGAGAATATTCCGCACATAACTGACGTTGAGGTTTTCACCGAGATGCTTCGTGAACTGGGCGCGGACCTCGAGTGGACAAGCAACGGATGCGGTTCCGGCCTTCTCATATCCACGGCCAACGTCACGCCCGCAAAAGTCCCGTATCATCTCGCAAAGAAGCTTAGGGCTTCGTACTACCTTCTCGGCGCGTTGCTCGGGCGCTTTGGCGAAGCGGAGATCCCCCTCCCCGGCGGGTGCGACATCGGGCTGCGCCCGATCGACCAGCACGTCAAAGGTTTTGAGTCGCTCGGCGCCGAGGTCACGGTGGAGGGCGGAGTTGTAAGGGCGCGGGCCGATCGTCTGGTCGGCACGACCGTCTACCTGGATGTGGTTTCGGTTGGGGCCACGATCAACATCATGCTCGCGGCGGTCCTCGCCGAAGGCTTGACTGTGATCGAGAACGCGGCCAAAGAACCGCATATCGTTGACCTCGCCAACTACCTCAACGCGTGCGGCGCCCGCGTTCAGGGGGCCGGCACCGACGTCATCCGGATCCGCGGCGTGAGCAAAGACGAGATGCACGGCGCGACCCACGCGGTCATCCCCGACGAGATCGAAGCCGCTACGTTCATGATCGCAGCCTGCGCGACGCACGGTGACGTGACGATCGAGAACGTTATCCCAAAGCACCTCGCCCCGGTTTCGGCGAAGCTTGAGGAGATCGGCGCCAACGTCTGGGAGAACGGCGATGTGGTTCGCGTCTGGTCCAACGGACACCGTCCCAAGGCGGTGCACATCACGACGCTGCCCTACCCCGGCTTTCCAACTGACGCCCAGCAACCGATGACCTCCCTTCTGTCCGTGGCGGTGGGCACGAGCATGATCACGGAAACCATCTGGGAAGGCCGCTTCAAGCACATTCAGGAGCTAAACCGGATGGGCACGCGGATCAAGGTTGAAGGCCGCACGGCGATCATCGAAGGGGTCCCCGCTCTATCCGCGGCCCCGATACAGGCGACAGACCTTCGCGCCGCAGCGGCTCTGGTTGTCGCCGGGCTGATGGCGGAAGGGGAGACCGAGATCTCCGGGGTCGAGCATATCGACCGAGGCTATGATAAGGTGGTGGATAAGCTCAGGCTGCTGGGCGCCCGGGTGCGTCGCGAACCCTAGCAGGCGGTTCCGCAGGAGTCACTGACCAGGCAAGGTCACCGGGGAGCGCTAGCCCTCCCCGGTTTGTTCGGTTTGAAAGACCCATTGAAAGACCCCTTGAAGGACGCCTTCAAGGACGCCCTGCCCGCCGATCGGCTTTTGACCGGCGGCTGGTTGCCTTTTGTTCTAAGAAAGTTGTGACAACACCGTTCATGCAGGGATTCGCCCTGTTGACCGGCGAACAACCTTGGCTGCGAGTTGCAGCATAATGGATTGGTCCATTGCTCTTACGTGCCAACAGGACAGGCCTGATCGGGGGCTCCTTGAGGGGGTTTCCGATGTCCATGTCGGCCCGGACCCGTCTGACGGATCAAGCTTGATGGGCGGTGGGTTGGAGTGGCAACAGAACTGGTAAATCGCATCCGCGCGGCCGAAAGCGAGGCCGACGCCCTTGTGGCCGAGGCCAAGGCCGAAGCCGAGAAGATGGTCGGCGCCGCTCAAGCCGAGGCAGCCGGTATGGTTGAGGCGGTCGAGGACTCCGGTAAGCGGCGGACAGCCGAAGCCCTGGACTCCGCGAGGCGGAGTGGCAAGGAAGAAGCTGCGCAGTTGGCAATCGAGGCCAAGGCCGAAGCCGAGGCCGTGCGTCAAGCCGCCGCGGAAGGATTTGACAGGGCCGTCAAGCTCGTGATGGAAAGGATCGTGAACGCCTGATGGCTGTCGTGCCTATGAAATCCGTAACGGTCGTCGGTCACGCGGCGGTCCGTTCGGAGGTTCTGGCCGCCATCCACAGGTTCGGCGCCATGCAGCTGACTGACGTCAACGGTTCGCTCGATGGAGCAGGGGAGCCGGCAGCCGCCGCCTGCAACAGGATTCGCAAGGAGTGGCGCGAGCATGCTCGCGGAGACCGACCGCAAGCTCGCTGAGGTCACTACCCTACCCCAACTACATCCAGCGCTACGATCCCGCAGAAGGGTCTGGCCGAGCCGCGGCGCGTGAAGGCATTGCACCCGAGACCTGGCAGCAGGCGTCCGGCTACGATTACTCCGCGACCCTGAGATTTGCCAGCACGCCGGGGAGACGCGGCTTTCGGTGCCCGCGCGCGCGAGGAGTGAGCTTGCGGCACGGCTCAAGGAGCTTGCACCGTTGGTTCAGCTGTCGCTCGACCTCGGCGCCCTGGAC
Source organism: Bacillota bacterium (assembly GCA_040766985.1). Classification (GTDB taxonomy): domain Bacteria; phylum Bacillota; class Sulfobacillia; order JAUYEG01; family JAUYEG01; genus JAXGPL01. The sequence continues at coordinate 102,836 of JAXGPL010000004.1, forward strand.
GGCACGGAACTGGTCGCGGCGTTCTTCAGGGGAGAAAAGCCGCCAAGATAAATGCACTGCACCCGCGATGCAGAGCGCCTCGATCCTGCACGCCCTCCACCCTGTCGGGGCAATCGGCCGCCAGGAGTACTTCATCCTCCTCTACTTCCGCAACGATTTCCGGCGGTAGGCGCACATCCTGCGGGCGACCGGGATCGAGCCGGCTTCGGTGCCGGTTTCCGCACGCGCAGGCCGCCGCGGCTGAGGCGCAGGCCGAGCTGGACGCGCTGGCTGCCGAGGCGGTGAAGATCAGGAAGGCGCGTGCTCTCTCCCGCAAGCGGCTGATGCTGCAGGCGGCGTACGACAACCTGCTGTTGCAGAGGCAGAGGTACGAGGCGCAGGCCCGCTTGGTGCAACCGACAAGACCTTCTTCATCCACGGATGGTGCCCGGCGACCAGAGTCAAGGGTCTTGGGGGAGGCCCTCTCCAAGCACGAGAGTGAGATTGCCATGAGCGTCGACGATCCCGGCCCCGACGATCAGCTCCGGCGGCGCTGGACAACGACAAGGTTTCCGCTCCCTTTGAGATTGCGGACCAACATCTTTGGCCGGGCCAGCTACCGCGAAGTCGACCGGACCCCGGTGTTGGCGCCGTTCTTCGCGTTGTTCTTCGCCTTGGCGCTCACCGATGCCGGATACGGCATCGCGATGATGGCCTACTGCTCCTGGATGATGCGCAAGAAGAGCACGCCGAAAAGCGCGCACAAGTTCTTCCGGCTGATGCTGTACGGCGGCGCGGTGACGACCGCGATCGGCGCCCTGACAGGCGGCTGGTTCGGCAACGTCCTCGACTTCATGCCTCCCGCGCTCGGTTTCATAACCAAGGCCAAGAACGCCATCATGCTGTTCGACCCCGTAAAGTCGCCGACGCTGCTGATGATCATCTCCCTGGCCCTGGGCGTGAAGGCTACACTTGATGGTCGGCATCGGAGTTAAGATGTACATGAACATCAGCGAAGGCAACACGGCAGCCGCCCTGATGGACCAAGGACTTTGGCCGCTGCTGCTGCCGAGCCTGGCGCTGATGGTCGGCGGTTCGGCCTTTGGCCCTTCGGTTGCCACGGCGGCAAAGTACTCCGCCATCGCGGCCGCCGCCGGACTTGTGCTCACCCAGGGCAGGTCGGCCAAGAACATCCTCGGCAAGGTCTTCGGCGGCTCTACAGCCTCTACGGGCTGATCGGCTATTTGAGCGATACGCTTTCTACACCAGGTTGCTGGCCCCCGGTTTGGCGACTGCCTCGGCATGGCGATCAAACGATCGCGATGATGGTGACAAGTCAGTCCCGGTAGTCGGGTTCTTTCGATGCTGCTGATCATGGCCATCGGCCACGGTGTCGCTTCTGATCAACGTTTTCGGCGCCTTTATCCACTCCGGGCGTCTGCAGTTTGTGGAGTTCTTCACCAAGTTCTTTGAGGGGGAGGCAAGGCGTTCAAACTCTTCGCCGAACGTCCACGGCACGGAAGTGACCCCGGACTAGCGGTGCAATTGCTGCGTTGCGTATTGCGGAGACTATCGTGCTTCCAAGCCCAAAAGCAAGCCGTACTCATCGGTTTAGTCTAAGGAGGCCAAGAAGTCATCATGGCATCAGCAATAAACATGTTCTTTGGGGTTGCCGTCGCGGCCCTCGCGCTTGTCCTGATTTTCCTGAGCCTTGTTACCGATCATCTCCGGCTTTCGGCATTGCTCTCTGTCGGTGTCGGTGCGGCTATTTTTCCTCGCCGGTGTCGGATCCAGTATCGGTGTCGGCCTTGCAGGTGAGGCCGCTTCGTATTGTTTCCGAAGAGCCGGAGAAGTTCGACGCGTCCTCCTGCTCCAGGCTCTCCCAGGCACGCAGGGCGTATACGGCTTCATCGCGGATTCCTCGCGCTTCAGCAGATCCAGGTCATTGGGCGCGGCGATGACCGTCGCCCAGGGCCGTGCGTTCACGGCTGTGCCCCTTGCGGCAGCCCTGTGCCTCGTGTCGGGCGTATACCAGGGCCGAGTTTCGGCTGCGGCCATGCAGATTGTCGCCAAGAAGCCTGGAGGAATCGGGCGCTGCCTTGATCCTTCCGGCGCTCGTCGAGTTCTACGCGGTACTGGGCTTGCCTGGTACGATCTTGCTGCTTCAGGCTATTCGCTAGATAAGGTAGTGGTTGTCTCATGGCGTTAGAAGACATCCTGCGCAAGATACAAGAGGACGCGGAGGCGGAAGCCGCCAAAATGCTGCGGCTGCGCGCGCGGAGAGAAACCATCCGCAGGGCAGCACGGGCCAAGTCCGCGGCCGACCGTATTGAAGCAACTATCCAGGCATCGGCCGAGGAAGCCTCGTCGCAGGGAACTGGCGGGTGACGCCAGCGTTGAGATCAGGCGGATTGTGCTGGCAGCCAAGCAGGAGATGCTGGAGAAGGTGTTTGCGGAGGCGCTTACACGGCTGGCCGATATGCCTGACAACGAATACCGTGAGTTGCTTTCCGACTTGGCGGCCCGCGCCTCCGTCACCGGAGACGAGACCCTCCATGTTTCCGCAAGGGATCTGGAGCGCCTCGGCGGTGACTGGGTCGCCCTCGTTAACGAGCGGGTCAAAGCCCGCGCGGTTTGCCTGCCAAGCTGACGTTGTCCGACCGCCCGCGACATCCGCGGTGGCGGATCCGCAGTCCGGGAACATCGAGATTAATGGCCTTTTGAGCGTACGCTGGCATCACTGCGCGACACCATTGAGCCCGAAATTGCGTCAATGCTGTTCGCCGAGGCAGGCGAGAGGCTCGAGCAATGAGCATATTCCCAGGCGGCGACATGGCTGACGAGAACCAGCTCGACGAGCGGAGCCGATCCGCCGGGCGTTCCGCGACGAATCGGAGTACGCTCGTTTCGTCGCGCAGTTGCGGGTTCTCGAGACGCGACTTCGACCCGGAACCAGCTGCTTCGCATGGTGGAGGCGCCCGACGCCGAGACGGCGCCGCTGCTGGCCGAAACCGAATACGGCCCCGCCGTGGCATTGGCCGGCACCGTGTTCAACTTAGAAGTGGCGTTGGCTGCCGAGCTCTCGTGTCTTTGCCTTGTTGGCGTCCGAAGCGCCGGAGGCAGAACTCGTCGAGGTCCTCGGGTATCGCCTATGATCTGCCAAAACCTCAAAACGGCCCTCAAGGCCGTGTTGACGGGCAAGCAAATCGAAGAACGGCATCTCGTCGCCGCAGGCAATCTCACCCGCGAGGCCGTGCTGGCCGTCGCACGCGGTGGGCGCTGACCACTTTGCTCCACCTCACCGCGAACTGCGGCCCGGGCGTTCGGCGCGAGCGGCGACCCACAGGAGATTGACCTGATCCTCGATGCAGCGCGGTTTCCGTCAATCATCAAACGGGCGCAGGCCTGGGGTTACGACCTGTTCTCAGGTATAGCGTCGACTACCGCCGACTTGGTCAACCTGCGGACGCTGCTGCGGCTAAAGGCGCTGCAGGCGTCGGGCGAAGCCCTCGAGCGGGCACTGGTGCCCGGTGGGCAGATTCCGTTGCCCAAGCTCGCCTCCGCGTTCGCACTCGATCCCGAGGAAATGGTCCAGGCGCTTTCGGGCTATCCCGTTAGCGACGTCTTTGCCGCCGGGGTAAACGCCCTTCGGAACACGAGTTCACTGGCCTTATACGAGAAACTGATGGACGACCGCCTTCTGAGCATGACGGCCGCGGCGAGGTACATCGCCCTCGGTCCCGAGCCGGTCATCGCCTACCTGATGGCGAAGGAAACCGAAATCAAGAACCTGAGGATTGTCTTTACGGGCAAGATCAACCGACTACCAGAGAACACGATCCGCGAGAGGTTGCGTGAGACCTATGCCTGAGCAACTGGGCATCGCCATGGTCGGCGCACGCGATTCGATCCTGGGCTTCAGGGCCTTGGGGCTGGACGTCTTTCCGGTTGCCGACAAGGTTGAAGCCGGGGAAGCGTTCGACGAATGCGTCCGCCGCGGGTATGCCGCAATCTTCGTGACCGAGGGCTTCGCGGCCGAACTCCAGCCGCGTATCAAAGCCCTGTCCGCGCAGCCGCTGCCGGCCACGGTGGTCATACCCGAGGGCCAGGAGTCAACCGGCCAGGGTCTAGCCAGGCTCCGGGCGATCGTGGAGAAGGCAATCGGCGCGGACATCCTCTTTAGGGGTGAGGGAAAGCAATGAACCAGGGGCGTATCGTTAAGGTCTCCGGTCCCCTCGTCGTGGCGGACGGTATGGCTGACGCGCGCATGTATGACGTCGTGCGCGTGGGCGACCGCGGCCTCGTCGGCGAGATCATCGAGCTGCGCGGCGACCGGGCCTCCATTCAGGTATATGAAGAGACCGGCGGTATCGGGCCCGGCGAGCCGGTCGAGACCACCGGCCAACCGCTCAGCGTCGAGCTTGGGCCAGGCCTCCTGCGGTCGATCTACGACGGTATCCAGCGCCCGCTCAACGTGATCAAAGAACTGTCGGGCGAGTACATCGCACGCGGTGTTGAGGTGCCCGGTCTCGACCGTGAGGCAGTCTGGCACTTTGTCCCGACGGTCAACGCGGGCGACCGCCTGGTTGCGGGAGACATCATCGGCACGGTTGAGGAAACCGCGATCATCGAGCACCGCGTCCTCGTCCCGCCGGGCAAGGGCGGCGAAGTCCTGGAAATCCGCGAAGGCGACTTCAAGGTCGAAGACACCGTGTGCCGGCTGAAGGACGGCGAGACGGTCCATGACCTGCAGATGATGCAGCGCTGGCCGGTCCGCATCGGCCGCCCGTACGGCGTCAAGCACGGCCCAGAGATCCCGCTGGTCACCGGCCAGAGGGTCATCGACGCGTTCTTTCCGATCGCCAAAGGCGGAACTGCGTGCGTCCCCGGTCCCTTCGGCAGCGGGAAGACGGTCGTCCAGCACCAGTTGTCCAAGTGGGCTGACGCCGAGATCATCGTCTTCGTCGGCTGCGGCGAGCGCGGCAACGAGATGACTGACGTGCTGCTCGAGTTCCCCCATCTTCAGGACCCCCGCACTGGCGAGCCGCTGATGGATCGGACGGTTCTCGTGGCCAACACCTCGAACATGCCGGTTGCAGCCCGCGAGGCGTCGGTGTACTCAGGGATCACCATTGCGGAGTACTTCCGTGACATGGGGTATGACGTCGCGCTGATGGCCGACTCCACATCCCGCTGGGCCGAGGCGCTGCGCGAGATGTCCGGCCGCCTGGAGGAGATGCCCGGCGAAGAGGGCTACCCGGCATACCTTGGCTCGCGCGCGGCTGAGTTCTATGAGAGGTCGGGCCGTGTTACGTCCCTCGGTTCCGACGAGCGCCAGGGTTCGTTAACCGTAGTTGGTGCGGTATCACCGCCCGGCGGCGACCTGTCCGAGCCGGTGACGCAGGCCACACTGCGCATCGTCAAGGTGTTCTGGGGCCTTGACGCTTCGCTCGCCGACCGCCGGCACTTCCCGGCCATCAACTGGTTGCGGTCGTATTCGCTTTACCTGGACCGCATCGATCCGTGGCTGCGCGAGCGTGTCGGTGACGACTGGCCGGGGATGCGCGCCGAAGCCATGCGCATCCTGCAGAAGGAAGACGAGCTCCAGGAGATCGTCCGCCTGGTGGGCGTCGACGCCCTGTCGCGCGACGACCGGATGATCCTCGAGACCGCCAAGTCGATACGCGAGGACTTCCTGCACAAATGCGTTTGACGATATCGATACCTACACCTCAATTGGCCAAGCAGTACCGGATGTAAGCTGATCCTCGACTTCCATCGCCAGGCTCAGGCTGCGTTGGACCGGGGCGCTTCGCTCGGCCGTCTGCTGGCCCTGCCGGTGCGCGAGGAAATCGCGCGCGCCAAGTACATCCCTGAGAAGAGACCGAGGCGTTCTCGGCTCTCGCCGGCAAGGTCGGCGACAGATCTCAGGCGCCCTGGTAGCCTATAGGGGAAGGGGTGACGCAGCGTGCTTAAGGGTACCGCACAATATCCGAAATCTCCGGCCCTTTGATGGTCGTGGAGAAGGTCGGCGAATAAAGTTCGACAGTTCGTCGAGGTTGAGCTCGCCAACGGTGAATCCGCCGCCGACAGGGTGCTCGAGGCGCGGGAGAACGCCGCCCTCGTCCAGTTGTTCGAGGGCACCGCCGGCCTCGACGTCACCAAGACCAGTCCGTTTCCTCGGCCGGGTTCTCGAAGTCCAGGTCAGCGGCGATATGCTCGGCCGCGTGTTCGACGGATTCGGCAGCCCGATCGACGGCGGCCCGCGGATCGTCCCCGAAAAGCGCCTTGACATCTCGGGTAGTCCGATCAACCCGTATGCGCGGGCATATCCTTCGGAGTTCATCCAGACCGGCATCTCGACCATCGACGGGATGAACCCGCTGGTGCGCGGCCAAAAGCTGCCGATCTTCTCGGGCAGCGGCCTCCCCGCCCAGATGGCGGCGCAGGTCGCCGTCAGGCGCGCGTGCTCGGCACCGACGAGCGTTTCGCAGTGGTGTTCGCCGCCATGGGCATCACGTTCGAGGAAGCCGACTACTTCATCAAGGACTTCCAGCGTACCGGCGCCATTGAGCGCGCGGTCCTGTTTATAGACCTTGCCAACGACCCGACCATCGGACGCATCGCGACCCCGCGCATGGCCTTGACGACGGCGGAGTACACCTCGCGTTCGAAGGGGTGTACTCGTCATTCTGACGGACATGACCAACTACTGCGAGGCGCTGCGTGAGGTATCCGCCACCGCGCGCAAGGAATCCCGGGCCGCCGCGGTTATCAGCTACATGTACCGACCTCTCGCAGATTTACGAACTCAGGCCGAAGCCGCATTGCAGGCAAACCCAGTTCGATCACCCAGATGCCGATTCTGACAATGCCCGAGGACGACCGGACGCATCCGATCGCCGACCTGACCGGCTACATTACCGAGGGGTAGGTCATCCTGTCCTGTGCACCGCGCGGGCGTCTACCGCCGGTTAACGTTCCGCTGTCCTGTCGGCTCGGGACAAGGGCATCCAGACCGGCAGGGCAGCAGGAAGATCACGCCGGCGTCATGGACAGCTCTACGCGCGTACGCTATAATAGGGGAAATGAGAACTCATGATCGTGCGTCGGCGGGGCAGGCCCTCTCGGAAACCAGACAGCGCTTCCTCCAGTTCGCCAACGGGTTCAGGGACCGCTACGTGCGGCGGGGCGGGCAAGGAACCGGACCGTAGAGAAACCCTGACGTTGGGCTGGGAATTGCTCAGCAGGCCTCCGCCAGACGGAGCTCAAACGTGCGCCTTGAACACATCGAGAAGTACATGCCCAAGACCGAGGGCTGCGGCGGGAATAACTGATGATAATCGACGTAAGCCCAACCCGTAAGACTGCTCGGCTCGCAAGCAGATCCGCCGTCGCAGCTCGGGGCCACAAGCTGCTTAAGGACAAGCGCGACCAGTTAATGACGGAGTTTCTGGCCCTCGTCCGTGAAGACCGTGAACTCCGGACCCTCGTGGAGGACAAATTGGTGGCCGCCAATCGCAGCTTTCTGGTGGCCCGGGCGGTGATGCCGCGCGAGGTTCTTGAGGAGGCGATCATGGCCCCCAAGCAGCGAGTGTACATGGAGATGGACACCTCTGTGGTCATGAACGTGCGCGTGCCTCATTTCTCCCTGCGGCAGGAAGGGGACCCGCTGAGCTACGGCTTCGTCGATACATCCGGAGAACTCGACGCCGCCCTCGGCGCCTTCTCGGAGGTCCTGGCATTGCTCGTCAGGCTAGCCGAGATCGAGAAATCCGCCGAGCTTCTCGCCGATGAGATCGAGCGGACCCGCCGTAGGGTGAACGCTCTTGAATACGTGCTGATTCCGGAACTGCAGGCGGCGGCGAAAGATATTAGTATGAAGTTGTCCGAACAAGAACGCTCCAATGTCGCCCGATTAATGAAGATCAAGGACATCGTGCGAGCCGAAGGCAACTGACCCGGTTCGCCGCGGGGGATGCCGGGCGGTAAACCGGGGCGTGCCGGAGGGTGACCGGTAGTGAGCGAATGGATTTACGATGGGCAGGGCGCGCGGCCGAGAACGGACCGCAGAGCCCTGCTTTCATATCTGCTGGTGGCCCTGGTGGGTGCGCTGATCGGCGGACTGCTGGTTATCACCGTTGCCCCGATGTACATCATGGACCGTATTCCGTACGTCGGGCCGCCCGGGGTTAACCCGCCGGGGATGTCCGGCGGCACCGGTGACGGCACCGGCGGCGCAGGCGGCATCCCGGCGGAGAAGGGCACGGTTACTTACGCCGCCGAGGCTGTCGGCCCGGCAGTTGTCGGCATCCTCAACAAGGCGATCGCCTACGATATCTTCCGCCGTCCATACACAGAGCAGCGCTCGGGCTCGGGAGTGTTCTTCCACCAGGACGGCTACATCGTCACCAACTACCACGTTGTCGAAGGTGCATCCGAACTGCTCGTCAGCCTCGCCGACGGGAGGGTGTTGACCGGCACGATCGTCGGCACCGACCCGTTCACCGACCTCGCGGTCGTCAAGGTCGACGCCACCGGCCTGCCCGTGGCCGCCTTCGGCGACTCCGACTCCCTACGCGTCGGCGAACTCGCGGTCGCTATCGGCAATCCCGTCGGCCTCGAATTCGCCCGGACTGTCACCGCAGGCGTGATCTCCGGCCTTAACCGCCGTGTCCAGCAAGGCGAACGTACGTTCTCCCTGGTCCAGACCGATGCCGCCATCAACCCCGGCAACAGCGGCGGGCCGCTATGCAACGGTGCCGGTGAGGTCATCGGCATCAACACCATCAAGTTTGCCAGCGAAGCCATCGAGGGCATGAGCTTCGCCATACCGATCAACACCGTCCGGCCGATCGTCAACGAGTTGGTTCTCAACGGCCGTATCGTAAGGCCCTGGCTTGGCGTCCGGATCGTCGACAAAGAGGACGCGGCGCGCTACGGGGTGACCCTGGACCGGGGCGTCCTTGTCGCCGAAGTAATCGCACGCGGCCCGGCTGCGGCGGCCGGCCTGCAGGCCGGCGACGTGATTCTCGCGATCGGCAGCCGGAACATCAACAGCGTTGACGAACTGACGGATGCTGTGCAAACGCATCGCGTGGGCGAGCGCATTGCCGTCAAGGTGCTTCGACGCGGGTCCGAGCTGATATATAACGTGACGCTTGGGGAGATGCCGTCCGAGTAATGCGCCGTGAAGAACGCCTCGGCATCGGTTACGCATTCCTCGCCACGTTGTTCTTCGCTTCGGCGGGGCCCGTGGCGCGGATTGCCGGCGTCGACGGGGCGCTTGACCCGTTGGGCATTGCCTTCTGGCGGGTGTTGTTGGGGGCCGGCTTTGTCTTGCTGCTTGGTTGGGCAGGGGGCCGGCCACCCAAGGTGCAGCTTCGCGACCTGCCGTCGCTGGCGCTCTACGGCATCGTGTTGGCGATGCACTTTTACCTCTACATCGGCAGCCTCTTTGCCACTTCGCTTGACCACGCGCTCGTCCTCGTCAACACAGCCCCCGTGTGGGCGGCGATCCTTTCCTGGTGGATCCTCAAAGAACCGCTACCGGCTGCGAAGCTACCCGGCGTAGTAGCTGTCATCCTCGGCATGGCCTGGTTGGTTGGGTTTGACCCGTCCGCGCCGGAGGCGCACCTTCGCGGGGACTTGATGGGACTCGGGGCGGCCTTGACCTATGCACTGTACGCAATCGCCGGGCGGCGGGATCGCGCGCGCTATCCCCTGCTGACGTATGCATTCTGGGTCTATCTGCTGGCGGCGGCGACTCTGGGCATTGTCTCGCCGCGAATGACTTTTCTCAGGCCGGTCCCGAGCGGGTCCTGGTTGCCCGTCCTAATCCTGGCTCTGCTGCCGACCACGTTTGGCCATACGCTATTCAACGCAGCCATCAGGCGGATTCATGCCGCGACCGCGAACCTGATCGCGACCCAGGAGGTAACCGGCGGGATGTTGCTCGGCTGGCTGATCCTTGCCATTCGGCCCAGTGCAACGGCCTTGATGGCATGGCCGTTGGTGCTGGCCGGGATTATTTGGGTCATCATCCCGAGGAAGACGCAGGTCGATGGGCATCAGGGACCCTGCGGCCACTCTTCACCGTAGCGCAGCCACAATTCGTAGGCCTCCCACCACTCCTCGCTTCCCGGTTCGAGGTCGTATGGATAGAGATAGCCGCCCGTAGGACGTCCCGGCCTACCGCCTTCGCCTTCATCCTCTTCGTCCTCGTCGCCTTCCTCGTCTTCATCGCCGCCGGGTTCCCCGTCAGGCGGCCAACCGTGGAACAGCGGGCATTCTGTCTGTGGCTCCGTGCCTTCGCGAAACACCTCATTGATCGTGGGGCACGTCGGGTTGGCCCGCAGCCAGGTTTCCGTGCAGATGGGGACATCGATTACGTCCGGAGGCCGCGGGAAGCCGGCCACGGGCACTCCCGCCAGTCCGAGCCGCATGAACTCCGCCCACACCGGGCCGGCGAGGCTGCCGCCAGGTCCCGCAAGGGTCTCCGGGTCATCGGCTCCGACGTAGACAGCGCACACGACCTGCGGCACGAAACCGATGAACCACGCATCCTTGGTGTCCGACGTGGTGCCGGTCTTGCCCGCGCTCGGCCGGCCGATCCGCCACCCCAGGTGCCCGCCAGTGCCCCCGGCCTCCATCACGCTCTGCAGCATATTTGTCACGATGTACGCGGTCGACGCCGAGAGGGCCGGCTCGACGCGCGGCGACCGCTCGTAGATCAACTTGCCCTCGCTGTCGACAATTTTGCGCACGGAGTATGGCTCGACCCGGAAACCGCCGTTCGCCAGCGGCGAGTAAGCTGTGGCGAGTTCCAGCGGGTAGACCTCAAAGCTCCCCAGGACCAGCGGCAGCACCGGAGAGAGTGGACTATAGAGGCCCATTTTGCGGGCCATGTTGATGACCGCAGGCGTTCCGATTTCGTTGGCCCAGCGCACGGCGACGACGTTGTCCGAGATTTTGATCGCGTACCGCATCGATAGCGGGGCGTAATGGTAGCGGCTGGACCCGTAGTCGCGAGGTGTGTAGTCCGGTTGCCCGGCCCCGCCCGGATAGGTGACCGGCTCGCAGACCATCTGGCTGATTGGCGTATAGCCGCGATCGACAAGGGCCGCATACAGAAACGGCTTGAACGCCGATCCTGGCTGGCGGTGGGCCTGTGTAGCTCGGTTGAGCTGGGTTTCGCGGTAGTCCCTCCCGCCTACAAGGCTGAGTATGTGTCCCGTCTGGGGGTCTACGGCCGCCAGCCCGACCTGGGGCTGGGTCACGCCGTTCGGATCCTTATCCCCCTCGATGAGCTTGGTTGCGATGGCCTCGTTGGCGGCCCGCTGCATCTTCATGTCCAAAGTGGTGTAGAACGAATAACCGCCCTGATACGCATCCCGGGCAACCTCGGGATGCTTCGCCGCGATCTCCGCCAGCATGTAGTCCACAAAGTAAGGGGCTTCCTGTACCCGCGGTTTGAGCCCGACCAGTTTGAGCGATTCCTCTTTGGCGGCGTCCGCTTGCTGTTGAGTGATGTAGCCGAGTTCGGCCATCCGGGCCAGGACAAACGACCTGCGATCCTTCGCCAAAGCCGGATCCTTGTAGGGCGAGTAGTTCTCCGGCGACCGCAACACCCCGGCAAGCATCGCTGCCTCGGCCAGAGTGACCTCTGCCGCAGGCTTGCCGAAGTAGATCTGCGACGCAACCTCCACCCCGTAAGCCCCGTGCCCGAAGTAAACCTGGTTAAGGTATCCTTCGAGTATCTCGGTCTTGGTCATCCGCCGCTCGAGCGTCAGGGCAAGGACTGCCTCTTTGATCTTGCGGGAGTATGTCCTCTCCCGCGAAAGGTAAAGCGCGGTGGCCAGTTGCTGCGTTATGGTAGAGGCGCCCTGATACGTCCGTCCGGGCTGGACGGTGGACCGGAGGAGGTTGCTGTACGCTGCTCTGAGGATTCCGTAGAAATCGACTCCGGCATGGCGTTCGAACCGGTAATCCTCGATCGCCACGACGGCGTCGAAAAGGTGTTTCGGCAGATCAACGATCGGTACGGGAGTGCGGTCCTCAAGGTACAGCCGCGCGGCGACCTCGTCGTCGCGGCCGTAGACAGTAGATGCCGCGTATACCGGCGCCTTCGGCAGAGGCATGGCCTCCACCAACGTGAACAAGACCAGAGCGCCGAGGAAGAATGCGAGCAGACCAACGCGCAACGCCCAGAGGCCTGCCCGACGAGCCTGGCAGGAACGGAACCAAGAACCGCCGCGCCTGGTGGTTGTGCCGGCCTGACGTTCCTGGGCTTTGCTTTCGGATTCTGCCGGCCGGTCCGGTTTGCCCATGCGATGCCTACCCATAGCTGCATATAGTCTCTCCACACGGGCTCGGGAAAACATCGGACGGGAGAAAAAGAAGGGTGGGAGGGGGAAACCGGGCTCCTCCCCCTCCCGTCCGGGGACGGGTCAGCACCGTCCTAGCGGTGGTGCTGCGGTCGCTCCTGTGCCTCGGGTGGGTTGTAGTTGCGCTGCCCCATCGGGGGGACGCGTTCGCCTTGGTAGTGACTGATGCTCGGTCCTTCGGCCCGCGGGTTCTCGAATCGCGGCGCGGTCGGCCGCGGGGGCTCGAAGTACCGGCCGGGCGTAGAGAGGTCAAAGTAGAGCTTGGAGTCCTGGGTGACCCCGAAGTCGCGAAGCGATCCCTGGTCCTGCATCCGGTTCAAGGCCTCACGGAACAGCGCGTTATGGGCTTCCTCGCGGTTGAGCAGGAAGTCGATTGTTTCGCGCACGCCCTTGTCGTCGATCTGGCGGTAGAGGTACTCATAGACGACCTTGGCCCGTTGCTCCGCCGCGATGTTCGACAGGATGTCCGCGGCGATGTCGCCGGTGACGTTGACATATGCCGCCGTAAACGGGTTTCCGGAAGCGTCGGTTAAATCCGGGCACAGTCCGGTCAGGACGTGTGGTTCCACAGAGCCGACCGTAGCCTCGTTTGCGCCCAGATTGGTACCCATGAGCAGGTTGACGGTTTCGGCCACCATCTCCATATGTGATAGTTCCTCTGTGCCGATGTCGAGGAACAGGTCTTTGATCGCCGGGTCGCGGACCCGGAAGCTCTGGGACAGATACTGGAGGCCGGCCTTCAACTCACCGTTAGGTCCGCCGATTTGTTCCAGCATCATTGCTGCGTACTTGCGATTGGGGCGATCCACCCTGACAGGGTGAAGCATGTGCTTTTCGTGCTTGTACAAGATCCCACTCCTTTCTCTTACCGATCATTGCTCGCCGGTATCGAGACCGGCGCTACGTATTGCACTGCACGCACCAAGGTAAGTGTTTGCCAGCGCCCGCCGCAACACGCACGCCAATCCATGCCACAAGGCACGCAGCAGTCAGCACACTAAACACGCAGTAACCCGTCAGGACACTTAGCACGCAACACTCGCGCACACAGGCCTTGACGTGTGCCTGCTACGCGGTGTAGTATGCTGACCAACACCAGAACTCTCGGATGATGAACGGGAAAAGTAGCGAGGCCACCCCGCCGAAGAGAGCCGGGCCGCTGCAAACCGGTGCGGGACCTCAGCCAAAGACGACCCGTGAGTCCGTCGCAGGCCTGCGATAAAGGCGCCTGAGCGGCAGCGACCGCTCGGGCTGAGGCTGCGTCCGCGAGGGCGTGGCGGCACAGGGTGGCACCGCGGTCACATGACCGCCCTTGTGGGGGCGGCTTTTTTGTTTTGGCGACTTACGCAATACGGGAGGGTTATGCAGTGACCGAGCGAGCATTGGCCGGCCGGTTGGCGGGCCTCACGGGCACGGAGGCGCGACTGCAGGGGTGGGTGCACAGAATCCGGCGGATCGGCGGAGTAGCCTTTGTGTTGCTGCGGGACCGGAGTGGAGTCGTTCAGACGGTGTTCGACCCCAACGGGCCGGCGGCAGCCGGATTAGCCGCGTTGAACGTCGAGGACGCGGTCGAGATCAAGGGAGTTGTCCGCGCGGAGGAGCGCGCCCAGGGCGGGTACGAGATCGCGGGAAAGCAGCTCACCGTTATCGCCCGCGCGGAGGTACTGCCTTTTGAGGTCAATCTGCCCGTCCTTAAGGTCGGACAGGACCTTGCATTGGACAACCACCCGCTCTCGCTTCGACACCTCCGCAACCAGGCCATCTTCCGGCTCAAGGCCGCGATCATCGCTGCATTCCGCGATTTCTCCGGGGCTCACGGCATGGTCGAGGTCCAGACCCCCAAGATCGTCGCAACCGCGACCGAAGGCGGCGCCAACCTGTTCCCGGTCGACTACCTCGGGCGCCGCGCCTACCTGGCGCAAAGTCCGCAGTTCTACAAACAACTGCTCGTGCTGGCCGGGTTCGAGCGCGTCTTTGAGGTCGGTCCGGTATACCGCGCCGAGCCGCATAACACTTCGCGGCACCTCAACGAATTCACCAGCATGGACTGGGAGATCGGCTTCATCTCGACTGCGTCCGACCTGATGGACCTCGAGGAGGAGTTGTTGCATACCATCGTCGCCCGCCTTCGCGGCAATGAGGCGCGCCACCTGGAAACCCTCGGCGTCGACCCCGCCGCCAACCTGCCGGCGCAGGGGATCCCGAGGGTCCCGCTGAGCGAGGCCCGGCGCCTGCTCGCGGACAGGTACGGCAAGGAACTGCCGCCCGGCGACCTGGACCCCGAAGGCGAGCGGTTGCTCTGTGAAGCAACGGGCGGCGCGGCCTTCGTGACCGATTGGCCCTTGGCCACGCGGCCGGCATACGCCGCCCCCCGCGAGGACCGGCCGGAGCTTACCGACAGCTTTGACCTGTTGATGGGCGGTATCGAAGTGACGACGGGAGGGCGGCGCATTCACGACTACCCAAAGCTGCGGGCAAGCCTCGAGGGGAGAGGCTTGAACCCGGCATCATTTGGCTTTTACCTTGACGGTTTCCGGTACGGAGCGCCGCCGCACGGCGGCCTGGCCATCGGTGCCGAACGGCTGACGATGGCGATGCTCGGCCTGGGAAACATGCGCGATGCAACGCTGTTCCCGCGCGACCTGGAGCGGCTGGCGCCGTAGCGCATCCGCACCGGGCCCGTCCGCATAACCTGTCGTCGGCGGATCCGCTACTCCGCGGTCCGCGGCGTCTTGACCCACAGCCGCGGTTCCCTGCCCAGCCCCTTTAGGACCATGGCTGTCGAGTAGGGCACCGGGAACATGAACGCCGCGAACGGCAGCAGGATCAGCTGCGGCACGATGCTCCAGTCGCCGAGCCAATTGCGTGGCCGCGCGCTCATGTCGACGAACGGCCGGTAGCGGACATAGACGTAGAACGTGAACCCGAAGTAGACCAGCGTGAACAGGTTCAACGCCAGATGCACCGGGCGCGGGAAGATGCTCGGATCGATCAAGCCAAGGCTGTGCAGGATCAACACAACCGGCGGCACCAGCGTCGCAGTCTGATAGAGGCACCATTCAAGCTGGCCCTTGATGAACAGGTGATGCAGCATCCGCTGCTTGCGGGCGCGGTTCCACCCGTCTTGTTGGCGCAGTTTGTCCATGACCTGCAGGTGGCCGGTGCCCCACCGCAGGCGCTGGCGGAAAAAGCCGCGAAGGGTCGGCGGCGTCTGTTCGCTGCTGGGGTACGGCAGGTACTCGGGCCAGACGCCGGCCTCGACATACGCGCGGATGCCCAGTTCGAGGTCCTCGGTGAGGATCGAACGGTCGTAGCCTCCGAGCTCGCAGATCAAGGACCGCTCTACATACAGGTTGGTGCCGCCGACGAACGGCAGCCGGTGGAAAAGCTGGGGCAAATACCACTCGTGCGAAACCGCCTGGTAAAGCGCTGCGATTTTGCACCACGGCCCCATATGGAACAGGTTGCGGACCTGGAACACGGGTCCCTGAAAGATCGCCGCCTTGTCAGGCGATTGGATGCGCCGCATGGCCACGTACAGCAAGGTACCCGGGTCCGGCCTGCTCTCGGCATCGTAAAAGCCGCAGACTTCGGTTTCGGGATTAACGAACGCCAGCGCGTAGTTGAGGGCCCGGCCCTTGGTGGAGGGCACGCTCCGCCCGGTGCACTGCCCGTGGTAGCGGCCGTCGAAATCGAACGGCACAACCACGTGCCGCACCGCCACTCCTTCTGAACGGCCCTTGTTGGCCTCGATCCACGCGTCAACGATGTCCTGGGTCGTGGGCAAGGCCTCGATAGCCACGGTTTCCAGGCGCGACCGGAGGGCCGCCTCATCTTCTGCGTCCCGGTCGATGGACCGTACCAGCCGCGCGCCGATCACCCGCGCGAGCGAACTGATGATTTCCTCGGTGACGCGGTGCTGGGCCCGGGCGACCTGGCGCAGCATCGTTTTCATCAGCCGGGGCTCGGCCGATCCGGCCAAATCCGCATATGCGGCGACGACGGGAATGGCCAATCCCAGGAGCGCGCCGCTTTGTTCCAGCAGGTACTCGCCAGGCCGGCCCGGCGCAAGCCGCTCGATTGTGCAGGCGAGACGGCTCGGCGAAATCCGCCCGCGACCGTCAATCAGCTGCCGTGAAATATCGCGAATCAGGGTCAGGCGTTTTGGCCGCGGGAGCCACGCCAGCCCGGACGGGACGACCAGACCGCTGCGCCTGCTTGACGGGCTTAGGTACTCGCGCAGGGCCTGCCCGCTGACCAGATGCAGGAGCAGCAACTTGGCATCCGCGCTCAACGGCTCGGATGCGCACGCGGTGCCCGCTTCGGAATTGCCGCCTTGACCGACGGCGCCGCCCTTCCTGCACAGGGTCCGCAGTACCTCGGAAACCGCCTCCGGACGGGTGCGGTGGGCCTCGGCGGTCTCCTTCTCGTCCGTTGCGACCATCACCTCATAGTGACTGCTCGGGTAGTCCAGATGGGACATGTGCTCGATCGTTTTGCCGATCACGTCGGCTTCGCTTCTAGCGGGGATAAGGATTGTGAAGCGCGGCAGATCGCGATTCTTTTCCTTGGCAAGGGAGCGAACCCGGCTGATGGTAAGCTTGGGCTTTCGGCTCCAGAAGTCACGGTCGGCAAGGTATTTCCACCAAAAGAACCTCGCAAAGAACAGGAAAAACACCCCGTATACGGCGACGGCCGCAACGTAGATCGTTTGTGGTACGGTCACCACAAGTCTCCTCCCAAACGTCGTGGTAACAACACGCCTGCTTGGCGCGATGCTTTCCGGCTCGTTGATATTTGTGGCGTGATGCGCTCGCATTATGCTCGCCCGATGTAACTCGCTAAGCCGGACCCAAGCTACTCAGACGAGCTAGCTGCCCCCTAGGGTCCAATACTATACCTAAACCAGGGGAGGGGTGGGGGGACTGGGAGCATGAGTCGCCTGAGAGGTTATTCGCCGGGTAGTTCCCCCGGGCAGGCTGCGGGCCGATTAGCCCGCAGCCGCAGCCCGGAAGACGAGTTGCTCATTCTGGCCCGCCGGATCCGCGGCAAGGTCGACGATGATTTGCTGCCCGTCGCGAAACTCGCCCTCGAGAAGCTTCAGAGCCAACGGGTTTTCGATCTCCCGCTGGATCAGGCGCTTAAGCGGCCGGGCGCCGAAGGCCGGGTCGTATCCTGTACGCGCAAGGTAAGCCGCCGCAGCCGCAGTCACATCGATGGCGATGTCCCGCTCGGCGAGGCGCCTGCCCAGAAGGCGCAACTGGATTTCGACGATCCGGCGCAACTCATCCGGCCCGAGCGCTTGGAAGACGACGGTTTCGTCGATCCGGTTGAGGAATTCCGGCCGGAAGTGCATCCGTACGGCCTGCAATACGAGCTCGTGGATCTTGGCCGGGTCGCCCGCGTGCTCCGTAATCCACTGGCTTCCGAGGTTGGACGTCATGATCACGACGGTGTTGCGGAAGTCAACCGTCCGCCCGTGCCCATCGGTCAGTCGCCCGTCGTCCAGCAACTGCAGTAAGGTGTTGAACACTTCGGGGTGCGCCTTCTCGACCTCGTCGAAGAGCACCACGGAGTAAGGCTTGCGCCTGACCGCCTCGGTCAACTGGCCACCCTCGTCATAGCCGACGTAGCCGGGCGGGGCGCCGATCAACCGGGCAACGGTGTGCCGTTCCTGGTACTCGGACATGTCAAGGCGGATCATCGCCCGCTCATCATCGAACAGGAACTCAGCCAGGGCCCTCGCCAACTCGGTCTTGCCAACCCCGGTCGGGCCAAGGAACAGGAACGAACCGATCGGCCGGCTGGGATCGCCGAGTCCCGAGCGGGCGCGCCGCACGGCGTTGGCGACCGCCGAAACCGCCGCGTCCTGGCCGACCACTCGCTGGTGTAGCATTTCCTCCATGCGCACCAGCTTGGCGACCTCGCCCTCCATCAGCCGCGAAACCGGAATCCCGGTCCACCGCGAGACGATCTCGGCGATGTCCTCCTCGTCCACTTCCTCACGCAGCATCCGGCCCTTGCTCTGGAGTTGCTCGAGGTTCCGGTTGGCTTGGTCAAGCCGCCGGGCCAGTTCCGGCGCCCTGCCGTAGCGCAGTTCGGCGGCCTTGGCCAGGTCGCCGCGCCTTTCGGCCGCGGCCTCTTCCGCGCGAGTGGCTTCGATCTGCTCCTTTGTCGACCTGATCTCGGCAATCGTCTGCTTCTCGCGCTCCCAGTGTGCTCCGAGTACGCCTGCCTGCTCCTTGAGTCTGCCCAGCTCGGCCTCGAGCTTGCCCAGACGTTCCCGCGAGGCCTCGTCCTCCTCCTTGGCGAGCGCCCGCTTCTCGATCTCGAGCTGCGTGATTCGGCGCTCCAGTTCGTCAATTGCGGCAGGACGGCTGTCGATCTCCATGCGCAGCCGGGACGCGGCCTCGTCCATCAGGTCAACGGCCTTATCCGGCAGAAACCGGTCGCTGATGTACCGGTGCGACAATGTCGCGGCGGCGACTAGCGCCGCGTCCTTGATCCGGACGCCGTGGTGCACCTCGTACCGTTCCTTGAGGCCGCGCAAGATAGCGATGGTCTCCTCGACCGTGGGCTCGTCGATCTGCACCGGCTGGAACCGCCGCTCAAGCGCTGCGTCCTTCTCGATGTGTTTACGGTACTCGTCAAGGGTCGTGGCGCCGATGGCCCTCAGATCGCCCCGCGCCAGGGCGGGCTTGAGCATGTTGGAGGCGTCCATCGCCCCCTCGGCAGCTCCCGCCCCGACCAGCGTGTGCAGTTCGTCGATGAACAACACGACCTTGCCCTGCGCCGATTCGATGTCCTTGAGCACGGCCTTCAGCCGCTGTTCGAACTCGCCGCGGTACTTGGCCCCCGCCACAAGCGCGCCCAGATCGAGGGCGATCAGGCGCTTGCCCTTGAGGCTCTCGGGCACATCGCCCGCGAGGATCCGCTGGGCGAGCCCCTCAACCACTGCGGTCTTGCCGACGCCGGGCTCACCGATCAGGACCGGATTGTTCTTGGTCCGCCGCGACAGGACTTGCATTATCCTGCGGATTTCCTCGTCCCGGCCGATTACCGGGTCGAGCCTGCCCTGCCTGGCCAGAGCTGTCAGGTCGCGCCCGTATCGCTCAAGCGCCTGGTAGGTGCTTTCGGGGTTCTGGTCGGTGACCCGTTGTTGCCCCCGGACCTGAGCCAGCACCCGGTAGACGGCATCGCGCGTCACCCCGAGGCTGCCAAGCCAACCGCCGACCTCCGTCGCCGGATCGGCCATGCCCAGCAGAAGGTGCTCAGTGCTGACATACTCGTCCTGCATGCGGCCCGCTTCTTCCTGAGCTGCCTGAAGCACGCGCCCGAGTTCGGGTGAAAGATACTGTCCGCCGCCACCGCCTCCGAAGACCTTAGGGATGGCATCGAGCCGGTCCGCAAGTCCCGTCGCAAGCAGGCGCGGATCGGGCAGGAGCTGCCGCACGATGGCGTTGACGACGCTCTCTTTGTCGTTCACAAGCGCCTGGAGCAGGTGCTCCGGCGCAACAGCCTGGTGGTTGCCGTCCGCCGCCAAGGCCTGCGCCGCCTGGACGGCCTCCTGTGATTTGACTGTCAAGTGGTCAAGGCGCATGTCTTCCGTAAACCTCCTATTTCGACAAGCGAACGCGTACCAGCAGGTCGCCGGCGCGCCGCGCCGCGGTGGCGGGCAGGCCGCGTCCCCTCAGGCGCAGCACCTGTCCATCGCGCAGCCCCGCCGGAACCGTGACCTTGAGGTGTCCCGTGGGATGCCCCACCTGGACCTCGCCGCCGCCGACCCCTGTGCGCGCCTCAACGAGCACCTCGGTCTTAACGTCGTCCCCATCAACCAGGAATCCCGGCTCGGGCTCAATAAGCGTCCTGACTTCAAAGACCGGGGGCGGGACCCGGAACCGGGCGCCGTGCCTTGCCCCCGGCGGAATCCGCACGCGCATCCCACCGATGTCGAAGTCCCTGCCGGTAAAAGCTTCTTTGAGGGTCAGGGTCAGTTCGTTTGCCTCGCGGCCGGAAGGGGGCGCGGGTGGCTTTGCATAGGCGAACGGCCCGTCGAGTGGGCCGTCCGGGGCCCACGTGTTGCCGAAGAACTGGCGAACAAAATCGCCGAGCCCGCCGGCCCGCCGGCGCACCTGCCGCCAACGGTCTGCGGAGCGACCTCTTGAGCACCTGCGCAGTCGGAGCCGGCGCCGTACCGCCGCCGCCCGGGCGGTGTCGTAGTCGGCCCGCCGCCGCGCGCTCGCGAGGACCTCGTACGCACGCCGGATATCCAAGAACAACTCGCCGGAAGCAGACCCATCCGCCTGAAGGACGTCGGGATGGGTCTGCTTGACCTTCGGTGCCGGTATCGCCGCTTGATCTCATCCCGGACTTGCCGAAGCGGCGACACCGATATCGCGTAAAGGTCCTCGATCGGGAGCAACTCCCCGGGGCTTTCCTGGCGATTAGCCCTGCGGCCGCAGCAACCCTCACCTGAGATGCGCGGAACGCCATGGGGCGTATCCCCACTTGATTTCGTCAGTCACCGTCTCACTGGTGACATCGGGAATATCCCAAGTGGCTACGCACTCATGTAGCGCGGGGTCGAACACCTTGCCCACCGCTTCGATCGGGGTGACCCCCTCGGCGGCCGCGAATGCTCAAAGCTGCCTGCCGATCATCTCGACTCCGCCGACCGGCCCTCAACGTCAATCCAGGGCAGCGGAGAGGGTGGCTGCGCCATGCATCGACGGCGCGTTCGGAGTTGTCGGCCATCTCCAGCAGCTTGAGCAGCATATCCTTCTTGCCCATCCGGACGAGCATGGCGACGTCCCGCTGGGTCCTGCGCGCCAGGTTATCGTAGTCCGCTCTGGCGCGGAGGAACAGTCGTAGTTATCCGCCGCCTTGGCCTTCCAATCGATGTCGCGGGCGGCCTTGAGGCGGGCGGCGGTTGCCCGCGCGCCGCCCGGTTCGGCTTCGCTGACGTTGCCGTCCGTCTCCGCTTGCGCTTGCTCTTGTCGGGGCTCGTCATCGGAGAGCTGCCCCTGGGCTCGCGACCTTTCTCGTCCGTCGCCTTGAACTCCGGCGTCGATCACTTCACCTTCGTACAATCCGCCCCGGCTTGCCGTCGCCAACCGGCCCTGGACCCGTGCCGGGGCCTGCGAAGGCCCGCCGGCAACAGCGCTCTGGGGGCCTGCGGTCTGCCCAGCAAGCTCATAGAGCGGGAAAGAGGCCTGGTAGTTGACTTCCACCGTCCATGGCCTTCTGGATCGCTGCCGCGTCGTCGCCCTTGAGCGCTTCTTTGAGTTTGGCCAGCGCATCCTCGACCTTCTGTTTGGCGCCGGCCGAGACCTTATCGCCGACGTCCTTGAGCATCTTCTCGGTGCGGTAGACCATCGTGTCGGCGTTGTTGCGCGTCTCAATCTGCTCGCGCTTGCGCTTGTCTTCGTCCGAATGGCGCTGGGCTTCCTGAACCAACCGCTCGACCTCGTCCTTGTTCAGTTGCGTCGAGGCGGTAATCGTGATCCGCTGTTCCTTGTTTGTACCGAGGTCCTTGGCGGATACGTTGACAATACCGTTGGCGTCGATGTCGAAGGTGACCTCGACCTGCGGCACGCCGCGCGGCGCCGGGGGAATGCCCTGGAGGTGGAAACGCCCCAGGGTCCGGTTGTCCGCCGCCATGTCGCGCTCGCCCTGCAACACGTGAACTTCGACCTGGGTTTGACCATCGGCCGCGGTCGTGAAGATCTGGCTCTTGCGGGTCGGAATGGTCGTGTTGCGCTCGATCAGCTTGGTCATAACGCCGCCGAGGGTCTCGATGCCGAGGCTCAACGGTGTGACATCGAGGAGAACGACGTCCTTGACCTCGCCGGCGAGAACGCCGGCCTGAATGGCAGCGCCGACAGCCACAACCTCGTCCGGATTGACGCCGCGATGGGGCTCCTTACCGGTCAGGCGCTGGACGAGCTCCTGGATCGCGGGCATGCGTGTGGCGCCGCCCACCAGGATGACCTCGTCGATGTCGGCAGTGTCCAGCTTGGCGTCCTTGATGGCGCGGCGGAACGGCTCGATCGTGCGCTCGGTCAAGTCCGCGGTCAGTTCTTCGAACTTGGCGCGGGTGATCTTGGTCTCAAGGTGCTTGGGTCCGTTCTGGTCGGCCGTTATGAACGGCAGGCTGATCGTGGTCTCGGTGACCTGGGACAGCTCGGTCTTGGCCTTTTCCGCTCCCTCGATCAGCCGCTGGAGCGCCTGCCGGTCCTTGCGGAGGTCGATGCCGTTCTCGCGCTGGAACTGCTCGGCAACGTAATTGACGATGCGCTCGTCGTAATCGTCACCGCCGAGGTGGGTGTCGCCGGCGGTCGACTTGACCTCGAACACTCCGTCGCCCACTTCAAGGATCGAGACGTCAAACGTGCCGCCGCCGAGGTCCCAGACCAGGATGGTTTCCATTGCCTTTTTGTCAAGGCCATACGCGAGGGCAGCGGCCGTGGGCTCGTTGATGATCCTGAGGACTTCCAGGCCCGCAATGCGGCCCGCGTCACGGGTCGCCTGGCGCTGAGAGTCGTTGAAGTAAGCCGGCACGGTGATGACTGCCTTGGTGACTTGCTCGCCGAGGTATTTCTCCGCATCGATCTTCATCTTCTGAAGGACCATCGCGGAGATCTCCTCGGGCGAGAAGTCCTTTCCCATTACGGGAATGTGGACGCGGGCCTCGCCGTTGGGGCCGGCCTTGATCTCGTAGGGGACGCGGTTGCGTTCGACCTCGGATTCGCTCGCCCGGCGGCCGATGAAGCGCTTTGCTGAGAACACCGTGTTCTCCGGATTCAGCACCGCCTGGCGCCTGGCTAACTGGCCGACGAGGCGTTCTCCGGTCTTGCTGAAACCAACCACCGACGGCGTCAGGCGGCTGCCCTCGGCGTTGACGATAACGCTTGGCTTGCCTGCCTCCATGACCGCGATTACCGAGTTTGTGGTGCCGAGGTCGATCCCTACAACCTTGGGCATAGTTGGTGCTCCTTTCCGTTATTGAGAGAATCGTTACTATCGAAACCTGATCCGCTGGAGCTGCTGTGGGCGATTGGCTATCACAGCCCCCATCCACCCTGGCCGCTCCGCGGGGCGCTGCCCGGACTCGCGGGCTTGGCCCGCTCACCCTTGCCCTCGTCGCCGTCGGCGCGCTCGACCACCCCGTACCTGCGCTCAATGCGCAAGACCGCGCGCACGCCGGCGATGTTCACGCCTTCGACCTTGACCAACTCGCAAATCCGGTGCAGGACCAATAGCTCGTTCTGCGAGTAAAGGCGGATGTTGTTCTCGGTGCGGGTTGGCGCCACAAGGCCCTCGCGCTCGAATTGACGCAGTGATTGGGGGCTGATGCCCAGCAGCCGGGAGACTACTCCGATGGTGTAGACCGGCTCGTCAGGACCGTGCAGTCTCAACGGTCTTCACCCCCTCCGATGCTCAAGTATAGGTTATCTCAGCGCGGTGCGTCAATAAGCCTAAGTTCTCTGCCGAGCAGATATGAAATGACTAGTGTAACTTTCCTGACATGGCGCCCGGTGCAGCCTGTCCATGCGGCCACCCTTCGCTAGTGTTTCCCGGCAGGGAAGTTGCGCGGATGCGCATACGCGGCTTGAAATCCGAACGCTCTACTCCCCGGGCCGCACGGCAAGTACTTCGCTGCGTGCCGGCCCGCGAAGGTCGCGGATGGCATACAGCGTAACGACCGCCGAAACGCCCCGCCGCCTCAGGTCTTTGACGTATGCTGTGACGCGTTCGGGCGCGGAACGCAGATTGTCCTTCAGCGCCCAGCCGACGCCCTTGCGCACCGTGTCCTCGGTGTCCCAGACCAGGTTTTCGCACAGCTCCAGGACCTCGTCGGTGTAAGCCCCCGATTCGCCGGCCTTGCGCGTGAATGCCACGACGCTTGCCCGCCGCTTGAGGGGATTGGGGGATTTGTTCCAGGAGTAAAGCAGCCCGAGGGTCTCGGCCTTGTGGGCTCTCAGCAGGGGCATGGTGAGGGCCGCGCTCATGTGGTCGACATGAGACCAACCCTTGCAGAGGCCGGCGATGGCGTCAAGCTCGGCGAAGTGGTCCGGCGTCAACTCCGGCGCCCGGTCGCCGAGCAGGATCAGGCCGACGTGGCCCGGCTCGATGGGGGCCTCGCCCAGCAACCTCTGGGCCAACGACAGCATCTCATGGACGGTGAGGCCGGCGCACCGCCCGCGAAACCTGCGCGCAATCCGCCGGAGGTCGTCGGCCCGGATTCCGTACGCCAGGTAGTCCCAATGCCTCTCGTTGACTCTGCGCGCAGGCCGTCCGGCGGCAGTTGCCAGGGCCCGGGTGATTTCGGCCGCCAGTTCTCCAATCATTGTCCGTACCTCCCATCGCCGGCGAGGGGGTTGGCCCAACCCAATTCCTACAATACACTTAGAACGGCCGGCCCGGGGATGGGAGGCGGCAGCCCGGTCTCCGGCGCCGCCGCCAAGGCGATCACGGGTCTTTCCGGCCGCCGCAGATGACCGTCATGGGAGGTTTTGCAGATGACCAGCAATCCGAGGCCGGGATGTCCGTTTGGTACGCACCGCGTGCTCGAACCGGAGGACGCCCTGCCGCAGCCCGCATGGCGTCTTGAGAACACGCCCGTGGCCTACGACAATGAGATCCTGATCGACGTCAAGGCTCTCAACATCGATGCAGCCAGTTTCACGCAGATGGAGGAGGCCGCGGGCGGCGACCCGGCCGGAGTGGCCGGCCTGATCATGCAAACCGTCGCCAAACGTGGCAAACAGCACAATCCCGTGACCGGCTCGGGCGGCGTCCTCACCGGGGAGATCCTCGAAGTGGGGCGAAAGCACCCCGACTTCGGCAAAGTCAGGCCCGGCCAGCGGCTGGTGACGCTGGTCTCGCTCTCGCTGACGCCGCTCTACCTTGAGGAGGTCCTCCGGGTCAACACCCAATCGGACCAGGTCGACGTCCGCGGAAAGGCGATCCTCTTCGCCAGCGGCATCTACTCGCTTCTCCCCGCGGACATACCCGAGCGGCTAGCGCTCGCCGTGCTGGACGTTGCCGGCGCGCCGGCGCAGACGGCCCGCCTGGTCAAGCCCGGCGACACGGTTTTCGTCATCGGTGCGGGGGGCAAGTCCGGGCTGTTGTGCATGTACGAGGCCAGGCGCAGGGCAGGGGTGACCGGCAGGGTGATCGGGCTCGGCCACAGCGAGCGGAGTTGTGAGCGGGCAAGGCAGAGCGGTTTTGCGGACCTGGTCCTCCAGGGCAATGCCACAAAGCCGCTGGAAACCCTGCGCATGGTCGAGGACGCCACGGACGGGCGCCTTTCGGATGTCACCATCAACTGCGTCAACATCCCGGGCACCGAGATGGCGTCCATCTTCGCCACGCGCGAGGGCGGGACGATCTACTTTTTCAGCATGGCGACCAGCTTCACAGCCGCGGCCCTCGGGGCCGAGGGGGTCGGGCGCGACGTCAACATGATCGTGGGCAACGGGTATGCGAAGGGACACGCGGCGGTGGCCTTGAACTGCTTGCGCGAAAGCCCCATGCTCCGGCGCATATTTGAAGAGCAATTTGCCGGCTAGGCAAAAAGGAGCGCGACACGGCGATGGAAGAGCCAAGGGCCGTCCCGGGCAAATGGCCGCACTACGACCGCGGGCGGCTGGCGCCTTTTGCAGGCGTATCGGACCAGGAATGGAATGACTGGCGTTGGCAGGTGCGCAACCGCATAACGACGGTCGAGGCGCTCAAGGCGGCCATCGGCCTGACGGCTGCGGAGGAATTCGGAGTGCGCGAGGTCCTGGGCGTATTCCGCATGGCGATCACGCCTTACTACGCGTCGTTGATCGATGCAGGCAATCCGGCATGCCCGATTTGGCGGCAGGCAGTCCCGACGGCCGCCGAACTGGCGACGGACCCCGGCGACGCGGGGGCCGACCCGTTGCACGAGGATGTCGACTCGCCCGCGCCCGGCATAACGCACCGTTACCCCGACCGAGTGCTGTTCTTGATCACGGACCAGTGCTCCATGTACTGCCGGCACTGCACGCGGCGGCGCATGGCCGGTCACGTCGACGCGGCCCGCTCCCGTGATGAACTGGAAAGAGGCCTTGACTACATCAGGCGCACCCCGGCCGTCCGTGACGTCCTGTTGTCGGGCGGCGATGCGCTGCTGGTTGCCGATGAAACCCTTGAGTACCTGCTCTCCTCGTTGCGTGCGATTCCGCACGTCGAAATCATCCGCCTCGGCACCCGGGCGCCGGTGGTCCTTCCGCAGCGGATCACCCCGGAGCTATGCGGGCTGCTAAAGCGGTACCACCCGGTGTGGCTGAACACCCATTTCAACCATCCCAAGGAGATCACCGCCGACTCCGCCGCAGCCTGCGCGCGGCTCGCCGACGCGGGCGTCCCCCTCGGCAACCAGAGCGTGCTGCTGCGCGGGGTCAACGACTGCCCGATCGTGATGCGCAAACTTGTCCACGGCCTGATGCAGATAAGGGTGCGGCCATACTACATCTATCAGTGCGACCTGACCAGGGGCATCGCTCACTTCCGGACGCCGGTTGCGACAGGCATCGAGATCATCGAGTTGTTGCGGGGCCACACCACCGGCCTGGCCGTCCCGACGTACGTCATCGACGCCCCAGGTGGCGGTGGCAAGATCCCGGTCGGTCCCAACTACCTGATCTCGATCGGCGACGGGCAGGTCATCCTGCGCAACTACGAAGGAGTCATCGCCCGGTACCGCGAGCCCAAACGAGCGCCACGCGGGTTGGACGAACTCGACCTCGCCGAGGGAGGGGTTTGTCCCCTCTGCGGCACGCGGCACGACGACCTGGGCACGGGGCTCGGGCTGTTGTTCTCGGGCCAGGCCGAGGGCCTTGAGCCGCAGGGATTGGCGAGAGCGACGAGACGCGGAAAGGATCGAGGTGCGAGGCCAGATGACCCTGCTTGACCTTGTGACAAAGGACAAGCTGCGTACGGTTTCGGTGGTGGGGATCGCCAAGAACGTGGGCAAGACCACCACACTCAACCATCTGATTTGGCTGGGCGACCGGGCGGACATCTCGCTCGGCCTGACCTCGACCGGGCGCGACGGCGAAAAGGTGGACATCCTCACCCGCCTGCCCAAACCAGCGATCGTCGTGCCCGAAGGCACGATGCTCGCGACCGCGGCGGAAGTTGCCGACCAGGGTACCGCTGGACTTCAGGTCGTCAGGGAAACCGAATACCTGACGCGCCTCGGCCGCATTGTCATCTACCTGGTAGTCCGTTCCGGCAACGTCCAACTCGTCGGCCCGGACACCGTGCGCCAGACGCGCGATGTCGTCGACCTGCTCCACCACTACGGAGCAGAACTGGTCCTGGTCGACGGCGCGTTTGACCGCGTGGCCTCTGCCGCTCCGGCAGTGACCCAGGCAACCATTCTGGCCACTGGCGCGGCAGTCAGCCCGTCGATCGACGAAACGCTCGACCGCACTAGGCTTGCGATCGAGCTGTTCAGTTTGCGGAAGGTCCGCGAGCAGCCGCATGCTTCGGCGGCGGCGAGCCTGGTTTCCGAGCGCAAGATCGGCCTCGTCTCGGAAGCCGGCGAAGCCAAGGTGCTGCCGATGCGCACCGCCCTCGAACGCGGGGCGGAGGTGGCGTCCGCCGTCTCTCCAGGCACGAAGTACCTCGTGCTCGGCGGGGCGCTGCCGTCGTCGGTGCTTCGCGACCTGATGACGCAGGTGGAGGTGATCAAGAGAGTGCAGTTGGTCATCGCTGACGGCACCCGGGCGTTCGCCGACGGGCGCACGTGGCGCGAATTCCGGCGCCTCGGCGGCAAGCTCAAGGTGGTCAACCCGATCAAATTGCTGGCAGCGACGGTCAATCCATTCTCTCCGCTGGGGGGTTCATTCGAGCCGGACGAGTTCCTGGCCAAAGTGGGCGCCCTCGCGGCTCCGTTGCCAGTGTTCGACGTCGTGCTTGGCAGATCAGCGAACACCGAGCCGCGACGTACGAAGGGCGGCGACCGCGTCTCCGAAGGGAGCGGGAGCTGTCCGGGGCAAGGCCAGCCGGAGGGAAAAGAGGTCAAAGAGGCCACCCGTAACCAGCAGTAACGGCTAGCCCGGCTCTTCTCCGCCGCGGACGGAGAGGGGGATTGGCATGTCGCTTCAGCTCCAGATCGACCAGAGCAAGGTGGACCGGGCCCGGCAAATGGCAGGCCGGATTACCCGGGAAATACAGCAATACATCAACACGCACACCACGGTGACCATCGAACGCACGGTTGCCAGGTTCTTCGGTATCGACGGGGTCGATGCCGAGGGAATTCCGCTTCCCAATCGCGTCGTCTCAAATATCGAGGCGGGCGGCCAGCTCGGCCGCGGCGCCGCGCTTCTCATCGCCCGCGCGATGGCCTATCACGGGCTCGCCGCGCAGGAAGTCGCCGAGGCCGTCGCCCGCAATGCCATCGACCTTGCCAAGGTGCCGAGCCGGGCCGACGACAAGGGCCGCGAGCTTGCAGCCAAACTCGCGGACGAGGCCGCCGCGTCGGTACGCGCGCAGCGTGCCAAGCGCGAGCAGCTCCTCAAGCGCTACCCCGGCGGCCCGCCGCCGCTGTCCTACGTAATCGTGGCCACCGGGGACATCCACGAAGACGCCGTCCAGGCGCAGAACGCGGCGCGGCAGGGGGCGGACATCGTGGCCGTGATCCGCACGACAGGGCAGAGCCTGCTCGACTACGTGCCGTACGGAGTGATCAGCGGCGGTTTCGGCGGGACGTATGCGACCGGGGAGCACTTCCGGATCATGCGCCAGGCCCTCGACGAGGTTTCCGAGGAAACCGGCCGCTATATCCGCCTTGTCAACTACTGCTCCGGCCTGTGCATGCCGGAAATCGCGGCCCTCGGCGCGCTCGAGCGCCTGGACATGATGCTCAACGACGCGATGTACGGCGTGCTGTTCCGGGACATCAACATGCGGCGCACGTTCGTGGACCAGTTCTTCTCCCGGGTGATCAACGCTTACGCAGGAGTGATCATCAACACCGGCGA
The DNA here is from genome assembly GCA_040766985.1 of Bacillota bacterium. GTDB lineage: Bacteria > Bacillota > Sulfobacillia > JAUYEG01 > JAUYEG01 > JAXGPL01. The sequence continues at coordinate 132,225 of JAXGPL010000004.1, forward strand.
GGACAATTACATGACCACCGCCGACCCCGTCCAGCACGGCCACACGGTGTTGGCATCTCAATTCATTAATGAAGCTTTTGCGCGGCAGGCCGGCCTCGAGCCGTGGCAGATCGGCCTCGGTCACGTGTTCGCGATGGATCCGGCCCTTCAGGACGGACTGCTCGACGACATCGCGCAGGCCGCCCTGACGCGGGCGGTGTTTTCTGACTGCACTCTGAAGTACATGCCGCAGACCCGGTACAAGACAGGCAACACCTTCACCAGCTACGCGATCGACAAAAGCTGCATAGCCTGGCCAGCGTCACCACCGGGCAGGATATCACGCTGCTCGGCATGCTCACGGAGGCAATCCACACGCCGTACCTTCAGGATAGATATTTGGCAATCGCCAACGCGCGCTACGTTCTCAACGCCGCGCGACACCTGGGCGACGAACTGATGGTCAAGGCCGCATGGACGATCGAGACCCGCGCGCGGGCGGTGCTCGACGACGCCTTGGCGATGTTGGCGGGCATCGAGAAGACCGGTTTGATGACGGCGATTGAAACCGGTGCGTTCGCGGGAATCCGGCGCGGCCGGGATGCTTGGCGCAAGGGCCTTTCAGGAGTCGTTGAACGCAGGCCCGGACTACTTCAACCCCGTCCTTGACCTGATGCTGGACGGCAACCGGCGTAACGGACAAGGCGCGCACGCGCATGAGCAAGATCGAGTCGCAGGAAGAACGGACCCACGACGCCCTTGCCGTGCGCGCGGGCGCGGACGGTCCAATGCCGCCCGGCCGGTTGGTTGCGCGGCGTGACCGGACGAGGGTCAAGCCCTACGGGGACACGTGGGACGACGGCGCGATTCAGATGTCGTTCACGCTGCCGCTCGCGGCCGGGCCGACCGCCGTCGAGGCCGCCCGGCAACTTGTCCTCAAGATGGGCTTTGACGACGTCAAAGTGGCTTCGCACCACGATCTCGGCGGCGGGTTCACGATGTTTGTGGTCTACTGCAGAACGGAGGACAGCGTCGACGTGTCGGCGATCGAGGTGCCGCGGCCCCGCTTCGAGGTGCTGGGCTTTGACGAGCTCAACGATTTTGTCCGCCGGAGGATCGGCCGCAGGCTCGTGGTTGTCGGGGCCTGCACCGGAACGGACGCCCACACCATCGGCCTTGACGCCATTATGAACATCAAGGGGTACGCCGGCCAGCACGGGCTGGAGAGCTATCCCGAGTTCCGGGCCTACAATATGGGCAGCCAGGTGGCCAATGAGGCTCTGGTGGCGCGGGCGATCGATCTCGAAGCCGACGCGATTTTGGTATCGCAGGTGGTCACCGAGAAGGATATCCACATCCCCAACCTAACCCAACTGGTGGAGATGCTAGAGGCGGAAGGTTTCCGCGACGAAGTCGTGCTGATCTGCGGCGGCCCGCGGATCTCCCATGAGCTTGCGGTTGAGCTCGGTTTCGATGCGGGATTCGGCCCGGGCACGTTGCCCCCGGAGGTTGCGTCGTTCATCGCGCAGGAGGTCGTAAGGCGCGGGCTCGACTAGCCGTTGAACGGCGGGCCGTTGCCCATACCACAACCCACCCGAAAGGAGACTGCCGGCGGTGAAACTCAAATGGTTCGGTCATGCGGCATTTCTCTGCACCACGGAGAACGGAGTGCGGATTCTCACCGATCCCTACAACGCGGAGGTTGGCTATAGGGTCCCGCTGCTTGAGGCGGACTACGTCACTATCAGCCACGACCACTTTGACCACAACAGCGTGGAGAACGTCCCCGGCCGCCACGAGGTCGTCAAAGGGCCCGGCCGGCATCAACTCGGCGACAGCGGCATCGTAGCGACCGGCATCACGACAAACCACGACGACCAGGGCGGGGCCAAGCGAGGCAAGAACACGGTGTTCTGTTTCAACCTGCCCGACGAGGGCGAGGTCATCCGGCTCTGCCACCTCGGCGACCTGGGCCACCAACTCACCGACGACCAGTTGGCGGCGGTCGGCAAGGTCGATATCCTGTTGATTCCCACCGGGGGCACCTACACGCTGGACCCGGCGGGCGCGGCCGCACAGGTCGCAGTGATCCAGCCGCGCGTGGTTGTGCCGATGCACTACAAGACCGCGGCGCTGTCGTTCCCGCTGAAGCCGGTCGATGACTTCCTGGGCGAGATGATCGGTTCGAAGGTCGAAGGCCCGGACGGCACAGAGTTCATCACCGGCTCAAAGGAGCTCAGGCAACTGCCCCAGAGCAAGACGCCGCTGGTTCTGCTCCTTGACTACGTCAAGTAGGCGGGGGAATGAAGCCGCTGACACATCGATGTTGGAGTTCATCGCGCAAGCCGTAATCTCGCCGCTCGCGGCCGCTAGACGGCCGCCGGGCGGGAGCGGCGGGCCCGGACCCGCGCGGAGCGCCGGACCCGCAGGTCCATCGAGCGGGCCGCTCGCCGCCGCGCCGTTCTTAGCTCTGGCCGTCGGCAGCGCGGCCAGTTCGCTGGCTGTCTGGGTGAGCGGGGCGAAGCCGGCCGGAGAGAGCAGGGCAACTCTCGCCCTGCTTGCCGGACGGCTGCTCTTCGACGCCGGCGCGTGGCTGCTCGTGGCCGCGTTGTTAAGCCTGTTCGAGCCCCGGCGGGAGGCCGGCACTGCACCATGGACGGTACCGGTCGCCGTCGTGGCGGCGCAGCGCGTGTACCTGCTTCCCGCGGCTGCCATCGCCCGGCTCTTCGGGCTGGCATATGTTTCGAACACGGCCCGTATCGCTGTGTGGATGTGGATGGGAGCGCTGCTGTGGCTATTGGCCCAACAACGGGGCTGCAGCGGACAGCAGGCCACCAAGCTGCTTTTCGTGGCGCTCGCCTTGCCCGCGGCCCTCATCCTGGTGGGAGCGGGCCTGGCGGGCCTCGGCTGGATCTGGTCGCCGCTGTTTCCCGGCGGGATCACCCCGTTTCCACCGCTATAGGCAGTCCCGGCGCTCCCTCGTGAAAGCAGGTATTGGCGGCAGGACAAGCGAAGACCGAATGGCTATATGGTCCAAATATGCAATACACCATGCCACCAATCCTTTAGAATGCGAGGATGTGACCGGATGTCTACCCAGCAGCCCAAGATGGCCCCCAAGGTCGGCATCACCGACCTTACGCTCAGGGACGCGCACCAGTCCCTGATGGCGACCCGGATGAAGACCGAAGACATGCTGCCGATCGCCGAGGCGATGGACGAGATCGGATACCACTCGCTCGAGGTTTGGGGCGGCGCGACCTTTGACAGCTGCATGCGCTTTCTCAACGAAGACCCGTGGGAGAGGTTGCGCGAACTGCGCAAACGCTTTCATAAGACCAAGCTTCAGATGCTCCTCCGCGGGCAGAACCTCGTCGGCTACAAGAACTACCCGGACGACGTGGTGACGGAGTTCTGCAAGCGGGCTGTCGGCAACGGCATTGACATCATGCGCATCTTCGATGCGCTCAACGACCCACGCAACATGGCCAAGGCAATTGAGGTTTCCAAGGCCGAGGGCGCGCACATCCAGGCGACGATCAGCTACACCACATCGCCGGTCCACACCGTCGACGCGTACGTCAAGCTCAGCAAGACGCTGGCGGAGATGGGCGCCGATTCGATCTGCCTCAAGGACATGGCCGGCATCCTGAGTCCCGTGATGGCGTACGAGATAGTCCGGCGGCTCAAAGCTGAGGTTGGCCTGCCCGTCCAAGTGCACTGCCACTACACCAGCGGCATGGCCGCGATGACCTACCTCAAGGCGGTCGAGGCCGGCGCCGACGTGTTGGACTGCAACATTTCGTCGATGGCCCTCGGCACCGGGCACCCGGCGACGGAGACGATGGTCGCAACGCTTGCGGAGATGCCGTGCGACACCGGCCTCGACCTGCGAAAGCTCAAGGTAGTCGCCGACTACTTCAAGGAAGTGCGCAGAAAGTACACGGAGTTCGATGTGGGCACGATGCTCGACGCCGGCGTACTGATCTGGCAGATCCCCGGCGGCATGATGTCCAACTTCGTCAGCCAGCTTGCCAAGCAGAATGCGTCCGACAAGTACGAGCAGGTGCTCGACGAGGTTCCCCGTGTCCGCAAAGACCTCGGCTACCCGCCGCTGGTCACCCCGACCTCGCAGATCGTCGGTACACAGGCGGTGCTCAACGTGGTCATGGGCGAGCGGTACAAGATGGTCACCAACGAGGTCAAGAACTACCTGCGTGGCCTCTACGGCCGGCCCCCCGCGGAGGTCAACGAAGAGCTCCGCAAGCAGATCATCGGCAACGAAGAGGTCATTACGGTCCGCCCGGCCGACGTTATCCCGCCAGGACTCGAGGAGGCCGCCTCGCAGGCCGCTCCTTATATGGAGAAACCCGAGGACATCCTCTCCGTCGCCATCTTCCCGCAGGTCGCGATCCCCTTCCTGCAGGAGCGCCAGGCCAAGCGCACGGGAGTGGACTTCGCGTTGCTCGAGCAGGCCAGAAAACAGGGCGGGTCTTTCGCGCCGGTGTGACGTTAGGACTGAGATAATCATCTGAGATGAAGCCAGCGGGCCCGCGGGGCCCGCTTTGTTGTCGATGTGGTCCTTTCGTACCAGGGCTTAGTGCACGGAAGAGGGTGTGGCGGGATGACCTTTGGGGATATCCTTGGGACAGCAAACCTTCTTGGGAGGGATAGCTTTGAGGCTGTCAGCTTCGCGCCGGATCGAGATGATTGTACTTGGCCTGATGTTGATAACTCTTCTCGCGTCGTGCATCGAACCAAGCACTCCGTGGCCCGACCACCTTGGCGGGGCCCGGTACCAGTCGTTTGGCAATACCGAAGCGTACGAGATCCTGACCGGATTCGGCAGACTCAAAGGCGCACACGGTGTCCACTCGCAATGGCAGACCAACGAGTTGGGCGAATCGGAGCCCGTGAACAACCAGTTTGAGCTTGAGGTCGATGGGGACGGCGTGCTCCTGGCCGGCATGAGCAACGGCCTCAGTATGTCGTGCGCAGCGCGCGCCGGGTTCGAGGGGCTGCTCCTTCCCGAGGGTAGCACTTCGACGATACGCTATCAAATGCATATCAAGGCAGCGGAGGCAACCCGCGTTGAGGTCACCGGGCTCGGCCTTGGCGATCTGCCGGAGCCATACTTTGCCGAGGATGGGAGCGACGCCTGGTATGACATCACGACCTCCTTGAACGAAACCGGCTTCGGACTCTCCGGCAACATCGTCCTCTACGGCGATTTCAGCGGGACTGATGCCGGCGATTCCTTGGTCGAATTTCTCTTCCGACCGTTGGACGACCTCAACGACCGCAAATCAGGCAAGCTTACCGTCACGGTAGAGAAGGTCGACGGCGGCGAGGTCGCGGGGCTCCCCGTGAGCGTCGGCGGGGACCTGAGCGCCACCTTACACACAGATCAATCGGGCGTCGTCAAGCTGACCGGAGTTTCGGCCGGGACGTACACGGTCAACGCGTCGGCCCCAGGCTACACAAGCGATGGCCCCGACGAGGTCGTGCTCGACTCCGATTCTGACGAAGGCTCCGTGACGATCACTCTGACCCCTGTCCCGCCCCCGCCCCCGCCTCCCGGTCCAGGCGCCATTCACGGTACGGTTAGGGACGGCGGCACAGGCAGCCCGCTACCCGGCGCCCTTGTCAAACTCCATGACGGCACCGGCGCCGTGGCCGGCATGGCGGTTGCTATGCTGGAGGGCGAGTTTGCTTTCGAGGGTATTGAGCCCGGCTCGTACTCCGTAAAGGCAACCCTTGATGGCTATGACCCCGCCGTCGAACATGCAGTGGTCGCCAACGACGCAACGACAGTCGTCAACGCGGTCTTGGCGGGAGTCGTTGCGATTGTCGAGCCGCCAATTCCACCGGCGGAGCCACCGGAACTGCCAAAGACGGGCGCCGGCATCTTCGGGTTTGTGGCTCTGGGCTTAGCCGCGGCAACTGTCGGATACGGGTTGCGGCGCCGCTAGACACGCCAATCTGTTCAAAGAGGCAGGAAGGGGCCCCTACGGGGGCCCTTTGGTGTTCAAGGGAGTCACGTCTTGGCCGCAGGCCATAAGGTCCGTCTCACGGGAGCGCGTAGATGGGTAGCAGGACTGAAGCCGCCTAACCAGGAACACCCCCTCGGTTGCCGCTCATAAGACAGGCCCCGGGGCATACCTCATTCATGGACAGGATTGTAGGCGCGGCCTAGGCGCGGAAGCTACGCCGGCGCCGCTGGCACATAACATATCTCCGCCCAGGAGGCGATGGCATTGAAGAAGCTGTTACTGACGGGATTCGAACCTTTTGGCGGGAGGCGTCAACCCAAGTTGGGAGATCGCCCGGCGCCTTGACGGGCGGGAAATCGGGGCTTCTCTGTGATTGCGCGACAACTCCCCGTCGTATGGGACCGTGCCCGGGAAGTCATAGCGGGCCTCGTTGACTCGGAGAAACCGGATCTGATCATCTCCCTCGGCCAATCGGGGCGTCCGGAAGTGACCCCCGAGCGGGTCGGGATCAACGTCAGCGACGCCGGCCTGGGCGACAACGACGGCACGGTCAGGACTGACGTGCCAATTGACGCCGGGGGGCCTGTCGCCTACTGGAGCCGGCTGCCGATCAAGGCGATGGTCGCGGCGATGCGGGAGGCGGGGGTGCCGGCCAAGGTTTCCAACACCGCCGGGACCTATCTCTGCAACCACGTGATGTACGGAATGCTGCATTATCTGGCCCAAAAAGGCCTGCCCACGCGCGCCGGGTTCATCCACGTCCCCAGCCTGCCGGAACAGGCCGCCCCCAACAGCAAAGGCGACCCGTCGATGGGGATCGAGACCCAAGTCAAGGCCATTGTTGCCGCGATTGAGGCATGTGCGGAAAAATGACGGTATATCGGGCTTTGAGGTGCCGGGAGCAGCGCCAGTCAGAAGGAATAAGGACAAGCGCCGAGAAACCACCAGAAGATGTCACGGAAGCATCTATAGTGCAGGGCTGCTTTTTCCTGCTGGGGCAGATGCAAATTGACCGCGTTAGAATCCAAGTGCTATAATGCCGATTAGGCCCATAGCTGGGCCGATCTTGTAGGGCTGGTATCAACAGGTTCCCTGACAAAGGGCTCGACCCCGAGGGTCCTGACCATTATCTACCTGGGCAAATGCCTTTTGGGAGAGAAGGAAGGGACTTCGAAACGGGCGAAATATGCACCATTGAAGCCAATCTGCTGAAGGCACAACCACCTTTAGGTAGGTTGAGTTTACGTTTCTGAGGGGGGTGATATCCGACCAGGGGGATAGCGATATCTGTGTTATGAGTATAAGCAGTGTGGTTATGCGCATGACCATGCAACCGAAGGAGGATATGAGGACATGAGGCATTTCAAGAGGTTCGCGGTCGCCCTGCTCGTGGTGGCCATGATCCTCAGCTCCGCCGGGTTCGCCGGCGCCACCGCCCCTGATGTCGACGGTACTCGGTACGAAGAATCCGTCGATTACCTGATGGGCCTTGGTGTCATCGCCGGTTACCCCGACGGAACCTACAAGCCCGAAGCAACGATCACCAGGGCCGAGGCTGCAAAAATCCTCGTCGTCATGAAGTACGGCGACACGACCCTGGCCGATCTGCTCAAGGGCGCATCTCCCTTTGTCGACGTGCCCGGTGACCACTGGGCAAGCGGCTTCATCGCACTGGCGAAGAACGCCAATATCGTCAACGGGTATCCCGATGGCACCTTTAAGCCCTCGAATCCCGTGACCTATGCCGAATTCGCCAAGATGCTGTGCGAAGCCGCCGGGCTAACCCCGGTCGCAGGCCTGGCCTGGCCCGCCAACTATGTTAGCGCGGCCCTCAACGCAGGCATTCTGACCGACGTGCCCAACTTCGAGTCCAACGCTCCCGCGACCCGCGGTGACTGCGCCATCATGGCTGCCTTCACCGTCGCGGAAGTAGCGAACCCGACCACCGGCAAGACCCTCGCCCAGAGCGTCTTCGGCGAGACCGCGGTCGCTACGGTTGAGGTTACCCCGGCTACCGCCACCGCTGGTGAGGGCAAGGGTGTCACCTTCGCCGCCGTGGCCAAGGATGCCGACGGCAACATCATCACCGACGCGACCATCACCTGGAGCACGAGCGATCCGACCAAGTCCGCCATCACCAACGACGGCTACTTTGTGGCCGCCGCAGGTGGCAGCGGTGACTACACCGTTACCGCTACTGCTGACGGCGTGGCCGGGACCGCCTTGGTCGAGGTCTACGGCGATGCGGACGCCCTCGTCGTGACCGCCGACAAGACGACCGTGCCGGCCAACGGGGTCACCAAGATCACCGTTACCGTCAAGGTCGTCGACAAGAACGGCAACGTGGTTGCCGATGATGACGACACCGAGATCGAACTCGGCTATGCCGAGGACGGCGACAACGGCGCTGTCGAGCTTGACGACGTCGTCGAGACCGCCGAGAACGGCGTTGCCGAATTTGAGGTCGTCGTTACCGAGAATGCAGACGTAACTGACATCCTCGAGGCGACCGCGGATGACCTTGACGAAGGCACCGTTGAGATCTCGACCGTTGAGCAGGTAGCGACCGCTATCGAGCTCGAGGCCGACGCCGACGAGCTCATGGTCAACTCTCAGGACTGGACCGTCCTCACTGCTACGGTCGTCGACCAGGCCGGCAAGCAGATGGTATCGGGCCAGTACGACATTACCTTCGCGATCAGCGGCCCCGGCTTCCTCGATGAGGATGACGAGACCGACGACGTGACCCAGACCACCATCGCCCAGGAGACGGACATCGTTGTCTGGTCCGAGCAGGGCGAGCCTGGCGCCATCACCGTCACCGCCTCGGCGGACGGGCTTGAAGGCGCAAGCCTGACTCTCAACTCCTACCTCGCCGGCGATCCCCGTGGCCTCGCGGTCACCGTGGAAGAAGGCGCTGGTGAAGCCGGTGGCGAGGACAACGACGGCACTGAAGATGACCTCGAAGTCATCGTCACCCTGGTTGACAAGAACGGCCATCCGACCATCCCCGAAGACGGCGACACCTACGAAGTCGAATTCGAGTGGGATGACGACGACGCGACCTTCGCGTGGCAGGCAGATACCGACTGGACCTTCAATGCCGGCGAGACCCGCCTCACCTTCACAGGCTATGGCGAGACGGCCGGCACGTGGGCCATTACCGTCAACGAGGTCGATGGCAACCTGACCGGCACCGCTTTTGAGGTCAGCGTTGTTCCTGGCCCGGCTGTGGAAGTTCTGCTGACGCCCGACCTTGAAGATGGCGACCTGCTGGTTCACATCTCCAAGCCCACGGTCACGTTCACTGCCAAAGTGATCGACGCTTACGAAAACGCGGTGCCGAAGGCCGGCATCGACCTCAAGTTCTCGGCAGACGGGCTCTCGGCTGACATTCACGACTACTCGTTTGACGATGCAACAGTCGAGACCGATGCGACCGGCCAGGCAAC
>JAXGPL010000040.1:0-3061 GCA_040766985.1 Bacillota bacterium
GCCCAGTTCAGTAGCTTTCTGGTGCTCCTGCTGGTCGGTGCGGCAGCCGTCTCGGCCGCCCTGCACGAGTGGGTCGACGCCGGGGTCATCCTGGCAATTATCCTGCTCAACGCAGTGCTGGGCGTAAGCCAGGAGATGCGCGCCGAACGCGCCCTCGAAGCCCTCCGCAAGCTGGCTGCCCCCCAGGCCACGGTGATCCGCGACGGGGCTGCGCAACGCATACCGGCGCGCGAGCTGGTCCTTGGCGATCTGGTGGCTGTCGAAACGGGCGACTTCGTTCCCGCCGACCTCCGCCTGATATCCTGCTACAACCTTAAGGCCGATGAGTCCGCCCTGACGGGCGAGTCGGTGCCGGCCGACAAGGAAGCAAACGCGGTCTTCGAGGAGAAGGTCGCCCTCGGTGACCGCCGCAACACGGTGTTCTCCGGGACGATCGTCACCTACGGCCGCGGGCGCGGCATCGTCGTCGCGACCGGCCGGCACACGCAACTAGGTTTGATCGCCGGAATGCTGCAGGCAATCGAAACCGAACCCACTCCCCTTCAGAAAGCCCTCGCCTCCCTCGGCCGCGCCCTCGGTCTGGCGACACTGGGCATCTCGGCGATCGTCTTTCTCACGGGGCTCCTGCGGGGCGGCGAGTTGTTGGAGATGTTCATGACCTCCGTCAGCCTGGCTGTCGCGGCGGTGCCCGAAGGCCTCCCGGCCGTCGTGACCATCGTGCTTGCGATGGGTATGCAACGAATGGTCGAACGCCATGCCATCATCCGGCGGTTGCCTGCCGTCGAGGCACTGGGGTCGACGACGGTGATCTGCTCGGACAAGACCGGCACGCTGACGCAGAACCAGATGACCGTCGTCCGGCTGTGGGCGGACGGGAGGGAATACACGGTTTCCGGGGAGGGTTACCGCCCGACCGGCGACTTCGAACGGAGCGACACCGGACACGTCGAAGTCCCGCTGGACGACACAATGCTGGCCTGGTGCCTGCGGATTGGGGTCCTCTGCAACGATTCCCGGCTGCATCGCAGCGGCGAATCGGAGGGCGAAGCCACATGGCGGATCGTCGGCGACCCGACCGAGGGATCGCTGGTCGTCGCCGCTCAGAAGGCGGGGATGCACCGGGAAGGCGCCGAGAAGACTTACCCGCGCATTGCCGAGGTACCGTTCGATTCGGGTCGCAAGCGCATGAGCACGCTCCACCGTGCGTCCTCGGGCGGGGTCCTGGCCTGCGTCAAAGGCGCCCCGGACGTCTTGTTGCAGCATTGCGGGCGGATGTTGACGGAAAAGGGCGAGGTTGCGATGGACGTCGACGACCGCGAACGGGTGCTCAGCGTCAACCGCGGCTGGGCGGCGCAGGCGTTGCGGGTGCTGGGGCTGGCTTACCGCGAGTTTGGTGAGCTGCCGGCTGTCGTGGACCCGGATACCGTCGAAACCGATCTCACATTCGTCGGCCTCGTCGCCATGGTCGACCCCGTCCGGCCGGAGGCGGTCCGGGCCGTCGAGCTTTGCCGCGCGGCCGGGATCACGCCGATCATGGTCACCGGCGACTTCCGGGATACCGCCATAGCGGTCGGCCGGGTGCTGGGACTCGGCAGCGACCTCAACAAGGTCGTCAGCGGCGACCGGCTGGCTGTGATGAGCCAGGCGGAGCTCGTGGAGGCCGCGCGCACCACGTCCATCTACGCACGGGTGGCGCCGGAGGACAAGGTCCGTATCGTCGACGCCCTTAAGGAAGGTTCGGGCCACATCGTCGCGATGACGGGCGACGGGGTGAACGACGCGATGGCCCTCAAGCGGGCCGACATCGGCGTTGCGATGGGCATCACAGGCACCGACGTCGCCAAGGAAACCGCCGATATGATTCTCACCGACGACAACTTCGCGAGTATCGTGGCCGCAGTCGAGGAAGGACGCCGCATCTTCGCCAACATCCGCAAGTTCGTGTTCTTTCTGCTCTCCTGCAACGTCGGCGAGGTGATCATCGTTTTCGTGGCGATGCTGCTGGGGCTGCCCCTGCCGTTGCGGCCGATCCACCTGCTGTGGCTCAACCTGGTCACGGACAGCCTGCCGGCCCTGGCGCTGGGGATGGAGAGGGCCGAGCCTGGGATCATGTCGGCGCCGCCCCGGGACCCCCGTGAGCCGATCATCAACCGGCCGATGATCCGGAGGATTGCCGTCCAGGCTTTGGTCGAGGCGGCAGTGACACTGGCGGCGGTGGTTTGGGCGTGGCGGGTTTCCGGTGGCAACCTTGTGTTCACCCAGACCATGGCCTTCGCCACACTCGTGACCGCCGAATTGGTCCGCGCGTTCACGGCGCGGTCGGCTACCCACAGCGTGTTCAGGCTCGGGCTCACCACAAATCCGCATGTCGTGGTCGCGACAGTCGTCTCGTTCGGAATGCTGCTGGCGCTGATGTACGTCCCGGTGTTGAGGGAGGCGTTCGGGACGACGGCGCTCAGCGGGGGCGACTGGGCGGTCGCGGCGGGACTTGGCGTCGTGCCGGCGGTAGTGGCCGAGCTGACCAAGCTAGCAGCAAGGGGCGCGCGGGGCGGAGGTAGCTAACAAGCCGGAGCAGGTGGGTGCAGTCGGCGCCGCCTATCCCAGCAGCGCTACTCTGCGTTCGATGACCCGCGCCACCGCTGCCAGACCGGCAGCGTCCTCTTCATCAAAGCGACGCAATACCGGGCTATCGATATCGAGCACGGCGAACAGATCGCCGCCCGGCCCGAGGACCGGTGTCACGATCTCAGAGCGCGACGCGCCGTCGCAGGCGATGTGCCCCGGGAACGCTTCGACATCCGGCACCACGACCGTCTCGCGCCGGGCTGCCGCTGTGCCGCATACGCCCTGCCCCACCGGTATGCGGGTGCAGGCGGGCCTGCCCTGAAACGGACCCAGCACCAACTCCCCGTCCCTGGAAAGGTAGAAGCCGACCCAGTTGACCTCCGGCAGATGCGCTCCGAGCAGAGCTGCGGCATTGCAGAGGTTGGCGAGTTGATCGGGTTCACGACTGAGCAGGTCGTCCAGTATCGCGGCCAGCCGCGCGTAGAACTGCGGTTTG
>JAXGPL010000041.1:0-2924 GCA_040766985.1 Bacillota bacterium
ACCGGCCAGAAGAAAATCGAGATGTTCAACGACGCCGGGGAAATCCGGATCTTTCGCGAGAACGGGCTGACGCCGGTGTTTTTTGGCGAGACCTTGTTTGGCGGGAAGATGCCGAACCTGACCTACATGCTCGGCTTCGAGGGCGAGGAGCAGCAGAAGGCCGCATGGAGCACGTTCGTGAAGCATCCGGACTGGCGGAAGATCAGCAGCATGCCCGAGTACGCCGACGCCCGGGTGATTCGCGGCATCACGAACACCCTGCTCAAGCCGGCCCCCTACTCGCAGATCTGAGCTCGGCGCTGTCTCCGCGCGGTCGCGGCCTGGTCGATGCAAGCCGCCAGTTCTTCGGCCGGATAGGTCCAGATCTCAGCCAGTGTTGGGTGATAGTGCGGCAGTGCGGCGAGTTGTTGAACGGTCATTCGGCCGTGCATCGCGGCAACGATTTCGTGGATCAACTCCCCGCCCAGGGGGCCAACGACACTCGCCCCGATGATTTCGCCGGTCCGTGCGTCGGCCAGCAGTTTCACAAAACCGTCCCGGGCATCGAGGATCACCGACTTGCCATGGTCGGAAAAGGGATAACTGGCAACCAGAGGCTCAAGCCCGGCCGCGCGGGCTTCCTTCTCGGTGAGGCCAACGGCGGCCACTTGAGGTTCCGTGAACACCACGCGCACCAGCAAGCGGTAGTCCATTCGCCGCGGGGCGGTTGCATGCGCGAGGTTGTGCCCGGCCACTTCGCCCTGTTGCACTGCCAGGTGCACGAGGTCGTGGGGGCCGCAGCAATCGCCGGCGGCGTAGATGTGCGGCGCGCTGGTTTGCTGCTCGGCGCTGGCGAGAATGCGGCCTTTCTCCGTTTGCACATCAGCCTTCTCAAGATCGAGGGCGGCGGTGTTGGGCGAGCGGCCCAGCGCCAGAAGAACCTGATCCGCGGCGGCGGTTTCCACGCGCCCAGCCCGTTCGAAGCGAACAGACGTGCCGGACGCGTTGCGCACTGCGCCCAACAAACGGGTGCCGGTCAGGACGCGTAAACCTTCCCGCCGCAGCGCGGCTTCGATGGCCTGCGCGGTGTCGTCGTCAAGGCCCCGCAGGACATGGTCGCTGCGTTGGACCACGGTGACCTTGACGTCGAGCCGGGCAAAGAACTGCGCGAACTCGAGCGCCACCGGGCCGCCGCCCAGCACAATCATCGAACGCGGCGGCGTGTCGAGGCTCAACGCGTCGTCGCTGGTAAGGCAGCCGACCGCCTCGAGCTGCGGCAACGGCGGAGGAGAGACCACAGACCCGGTGGCAATGACGAAGCGGGGGGCTTCGACGGTCTGCCCATCGTCCAGAACAAGCCGATGCGGATCGAGAAAGCGGGCCTGGGCGCGGATCAGCGCGAACTTGCCCCCGTTGAGCTGGTCGCGTCGGTACTCCGCCCAACCGCGCACCAATTCATCCTTGCGCCGCAGGATCGCCGGCCAATCGAACTGGGCCTCGGGCACACGGACACCCCACGTGCCGGCGCGTTGCGCGAGATGCCGGACATGGGCGGCTTCGAGCAGCGTCTTCGTGGGCATGCAACCGCGCAGGATGCAGAGCCCCCCCAGTTCCGGGGCGCCGTCCACAACGGCGACGTTCAGGCCGGCGGCGGCTGCCGTGCGCGCCGCGGCAAACCCGGCGCTGCCGGCACCGAGGACGACAGCATCGAATTGGTGTTTCGAGGGCATGTGTGGGCGTAGAATCCCCCAGACTGCGAGCCGATTGCAACCAAATCAGGCCGACACCCAATCAGGCCCGCGCCAGTGGCGGCCATGCGAGGCAAGCTGTGTTTACGGGGTGGACAAAGGCCAGACCAACGGCAGCACGCCCACGGTCACCAGCCAGACAACCAGCGTCAGCGGGAGACCCACTTTGACGTAATCGACAAACCGATAGCCGCCCGGCCCCATCACCATGAGGCTGGCCGCGCGCCCCAGCGGATTGATGAACGTGGACGCCGCCGCAACCGCCATCCCCATCATCAAGGCGCGCGGCGAGAGCTGCAGGTGCGCGGCCATGTGCATCACAACAGGTGCAAGCATCACCACCACGGCCGCCGGCGGCAACACGGCGCTGGCAGCGAACGTGACGCCCATGAGCGCCGCCAGGATCCCGACCGGCCCGAGCGGGGCCGTCCAGCCCGCCAGGTTTTCTCCGAGCCACAGAGCGGCGCCGGAGTTGTTTGCGGCAATGCCGAGCGGCAGCAGGCCGGCAATCAGGAACACGGCCTTCCATTCGATGAACCGGTAGGCCTCGTCCATGCGCAAGCAGCCGGTGGCGACCATCATGGCGGCGCCGAGCACCGCGGCGATGTAGATGGGGAGCCATCCGAGCAGGGCGGCAAGGACCACCACGCCCAGAATGGCCAGCGCCAGAGGCGCCTTGCGCGCGCGGGGCAATTCCTGGGCGGCTTCGGTCAGCACGACAAAATCCGGTTCGCGCCCGAGCGCCTGCAGTCGCTCGCGCGGCCCGTAGAAAAGCAGCGCATCGCCGTGGCGCAGGTCCATCGCGCGCAGTTGGGACCGGTAAGACCGTCCGCCCCGCCACAGGGCCAGGAGGCTGACGCCGAAACGCTCCCGGAGTTGCGCGTCGGGCACCCGTTTGCCCGCCAGCGCCGACCGTGGGGCGAGGACGGCCTCCAACAGACCGACATGCTCGGTTTCCAGTGCCGCGTCGACATCCGGCGGAGTGGGATCGAACGTCAATGCGGCCAGCGCACGCACGAGTTCGAGTTGGGGGCGGGTCCCGAGCGCGAGCAAACGGTCGCCCTCGGCCAGCTTCAAGCCCGGTCGGGGCGGCAGCACCGCGCCATCCTGGCGCAGGACGGCCAGGATGCGCAACTCCGCGGTGTGGCCCAGGCCGGCGGACTGCACGTCCTGCCCCGCCATGTTTGAATCCGAGGG
>JAXGPL010000042.1:0-1954 GCA_040766985.1 Bacillota bacterium
AATGTGGCCGAGGCCCGGCGCGTGCTGGCGGAAATCCGGCAGCGCATCACGCCCGCATCCCCGGTCTACAAACGGTTCGAGCAGCTCTCGAAAACGTACGAATAGCATCCAACTTTCGGCTCGACGCGCGCCGTTTCGCGCTCCAAGTTGAGCCTGGACGACGTGGGGCTCTCCCACCGGCGAGCCCGCCGCCGTAACAAGTGAAAGACACGGACATGACCATGGAAACCTATTTCCACAACATCGAAGAGCCGGCCAAGATCAGTCGGGAAAAAGTCGCCGAGGATCTCCGCGTCCTGATCCGCGACGCCGAGGAGTTGCTCAAGGCGGGCGTGGGTGACACCAGCGGCAAGACCGCTGAAATCAAAGCCCGCCTCCAGGCCTCGGTCGATAAGGCCAAAGCCACCGCCACTCAACTCGAAGACAGGGCCCTCGCCAGCGCCAAGGCGGCCGACCGGCTGATTCGCGACCATCCGTACGAGTCCATCGGCGCTTCCTTCGGCGTCGGCCTGTTGTTTGGCCTGCTGCTGGGACGCAGGTAGCCTCATGGCAACCGAACCGAAGTCGCCTCAAGGCCTCTTCGCCTCGTTGCTCGGCGCGATCGAGTCCGTGCTGGCCCTGGCGCGGACGCGCTTCGAGCTGCTGACGGTCGAGTTGCAGCAGGAGAAGGTCCGGTTGATCGGTCTCCTCCTGCGTGTGGCCGCGGCCGCGATTCTCGTGCTGCTGGCCTTGGGCACGCTGACGGCCGGCCTCATCTGGCTGCTCTGGCCATGGTCGCCCATCGCCGCGTTCGTCGGGTTGACCCTCCTCTACGGCGGCGGCTCGGCCTGGCTCCTGATCGGGATCCGACGCGAGTTGAAACACGGGCTCAAGCCATTCGCCGGCACCCTGGCGGAGTTCGAAAAGGACCGCGCATGTTTTCGAGCCGGACGCTAGGCGAACTCGAGACGCGACGGCAATCGCTCATCACCGCCGCCGCGGATCACCGCGCCCGACTCCACGACGACTGGAGTCGGCTGGCCGATTCCCTGGGCTGGGCGGACCGCGCCGTGCATTGGGCGCGCGGGGCGCGTCCGCTGCTCTGGATTGCCGCTCCGGTTGCCGGTTACACCCTGGCCAGACGCGGGCGTGTCCTCCTGCGCTGGCTCCCCTTGATCTGGCCCTGGTGGCGCATCGCCAAAAGCTTCGGAGCGCGTTTTCGACAGTAGTCTCCATTGCCGGGATAACGCTGATCTCGTCGAAGAAGGCTTCCTCGTTGCAGATCCCGAGCGGACCACCATAGGCCGCCTTGACCACCAGACACACCGTTTTTCCGTGGTGTCTTTCTTGAGCACTGCCAGGTCGCTGCCCATTTCCATGCCCCAACCGAGGGGCTGCTGAGCCGACATCGTGAGCGCGACGGCGGCGCACAGACAGAAACGACTGAGGGAGTGCCTTGTTCTTTGTCCTTTGAAGTGGGGCTTAAGCCGGCTGCAAGCCGGCGCTCCGGCCCCGAACGAAGGAGGCCGGGTCTGGAATTCGTGCGGGCCGGAACGTGCATGGGGCTTAGCCCGCATGGGGCCACATTGCGGAGTTCTCGGCTTCGCCGTGGTCACAGCACAATGAAACATTCTGGCTGTGCGCCTCTCACCCCAGCCGCCACGGCTCGCGCATGGCCGTTCCCAGAAGACGCGACGCCGTCGGGTCGTCGGCGATTGTCTCCGTCTCCGGATTCCAGGAGAGCTTGCGCCGGAGCTGCATGGCGATTTGTCCCAGGTGACCGGGGGTCATCGAGCGCTGCCCGACCTCCGCGGGGGCGACCGGGGCGCGACGCGATTTCACGCAATCGAGGAAGTTGCGATGATGGTCCGGGGAGTGAGGCAACCTGATCTTCATCGCGTCCGGGGGTTC
This sequence comes from Bacillota bacterium, assembly GCA_040766985.1. Classification (GTDB taxonomy): domain Bacteria; phylum Bacillota; class Sulfobacillia; order JAUYEG01; family JAUYEG01; genus JAXGPL01. The sequence continues at coordinate 1,891 of JAXGPL010000042.1, forward strand.
GAGCAACAGCCGTTTCGGTTCAGCCTCGATCGCCTCGCGATCGCACCAGATCCACCCGTCTTCG